>JAFAYM010000110.1 GCA_019240395.1 Acidisphaera sp. | reverse complement strand
GCGACCGGACAGGGATCAGGCTGATCCCGGCGGAGGCTATGGCGCGCCGGAGCAGGCTGAGCGCATTGCACCAGCGGCGCTCGGAGAGGCCCGTCATGGCCGGGGCGAACCCTTTCAGCCCTGCACGCAGCTCGCGGATGTCGGCGGACATCTCGTCGGGCGGACGGCCGAGCGCCTTGGTGACAGTGCGGATGGCGGAGGCGCGGTCCTGCCGTTGTCGGAGCGTCAGCGCCGGATCGGCGAGGACGTGGGCAAGCACCGTTGCCAGGGTGGGGTGCTTGCCGGCGGCGATTGCCTTACGTGATGCAGCCAGAGTAGACATGAATTGCCTCGTGAGGTCAGAAGAAGAAATCAGGCCAGAATCGTGATTACCATGGTTCCTGAGGTTTTTTCTTTCAGGACCACAAGTAATACCGAAGCCTTGGAAAGTTTGGTCATTGCGGGACACTTCTGGACCGGAGGACATCACCTCCGGTTCCTGGCGAGGAAGGCGATGAGGTCCTCCTCGGACACACGATGCTGACGGCCGAGGCGGTGGAATCGCAGCTCGCCGCGCTCCAGCCAGCGCCGGATGGTCCTGGTCGACATCCGGAGGCGTCCGGCGACCTCGCTCACGGTGAGAAGCTGTGGAGACCGGGCGACTGCCGTGGCCTCGAGCCGCCCGCGTGATTGTTGAGTCTCGGCCCCGTCGCGCCGGCCATGGCCGGTCAGCGACCTGGGGTGATCAATCGTAAAATCTGGCAAAGCACGGGTCCCTTGTGATGGAGGGCGCCACTGCGGCGCCCGTCCTTTCAGGGGGCCGTCACGACCTTCCGGGCGCAGCAAACTTTTCTGCTTCCGGCTGTCACCTTCGGCCGAGCCTTCGGTCGCCAGCTTGCAGGCGACCGGACGTTCGCAGCCCTGCCAAAGGCAGCATCGAGAAGGCTGGAGGGTTATGGTGTCCAGCGAGCTCCGGGGCTGAGGGGTCAGGGAGGGATTGACCCCCTTGGAACGGTCAGGCTTCCCAATCCTCGATCTGCAGCCCGCTCACGCGCGAGAACTCGGCGGTGTTGTGGGTGACCAGTATCAGGCCGCGCGCCCGCGCCTGCCCGGCGATCAGGACGTCATAGGGGCCGATCGGCGTGCCGGCGGCTGCCAGCGCGGCACGGATGTCGCCGGCGTGCTGAGCATCCTCCTTGTCGAACTCCAGCACCACGAACTGCAGTCCCGCCACCCGCGCCAGGTTCTGGGCCTTCCGCCGGCTCTTGTAGGCACCGAAGAACAGCTCGTGCGCGGCAATCGCCGAGATGGCGAAATCTCGCGGCGTATGCCGGCGCATGCGCGCCAGCAGCCCGGGCTTGCCGGCCAGCAGCCCGATCACCGCATTGGCATCGAGAAGATACTTCAGCCGAAGAGATCCAGCGCCGGCCGCTCCTGCTCTGCGGGCTGGTCGATCACCGCCTGGGCGAAGTCCTCATCGATCGGCCCCACCAGGGCATCCAGCCAGGCCCAATCCGTGGCGACGGGTTCCAGGATCACCGCCTGGCCATGCCGGCGGATGTGGACCTCGTCGGTCTCGAAGCGGAACTGCTTGGGCAGCCGCACCGCCTGCGAGCGGCCGGACCAGAAGACTTTGGCGGTATCCATGTCACCCATCGAAGATATGGCATAAAGATATACCACGTCGGCGCCGGCCCACCCCCTTCTAAAAGCGCCTAGGAAGCCCGTAGAGCGGGGTGGAGGACTCGGCGGCTGCTCGCCTCCCTATCCAAAGCTCCGCTGCCTTCCTTGGCCGGATTTGCCGGATCCTCGTGCAGCGGAATTCGATGCGGGTACTCCTGGCCGAGGCTCTTGAGGGCTGAACGGCAGGGCGGTCCTGGGATGGCCCAAAAGCCGCGCTTGTAGCGTATCTCGCCCTTGCCACATTTTCATGCCCTATGGGTGCCTTGGTCTGTAGGAGCCCTGAGGGGCTGCCACTTGCCACTGAGCCGTAGCGGAACTTGTAGCGGTTCGGGTGTCGGCGACAGCTCGAAGCGCCACGTTGCCCGTGCTGGCGGACCGTCGGGCGGCGTCCATGCTGGCCGAGACGACCCAGCTCGCTGCTAGGGTGGTGCAGCAGGGCAGCATCCCTAGACGTCATGTCCCCGGGGGGAGGTTGGCCTGCCCTGTCGTGCGATGAGAGACGAGGGTTGCCGGAGGGCCGAGCCGAGCCTCACGTACGGAGACGAGCCATCCATCGGCACCTGCCTGGGCCGCGTCGAACCGTCCAACACGCGAAAGAAAAACCCCAATTTGATTTCAAGACGTTCTAAGTCGCCCCGCCTTTCAATTGCTTACAGGATTAGCCCAAAATGCCGGAAAGCCCCGAGACAGAGGACGAACACTGCTTCCAGCCGCCGTGGGAAACCGACGGCGACGCCGACCTCGAATCCCCCTTCCCTGCCCACGCTCGGCAATCGGTCGAACCCGATTATCATCACCCGCTGCTCGAGCCTTTGGCGCGTGCCCAGGAGGCCCTTACATGCCTCGAAACCCGTGCCGAGACCGCATCTGCCGCCGTAGCTGAAGGGCTGCTGGCGCGGCTCTCTTACCGGGAAGCGGCCGGTTGGCTGGGTTATGCCCATGTCTGGATTCACCCCCACGACCTCGCACTCCGTGATCGCAGCCTGACCGGTTCCTACGGCGCCGCCTTCCGCGCCGGCCGCCTCGGTCGCCAAATCCCCGCCACCACGGCACGGGAAGGCGAATTCGAGGCCGCGCCGTCGGATATTTTCATCGACCAGGCGCTACGTCTCGCGCGCCTGTGGCAACGGCTGGCGGAACTACGCACTTGGCGGCCGCTCGCCGATGCCGCTGCGATACAGGAAACCCTGCAATCATTGGGCTGTCGTGGCGCCTTGGCGGAACCGGAAATCGCCGACTGGCTGGCGCTTACGGAAGGTTTTAGCGGTCCGCGGCTCATCCGCTGCGGCCGCGCCGTCCGCGACTGGATGAGCCGTTCGACCATCGAGCCATGCAATCCGGACGGGGTTTTTCTCGCCGCCTGCCTGTGGCGGGATAAGCATGCCCGGCCGATCCCCCTGCCCTTCTGGTCGGCGCCGGAAGCGCGCCATTACCGGCGGGATCTGCATGTCGGGCTCGAATGGCTGGCGGATTTCCTGGCCTGTGTCGAAGCAGCCGCCTTAGTCGGTCTCGACGAGCTCGCGAGGCTGCAAAGGGCGGAAGCGACGACGCGATCGCTCGGCCGTACGGCACGGTCGCGTCTGCCGCAAGCGGCAGACGCCGCGTTGCGAGCACCGATCCTCACTGCGCGGGATCTGGCCAAGAGCCTCGGCATTACGACGCAAGCAGCGCTCGGGTTACTGCGTCAGCTGAGCGAAGCGGGCATCCTGCAGGAAGCAACCGGCCGGTCCTCCTGGCGTGCCTTCACTCTTGCTAACTAGCTGAAATCCACGGGATTTGTCTTACCCGCGAGGACCGGACGAAGGGACGATCGACGCAGGGGAGGGGCGATTACCTCGCATTCGGAGACACAGAAACACGTTTAGCTGTGTTTCTCTGTCCAGTTCTTAATGAAGTTGCGAACCTCGTCAATCATGCGGGTCTTATTGATCGCACAGGCAGCCTTGAACCGGGCGTGTAGCTCTGATTGCAAGTCGATGGTTAAGCGGGCAGGCTTGCCCTCTGATGCTGCAGGCCGGGCTTTCGGCTGCGGACCGGATGAGGTGGGGCTTACCCACTGATCGAGGGCCTCTGGGTCAGGCCGGGAAGGCTGCTTGAATGTGGCGACCTTCTTCATGCGGCCATGATCCCCTGTATCTCAGTGGCTATTGCCCTGATTTCGGCGGCGGCGGCTCCCTTGGGCTGGCTCTCGATAACCGTTGTTCCCTCGGTCAGGGCCTCTGCATAGATAATTCTCTGCGTGGTGCCTGCTTTCAGAATCGGCAAGGCGAACTCAGCCAAAGCGTCGTTGATGCCCTGCCCTAGCGCCGTTCGTCCGATTCGTCGGGAAACCAGAAACACAGATTTCTGTGTTTCTTTAAAACTGTATATTTCTTGCACGAGTTTCACCGTCTCGCGGCTGGCCCAGAAATCGGCCCCGGACGGCTGAACCGGGATAAGCACTAGATCGGCGGCTCCGATGGCAGAGCGGGCCACCTCGTAATTTCGGGGCGCGCAGTCAATGATGATGTGGTCGTAATTGCTCGCCAGCTTCGGCAGGTCGCGGTGCAGGACCGGCTTTGACATGCCGATAACCTGGAAGGTTGGCGGGGACTCGCGAATTGCCGCCCAATCTTGTGCGGTCTGTTGGGGGTCGGCGTCGGCCAGCATCACGCGCCGTCCCAGCTCAGCCAGGGCGGCAGCCAAGTTCAGGGCGATGGTGGTTTTGCCCGCGCCCCCCTTTTGGTTGACCACACCCACGATCACGCAAATTATCCTCTTCACGGAAACACAGAAAAACGCTTACACGGAAATAAGCATTGGGCAAGCTCTCTCTACGCAGGGCAGGGCCTGGTGATCGAGGGATTACCATCTGAGAAGCGTTTTCACGATCGAATCGGGCGCGTAATACGCATAATCCGCTTTGTTTCAGCGCGGCCGTCATGACGCGCCGGTCTTCTGAAATGCCGATAGAGGGTTGCCCTCCCTACATGGAACGTCGCGTCGCCACACCGGACAGGGAAGCCGTGGAAGCGCTCGCTCATAGCAAGCTGGCTGACTGCCGCCTGCCCGCAAGCGAGCTGTTCCTGTGCGACGTGGCGAAGGGGCGCAGGGCAGTTGAAGCCGCGATCCTCGAATGCTCCCTAGGTGGGTTGCTGCGCCTTTGCGCGCCAGATTGACCGGATCCGGGGGCATTTGGCTGCAAATAGCCTGTTCCAACCCGCGCCATGGTCGGCTCTCTGGTTGTTGCTCCATTCCTTTTTGCGCCGAGTATGGACGCTTCGAGGAGCTGAATAGCGGCTCCTCGATTTCGTAGGTCGCGGCGAATTTGCCCACCTGCTCTTAGAGTCTGTCCGGAAGGTTTATGCGGGATTGCATAGTCTTCTGAGCATCAGTCGGATAGACGCCAAGCGAAGAAAAGCGAGCGCGTTGCGGCTGTGGTTCTCCCAGTCTTTGGCAAGCCGGCGGCAGCGGTTGAGCCAAGCGATCGTGCGCTCGACGAGCCAGCGCTTGGGCAGAACCACGAACCGGCCCATGTCGCACCGCTTGACGATCTCGACCTCGAGCTGCCGCATCGCTCGCGTCACCGCCTCCTGGAAGCGCGGCCCCTGGTATCCGGCGTCGGCATACAGCTTGCTCAGGAACGGATACAGGCCGAACAGCGTGGCCACCAGCAACCCGCCTCCGTCACGGTCCTGGATGTCGGCGGCGTGCACGATGGCGTGCAGCATCAGGCCCTCGGCGTCGACCAGCAGATGACGCTTCTTGCCCTTGATCTTCTTGCCCGCATCGAAGCCGTGTGGATCGATCGACGCCCCCCTTTTTCGGCGCTCCTGACACTCTGGCTGTCGATGATCGCGGCGGTCGGACTGGCTTGGCGGCCGGCCTGCTCGCGGCAGGCAGCATAGAGCGCGTGATGCATATGCTCCAGCGTGCCGTCCCATTCCCACAGGCCGAGATAATCATGCAGGGTGCTGCGCGGCGGCAGGTCCTTCGGCACGGCGCGCCACTGGCAGCCCGTGCTGAGCACATACATCACGCCCGTTGACCACTTCGCGCAGATCAACCGTGCGCCGGCGTCCGCCCCGCTTGCACGACGGAATGCAGGGCCGGACGAGTTCCCACTCGGCATCCGTCAGGTCGCTCGGGTAGCGCAGCTTGCTGCGGTCATACCGGGCACGGTTCTCGTCGATCCACATAGCGGCCTCCCAGCGAATCGGTGCTGGGATAGCGAATCACAACAGACTCAGCCGACTCAAGAACCTCTCGGACAGACACTGAGACTTTCTCCATCGCACGTTCACCGCGCGGAGGCTTAGTAGAGGTCCCAGCGGCTTACCCGTGGGATTCCCGAAAAACCCCCTTTTTTTCAATGCATTGCTTGTTTCTAGCCTCTTACTGAGCCTTACTGCCTTCCAGCTCTGATAGGTTTTCCACAGCCCTCCTTTGGAAGCAGCGTCTAAGAATAGTCTATATCAATAGAGTCTATACCGAAATATGTCAGTATTTTCAGATGGTTGCTGCGAGTCGTTCCCCGCGCAATTCCCTCTAGTACCCCCGCCATTCCCATTTCTACCCGCGCGATTCCCATTCGTGTCTAGTTATCCACACCCGATCATGGTATTCCTGCAGATGGTCGGGAATCGCAGGGGTAGAATGTTTGACGGCCTGTCCGATGCCGAAAAAGCTAGGCTGGAGCGCCTTGCTAGGACGCGACGCAACATTCGTGGCCGCCGCCAGCCCGCTGTCCTTCCGTCCAAGCTTGCTCGGACCAGCGCTTTCGCTCCGCGCCGTCACGGTCTGTCCAGCGACGCCGACTTCCTGCGGGTCTATGTCGTACGCCCGCACGCGGTCGTAGAAGTCCGAGGCCGGGAGCTTGGAACCCGGCACCGAGACGCTCTGATCGCGCTTTTCCGGCTTCGGGCGCGTAGGTTCGAAACCGTTGCTGCCGACGGCAGAACCAGAACTGCTGTGTACAGAACGGACACCACATGGCGCCAAATCCTCCTGGCGTCTGGTCTAACCGCTCACGTGAACAACCTTCTTGTCGCGCTCAGGGTCTTCGAGGAGCTGCGGTCTGTCACAGTCAGAGTGTTCACCGGCTCCTTCAGTGCATATGAGACTGCCGTCGCACGAGGACGGCTCGCATCCGCGGGGTGGTCTGATGGCCTAATCGGAACCATTGAGTGGTCGGGCGTTTCCCTCGACAGCGAAGTGAGCGTTGCGTATGGCGAATGGGTTCGCATGACCTTCGAGGCTAAGAACCTCGTATCGGTCTCGGCGGACGTCTACTTCCGCCTCAAGGGCGACTTCTCGCGGGCGTGGTGGCCCTACATCGACAGCCAACCGGACCACGACTACGTGCCACTGGAGACTCTCTCGGCGCTGATAGGCCGAGACTACCGAACCGAAGACTCTAAACGCCGAGCTCGCTTTCGCGAGGATGTTGTGTCCGCATTCCAGGATTTGGTGCGCGCCGGCGGCATCGAGGCGTTTGAACTCGTGGCGTATGGGCCCGGTCGGACCAAGTCCTACCGGGTCAGGTATCGGCACGCTCTGCCGAAAGCGGGGCAGCTAGAACTCGCTATCGGTGACGCGCCCCGGCGGCAAACCCTGCATCGTGAGAATTGATGCAGAGGAAGGGCTGGTCACCTGGTCCGGGGACGCACCAGACAAACAATAAGCTTGTCTGGCGGTCCTCCCGGTCACGCTCTGATAGTAATGTCGATAGCATCAGGGGAGACGCCTAGGGTTGCTGCCAGCCCGGCTCTGGCAGCGGCAATCGTCAACCCCTTCGGGAAATCCAGACGCGGGCGGGGCGCGTGCGTTTCAACGGTAGTTGGGCCGCTCTTTAGAGCCTCGAACTCTAACCCTTCCACGTTGATACCTAGCTCCTCAAGGCTGGTGTAGCGCACCGGATTGCGCCAGCCCTTCCACAAGTCCGGTATAGCTACGCGGGCAAACTCGCTGATAGCTATCTTCCATCGGGTAACATCTGGGCCGTCTTCTTGGACTATGCCTGATATTTTCCCGACTAAAAACGCTGATCCATGAGGTTCTGTAGCATCTGAGAAAGCATGGTCTGGATTATGTTGGTTCTGGGTGCAGACTAACCATGTGCATTGTTTTGCACGTAGCGGATTAAGCACCCAAGCCTGTGAGCCCCCTTCTTCTACAATCCGTTGAGGACTGCGGGCAGTGAAGACGGCAATTGTGTTCTCGGTCATGTGACAAACTCCCAAGGTTGGCGACCACCTGGAGATAGGACGCTGCATCATGTTGTCAATGACGTTGATAAAAAATATCAAGGTATCTTCTCCTTTGGGCTGGTGACCCTCTCGGCTCTCAACTCCGGCACACCGCTGCACCGGGCAACCGCACGGCTGAATCCGCACGGGGACTCGATCCGCGAAACTCCATCAGGGCCCGCGGTCATATGCATGGTAAGCGGTGCTCTGCGGCCGCAGATCCTCGACCTTCATCTTCAACGCCGCGGCGATGCGCGCGAATGAAAGGTGAGGGTGGCAATCAGCGCACGGTCGCGCAGATCGCGCACAGTATCGGCCGGGATCGCCTCGATGAGCTTGCGCCACTCGGCGCCGTCCAGCACCGGCGTCTTGCCGGTCGTTACCACGTATTTTGGGCCGCGCACTTGCCGCGGCGGGATTGGTCGGCATCACCTGGCCGATGACAAACCAGTCGAACATCCGCACCGCGGCGAGCTGCTGTTCACGCCAAGCGCCCCGTGTTTCTCCTGCAGCTCTTCGACCCATGCCGCCACATCGAAGGAACGGATGGCCGGCAGTGTTAGTCCGCGGCGCTCGCACCAATTGAAGAATCTCCCGCAGCCGCGCGAATAGGTGCGCCGCGTGTGCGGATTGCGAATGTTGGCGGCGAAGAATCGACATAACGCCAGCCGGCCGCGTCGCCAGCGTGGGCGATCAGCGCCGGCACTGTATAGGTGTCGCTCGGGATGGTGAGCGCGCGGGACGGGATGATGGCGGGAAGCTGGTCGTCGGTCATGAAGCGCCCCCCTGGCGTGTGGCCTGATGTCATCCCACATGGCACGAGCCAGCGCCGCTCTGTGGGCGCTTGGCATGCCTTTACCCCAAAAATGGAGAGTGCCATGCCTACCGATAGCCGGCTCATCGCCCGAATTGCACCGACCGACGACGGCCAGTTCTTGGCTACCTATCTCATGAAGTCCGATGCCACCAATGATGGCCGGGAAGCCATTGCAGTTGCTTCCAGTCGCAGCCCCACATTCGAACGATTCGCCTCTCGACCTGATGCGAAGCGGTGGGTCGAGGATCGGGCAGCCGAACGCGGGCTCCCGGTCGAATGGGAGAGCTGATGATGGAGCCCCGGTCCTAGGACCGGGGCTCTCTCAAGACGAAATCCCGCGAGGTCGAGCTCGGCCGCTCTATGCACAAGCTAGCTGAAAGCCATGGGCTTGAAAGCGCGATCCGCGCGATGTCGGGACGCAGCATGGCGATCGACCTCTACATCTGGCTTGCATATAGGCTGCACCACCTCACGCGGCCAACGCTGGTCCCCTGGCCCGCGATCTATAGGCAGTTCGGTGCAGGGTTTGCCCTGCCACGCCAGTTCAAGGCTTATGCTCGAGATGCCCTCGCGTTTGCCCTCTCGGCCCATCCAGAGGCTCAGGTCAAAGTGGATGACGAAGCCTTAACCTTACTGCCTTCCCCGGCTCCGGTCCCGGAGCGTGTAAGATCAGGCACGGTAGCTTGGCGAATATAGTTCATAGAGCCTAGCAGCTAGGTCTCCGCATTGCTTCCCGCTCCCCGGCCGTCAGGTATTTCCGCGCGCCGTCCGCCGTGTGCAGGCCCATGCCGGAGTGCGGGGGAGGGGAGGGGGCTCTGGCAGGAGCAGCGCCTCGTCCTTTCCGGATGGGCGGCTCCAGGAAGAGCCTGCGCCTTCTGATGAGCTTGGCGGGCTTGGGCTGGCGGGAAGAGGCACGCTTCGCCGTCGGCTTCGGGAGATGGGCCGCTTGGTCACTGTATGCGGTCCTGGTAGCCGCGGCGCCGCTTGGTCCGTAGGAGCTTGGCAAGCGCGTTGACGGCGGCGCCGGCGGCGCGGTGCGGATCGAGACGGATACGCCCTGGGGTGCCGATACGGCCCCAGTGGCGGACCAGGAGGGCGCGGCCGAACAGGTCGGGCCAGACCTCCATGCGGTAGTAGCGCCACTCGTTCTCCTCCGGGCGGATGCGCACGAGGGTTGCGGCCTCCGCGAACAGCGGCAGCTGGATCGGGGGTGGCCGGGCAGGGCGTGTCTGGCGGCGTCTGGGCATAGAGTCGCGGGAAGTGTATCGCCTGCGGCGCCGGAGTACCAGCAAAACGGTGATTCTAGCGTGCGTTTCTGCCTCGACCCCTTCATGCGCGTCGGAGATGACCAGCTTGGTGCCGCGCAGGCCGCGCCGGACCAGGCTCTTGAGGAACGTCGACCAGAACGTCTCCGCCTCTACGGCCCGATGTGCAGGCCGACGATCTCGCGCTTACCCTCCGTATTCACGGCCACGGCGACTATGGCAGCCACGCTGGTGATTCGGCCTCCCTCGCGCTGCTTGAGATAGGTGGCGTCCAGCCAGAGATAGGGCCACTCGCCGGCGAGCGGGCGATCGAGGAAGGCGTTCACCCGGTCATCGATGTCCTTGCACAGCTTGCTGACCGTGCTCTTGCTGATGCCCGCCAGCCCCATTGCCTGCACCAAGTCGTCTACGCGGCGCGTCGACACGCCGCTGACCCAAGCCTCTTGGATCACGGCCACCAACGCCTTCTCCGATGTGCGGCGCGGCTCAAGGAACGGCGGGAAGTAGCTGCCCTGCCGCAGCTTGGGGATCCGCAGCTGCAAGCTGCCGAGGCGCGTATCGAGGCTTCGGTCGCGGTAGCCATTGCGATAGGTCGTGCGCTCGCCGCTGCGCTCGTGCCGTCCGGCGCCGGTCAGGCCATCTACGTCGGTCTCCATCAGCAACTGCACGACCGCCTCCGCCACGCTGCGCAGGAAGTCGCCATCTCCGGCTTTGGCCAGCAGCTCGGCCAATGGCAAACTGGTCTCGGTCATCGGGTCCTCTCGGCGTCCAGGTTGAAGTCTCGCAACTCCACCTTAGCCAGCCGATCCGATGGCCACCTCCGCCTACACCGCCGCAGTTAGCGATTTTCCACCACAAGCTCGGACGCTACCTCGCGCGCGGCCTTGCGGCATGCCGAACGTCTTTAGCGACCGGAATCCGTTCGCGCTTTTGCTGGCCGTAGCTATCGCGCGGCCCGGTATCGATGGCATTGGCGGATTCTGAGGCGCTGCGCACAGTATGTGCCGACGAGCGCGTGCTGGATCTGGCGCCGTCAGTTCCCTGAAACGGCGCAGACGTTCTTAATCGGCGTGCCGCCACGGAGATCGATGCCGAAGTTGCGCGGCTGATTGGCGAGGAGCGTAGCTTGCTGTCGGCAGGCGCGGGAACGTCAGGCCGACAGCGACGCCCACCTGGGTTTAGGCGGAGCTTTCCTTGAAGATGGCCGCCCATTTGCCTAACGTTCCGGCGCCATCTAGGACTCACATTAACATCGGGGAGGTGGGTATGAAACTACGGTTCTTGGCAAAAACTGCCATCATCGCTGCCGCTATCGCAAGCGCTGGCGCTTCTCCAGCCCTCTCTGCTCCAAGACTCTCCAGCGGTGTTAGTGTTAAAGGGGCGATTGCCTACCAGGACTTTGCAGACAAAACTCAGTTTTATTATGTCCCTGGCGTGGTCCCTGTCACCGTAGGCGACACCTTAACAGACTTCTCGTTTAGGTACTGGGGCGTAAGCCGACCCATGTTGGTGCCGGTAGATGGTGGTCTCAACAAAAGCGTAATTGGGGGTGTTCTGGGCGGAAGAGCGACAATCGATCTAACTGACAGCCAACGGTCCGCTCTCGTGGCAGAAATTAAGGCAAAGTACGGAGTCGAGAACCCAAAGCTCATTCCAGTTCTTATGACCCATACTACGGTGCAGCCCGTTATATCTCAGGCGGCCTTTGGTCTTTCGGCAACAAACTCTGATCTTACATTTCCGCAAGATTTTAAGATTGGAAGCGCCTTTGCTTTCAGCGTCGGCACTTCTCAATCTCGAACGTTCGCCCAAGCATTCGCTCAAAAGATCCAAAACGACGACTTGATACAATCCAATCCTTTACTTGCAGTGAATATCAGCGGAGATGTTGAATTTCAAGGCGACCCGTGGACCGCGCATTGCAGGGCGGATCTCTCTCAGGTCTGGAATTCTGTTCGTTCTCGGTTCTCCGGTAGCGCCTCATTTGGTTGGTTTCGGATCGGATCAGCCGAATTTGCAAATATAAGCCAGGACTTGCTGAGGACGAAGACTATTGACTGTTCGTTTACCGAAGGAAGTCTCGACAATCAGCAATTTGGCCGCCAGGTATTCGAGGCAATAAAAAAAGTTATGGAATCCTTGAATGACACTAGCGAGAATTCCTTCTTTAGATTTGAGCCAAATCCGCAACCGCAAGATGTTGGCGGCGGCGGCGGCGGCGGCGGCTTAGGCTCCTTGTTTGGATGGAGCGTCAGCCTGAATGGATCTTACAGTGCTGCACACTTTAAGCAGACGATCACATTCGATCAGACTTTGACCTACACTGGTAGAGTCGTAGTCAGAACCCCTTTGTCCATGGTACTCGCTGTCAGCTGCAATGCAGCAACAGAAAACTTGTTTGGTGAGCTCGGCGACAGCGAGGCTTGCGTAAGCACAAGAAAGGCTAAGGTACTAGAAGCAAGGATTAGCGCTGAGAATGCGGCGAAGGCACCGAGATTACAACGACTACTCGATAGGTATCTAGACGGACAGATTACTGAAGAACAGTACAGAAAAGGAATTCAAGCTCTCAGTGAGATTACGCTTACTGAAGATCTTGGATCACCTAGGCAAATAGCTCTGACATTAGCGAATAGCAAGGCAACGGCGCTGATACTCGATGATGATCGAATTGACGCGTATCTTGATCAAGCTATGGGTAAGAGCTCCCGCTGACACGCAGCACGATGAGCCGGCGCCTTCAGGGCATTCGGCTGTTGCCATTAATGGGAGCAGCCGGTTACTTGGGAGGATGCTGTTGCGTGTCCCCGCCTCATGCGCAAACAGCGGCAGATGCTGTTCCCCCTTCAGCTGCAGAAAATGCCGCTGAGCCGGTCTCACCGGCCAGATCGTCACCGGTAAAGCCCGTCCCCAAGCCCGCTGACACATGCTCAGCGGCCAAAGATGACCGAATTACAGATCGATTCGAGACCTACGTGTTTGTAACAGCGGTGCCGGATAACTTTGAATGTGCCTCCACGACATCCTGTTGCATCGTTCCGAACACAAAAATCCTATTTGAGCTTAAAAGAATGATTTCCAAGCAATTCCATTTAAGGAGCGTATTCTTTGACAAACTGAATGTCCCGAAGCCGAACACGGGCTACCTAATAACGCCGGTTAGTGTTCAGGGAGAATTAATCGCAAATATGTTTAATATAATCCCAGCAACGGGAGCCACTGATGAATTTGGAAATTCATCATTTACGGTCAAAACGACTTCTGAATTCGACACTTCGATCAAGATAGTTAGACTGCGAATAGATTTCAAGGATCGTCAAATGCAGTCGTTTAGTTTAAGCCCTTATATAAGAATACTTCCATAGATGTGTTATGTCCGTTGCATAAGAGGTCAAGTCTGGCCCGGTTCCATGGCGCGGATGCTTGCGGCCTCCGAGTTGCCGCTAGCAGCAGGCGCGGGGCAGTGCTCACGCAACCAACTTGTAGCTCGACAGGTGCGACCGTATGAAGGCAGTGACTGCATTAGCCATTGGGTCTACCTCGACCCGAGACATCCAAAGAATCCGCCGAGTCCCCCACCCCGCAAGCCCTGCGTAGTGCGGCCTGAACTGCGACTCCCGCGAAATGCGGGCCATCGAGGTCGAGCGCTTCCCCGACTAAGCGCAACGCGTCCAGGTCGGGCTTGGGACTTCCCGCCGCGAGAGCTTCGATGAAGGCCAGGGACACCTTGGCCTTGGCAGCGAGTTCCTGGGCGGTGATCGGGTAGCCGCGCAGGATCTGCATGAAGGCATCTGCGAAGCCGTGGCGATCGAGCAGAAAGCGGGAGTCTCTCGTCCAGCGTTCCTTGTGTCCCTCCTCGGTGCGGGTGGGAATGAAATCGCGACGCTTCTTCAGCCAGGCGAATGCGACCGCATTGTCGATGTCGCCTTTCGTGATCCTGATCGATTCCTTGCTCAGGGAGTTGCGCACTGCGGCCTCGGTCATGAAGCCCAGCAGCGCCAGCTCCCGCACCGTGAGATCGGAACCTTCCTTCAGCTTCCACCGCCCGAAGGCGGTATCGGCGGCGCGACGGCACTTGCTGTCGTGATCGGCCAGGGGTGAGCTGTCGCCGGTGCTGGCCTGCTGATTTGCGCCGAGGATGAACTCGCGCACGTCCTGGGCCGTATCATCCCCGAATCGCCAGTACTGCCCTACCTGGAACGCGTAGTCGTAGGCGCGGTCCAGGTAGCCAGTGGCGTTGAACCTGCGCAGATCGACCTTTCCGGGATCGTCCTCGCAGTAGGGATAGGTGGGGTTTTCGGTCTCGAAACCCATGAAGGCGGCGGCGAACGAGAGATCGCCGGCATGGGCGATCTGGTTGGCCTGGACGAGCATGGCGCGCTGCAACTCGGCCATCATGTCCTCTTTCGTGAATGGTGGTTCGGGGGTCGTCTTCGCCCAGAGGGAAGCGGAATCGGCGTCCTCGATCTCCTCGATGGTCAGGGATTTGACCGAGATCAACGAAGGCGGGCTCTCGCCGTCGGTCATGCGCAGCGAGTAGCCCTCGCCGAGAAGCGTGGCGACATCCTCGATCGTCCTGACCCTTTTTGCGAACCTGGCGTGATGTTTCTGTGCGCCGCTCTCAGGGTTGCCCAGCACGAAGAAGCCGTCCCGGTTTTGCCAGGGGCGCTCGATCTTTCCGGTGCGCGGGTTCGTCCGCGTGATCCTGACCGCCATCGGTCAGGCGCTCCGAAGGCGGCCGACTTGTGCCAGCAGCGCCTCGCGCGCCAGATCGATCAGGTCGGGACGGGTCTTGCGGGACAGCTCGGCCCGGGGTTTCAGCCCCAGGAAGAACTTGATGCGCTCGGCATTGGCGCCGCTCGGATGCGGCATGCCCTCCAGCACGCGGGTCGCCGGAAGCAGACCGAGTTCCACGAGGTGACGCAGTGCCCCGGCCGGCTTGGGACCAAGCGGCAGCCAGAGCGCATCGGGCAGCAGCTGTGCCTCCTCGGCCAGGAACGTCTCGACTATCTGGCGGAGCAGGGGCGTGCTCAGCAAAGGCGGGTTGCCGTTGTAATTGACCCCGTCCACGAACACCGGGTAGCGCAGCGCCGAGGTGAAATGCACCTGCTCATGCGCTGCATCGAAGAGCACCGCGCAGGTGGGCACGCCGAGCGCCTGCTGGACGCCGATGGAATCCAGCATCTGCACAATATTGGCCCGCATTGGCCCGCTGAAGCTGCCGACGAGTTTCGCATGGCGCTGGGCGGCCTCGAGTGGCTGGCCGGCCTGCAGGGCCTGACCGAAGGCGCGCAGGGCATTGGTCGCCTGCTCGCGCCCGGGTGTGATGCCGACGATCACCAGGCGCGCCGTGCGCGGGATATGATCGAAGGGCGCCCACTGGACGCAGAGCTGGCCCTCGCGGGCGAGCATCAGAGTGTCCCTGCCGAGGAGGTCGGTGCCAGCAGAGGCGCCGACCTGGGAAGCGAAGCGAGCGAGATCGATATCGAATTTTGCCATGATGGCGTGGATCCTTGTCTGATTGGGATGAGAGGTTCAGGGCCGCTTCACGCGGCGGGTGCGCCGGCCGGTCGTGATGATCCGGCCGTCGTCGGCGACCACGAGGTAGGCGTTCCAGTAGCGGTCGAAGACGCGCATGCCGCGCTCTCCGCCGATCTCGCGGCGGAGGCGCTTCCGGGCTGCCTTGTCGAGGAAGACGATATCGGCGCCGTGCGAGCGCACGCGGGTGCCGTGATCGAGCACCAGGGCCTCGAACAGGCCGAGAGTGGCCCGCCGCCGGTGCTGCTCGTCTCCATGCAGAGTCCGATCCGGAACCATTGATATCTCCTCGCCTCGGATTATGATGAGTTATTGTTAGCTAAATTCCCGGAAGGTGCAACCGAAATTTATGATCTACATGAGAAAAATTTTCACCTATGCAGCTAAGAATGATAACGTCCTTTATCATGCGTGACGTTGCGGTCCAGCGGGCCTTGCGATAGGCTCCACGGCCATGAACGTGACCCTGCCCATTCCCGACGAGCTGGCGGCCCGCTTCGGCTCCGAAGCCGAGCTCGGCCGCCGCGTCGTCGAGGCGCTGGCCCTCGAGGAGTATCGCGCAGCCCGCCTGACCCGATCCGAGCTGCGCCAGGTCCTCGGCTTCGCCACCAGCGGCGAGCTGGACGGCTTCCTCAGGGATCACGGCGTGGCCGAGGACATCTCAGCCGACGGATCCGGGGACCTGGACCAGAACGCGGACCGCCAGGCAGCGGCGGACGACCTCGTGGCCCGGTTTCGCGCCTTCGCGGCGAACCACGCGCTCGACGGGCTCGCCATCAAGGACCTGATCAGCGAAGGCCGGCGGTAGAGCGGCGTGAGCGCATGCGTGCTGGATGCCTCGTTCACCTGCCAATGGCTGTTCCGGGACGAGGCCTCACCTGAGGGCTACGCCGCTCTCGGCGTGATCGGGCGTGACGGTGCGGTCGTCCCGGCACTCTGGTTTGTCGAGATCACCAACGTGCTCGGGATGGCCGAGCGCCGCGGCCGGATAACCGCGGCCGGGCTGCAGGAGGCCATGCGCTTGCTGCGCTCGCTGCCATTGATCGTCGATGGGCCGCCCTCGCTCGATTGGTCCGAGCCGGTCCTGGAGCTGATGCGCGCGCATCGCCTGACCGCCTATGACGCCACCTATCTCGAGCTCGCCCTCCGACGAACCCTGCCGCTCGCGACGAACGACAAGGCGCTGCGTCAGGCCGCCGTTGCCGGCGGCATCGGATTGCTGGAGGTGCGTGCTTGAACATCCTCGTGCGACGCAATGCTGCAGCAGTTTCGCCTGTGCCGGCCCCCACCCCATCCGGCACGGTCGTTCCGGTGCTGGTCGCCACCCTCGGCGACGCGGCGAGCTGGCGCTATCTCGAGTTCTTCACCGCCAACATCCGCAACCCGAACACGCGCCGCGCCTATGCCCGTGCCTGCAGCCATTTCTTCGCCTGGTGCGAGCAGCGCGGCCTGGCGCTCGCCAGCATTCGGCCGCACGACGTCGGCGCCTATGTCGAGACCTTGCAGCTCTCGGCCGCCGCGCCCTCCGTCAAGCAGTCCCTCGCCGCGATCCGCATGCTGTTCGACTGGCTGGTCATGGGCCAGGTGGTGCCAATGAACCCGGCTGCAGCGGTCCGCGGGCCGAAGCATGTTGTGAAGACCGGCAAGACGCCCGTGCTCGAGGGCGACGAATGGCGCCGGCTGATCGACGCCATCCCGACCGAAAGGGTGCGTGATCTGCGCGACCGGGCGCTGATCGCGACGCTGACCTACTCCTTCGCGCGGATCGGCGCGGCGCTCGCCATGCGCGTCGAGGATGTCCGATCGCAGGGTGCCGGCTGGGAGCTGCGGCTGCACGAGAAGGGCGGCAAGCAGCACGCCATGCCCTGCCATCACGCGCTTGCCGAGGTGCTGCACGCCTATATCGAGGCCGCCGGCATCGCCGAGGATCGCAAGGGCTTCCTGTTCCGCACCAGCCGCGGCCGCCGCGGCGACACGATGTCGGACCTGCCGATGACGCAGGCGGACGCCTGGCGCATGGTCCGCCGGCGCGCGGCCGCGGCGGGGATTGCGGCGCCGATCGGCTGCCACACATTCCGGGCTACCGGGATCACCGCCTACCTCGCTAATGGCGGCATGCTCGAGCACGCGCAAGCGATGGCGGCACACGAGAGTCCTCGCACCACCAAGCTCTACGACCGAACACGGGAACGGCTCACCCGCGAGGAGGTCGAGCGGATCAGGTTGTAGCGCTGATTGTCGCCTGCTTCCCAGCAAACAAACAGGATGATTTTGGTTTGGCACGCATCGCACACGTTGGCAGCACAGCCGTTTATATGTTTGCCAAGCGAGGTCGCCAAAACAACCCCTTGATCATCTCGCGAGCCGGAGCCTTGGGCGACGATGGCGGTAGTAGCTATAAAGCTCTCTTCCATAGATCACCTTGAGCACCCGGCGCACGTGCTGTGAGGCACGCGGGTCGATGTGATCGTGCTCTTCAACGTATCTCACCGCCTTGATGATCGTGTTGAAGCCAATCATACAGCCAACGGCGCGATCATGGTTGTAGGCCATTACGAATCCCCTTGTTTCTCGTAGCTGGCTCGCAAGGTAGATAGCCGCGTGCGACCGTGCGGAACGTTTCCGTTTCCATCGACCACAACCACGCCATGCCCCTTGATAATGGGTTTGATGCGCTGCTCAAGCCACTCGGCTATCGAGGCGTTTTCAGCTGCCTTTCGTGCGTATTGATAGGAGCCAAGCTGCGTGGTAGTGCTCGCCCGTATGACGATGCGGATTTCATCCAGCTCAAATACGGTTTGCTCGATTTCCCACGGCGTCATTCACATTCTCTCCTTCTTTGCTGGCTATCTAATAGCACGTTATCCAGCGCTTAATAAGCTGTTGTAGTCCAGTTATATGTCACAGTTTCGTGAGGTTCTGACCATCTGACCTTTCCTGCCGACCTTGGCTGCACGCCGATCAACGGCGGCACGCTGGGGCGCATGCACAGTCCATGGGTGGCTCCTGAGAGCCCTCGCACCACCAACCCACGAGCGGGTTAACGCTCGAGGAGGTCGAGGGAATCAGGCTGTAGCGCTAATCGCGACAGCCAAGTCCGCCCGAGTGCGCTGGCTGATTAACTCGGCCAGCGTGGCTGCGGCGAGTCTTCGCGCAAATCGGCGAGCACGCGAGCATCAGAGGCTGTCGGCCTGAGTGACAAGGTTCGCCTTGATCGTCAGTATCACCTGGCGGGCTACGTCGGTCGGCATGCTGGCGGGCGTATCGTTGCCGCTAAGGTTGAACAGGTCGGGGAACTGGCTGATCCAGTACCTCTCGTAGAACGCCAGGTCAGCCGGAATAATGTCGGACTGCAAAACATGGACTCCGACGTATTCGTTATGGCGCACGACGTCTCGAATCCAGTCGTAAAGCTGACCAGACGTTAAGTCCAGGGCGGAAGCAATGTGCTTTTTCCAGCTCTTTTCTGCATCACCCTCGGTCATCCCAATGTATCTCGGAACGCCGTCCTGGCTCGAATATAGGCAGTATATATCTCCCACTTCAGAGATCTCCAACGAGACTTACCGATTGCGAGGCCGCAGAAATCCGGCCTCGCGGCATGGAACTGCGGTTAACGAACTGCCGCAACGTGCTATCCTATTAATAGGAGGTCCGCTCGGTGGCGAAATCGCTGCCAGAAAACTGTGCGGACTTGCTGATCCAGTTGGGTCGTGGGCCTCCGGTTTGTTAACTTTGGAGGGCACCCATGCGTGCGTTGGATCACTATGACTATCACTCTCCGTTTGCCCCCGTCATCTCGTTCGAATTGGCGATGGCCGAGCCGGGCAAGGACGGCAAGCCCGTAGGCGACATCGCCGCACCGTTCATTCCCATAGAGGACGCGCTGGGGGCCGGTGACGCCGCTCAGGCCGTCCGCCGCTTCGTCCGTTCGCTGCCGGCCCAGCACCAGGACATCATCGTCCGCTCGTTCTGGAACGGGGAGAGCCAAGCTCAAATCGCCCGGAGCCGCGGCGTCAGTGGCGCCGCGATTTCCAAAAGCATTTCCAGGATACTCAGAAGGGGGCGGCACGCCCTGTCACCCTACCAGGACGCGTGCCTGCCCTTGCAGGCGGCGTGAAGCAGCGTTTGGCGCCCGGCTGCTGACAACAGGGCGCCTTCGGCGACGCAAACCCGTTGCCATAGTCAAGGACCAGCATCGATGAGCGCCATTCTTCCCAGCGTCGTGGCCCAGCAGCAGTATGTTTCGGAGCTGCGCCGCAAGAAGTTCAAGTTCGGATTAACCGTCGGAGAGGCATTTGTCCGCGGCATCCGCGACATTGGCTACAAGAGCACCGGCACGGCGCTGGATGAGTTGATCGACAACGCCAAGCAGGCCGGCGGGTCGAATGTGCATGTGCTGTTCGGCTATGAAGGCTCGCGCTCTGACAAGAAGCCGAGCGAAATCATCGTCATAGATGATGGCCACGGTATGGAGCCGGACATGATCCGGGTCGCCATGACCTGGGGCGGCACGCACCGCGAAGGGGACCGCTCGGGGTTCGGGCGCTACGGTTACGGGTTGCCGAGCGCCTGCGTAAGCACCGGAAGGCGCTATACGGTCTACTCGCGCCAGGCCGGCGCCGGATGGCACAGCGTGACGATCGACATCGACGCGATTTCGGACGGCGAATACACGACCCCGGACGGCGATATCGTCGTTCCGGAGCCAGTCAAGGCGAAGCTGCCCCGCGCGGTCGAGGAACACATCAAGAGACACTTCCCGCAGGGCACTTTGGCGAACGGCACGGTCGTCATCATCGAGAAGCTCGACAAGGTGACCTGGAAGACGGCCGGCGCGCTCCAGGAGAACCTGCTGCGGCATTTCGGCGTGGTCTATCACCGCATCCGGGCGGATCTGGACATCTGGGTAAATGACAAGCGGGTGGAGCCGATTGACCCGCTGTTCACGACGCCTGGCTACCGCTGGTACAATCTCGACGAAGACCGTGCGCAGGCGCTGGACCCGATCGTCATCGACGTGCGCAACCCTGAGACGCGTGAGGTCGAGGGCCAGATTACGGTTCGCCTGTCCTACATGCCACCCACCTTCGGGTCGGTCGACAAGACGCAGGACGCCGCTGGCAAGAACCAAAACGATCGCTTCGCCGTGATGAAGGACTACAACGGTTTCATCTTTGCCAGGATGGGACGCATCATCGACGTCATCACCAAGAACGATGTCACCACATTCCAGAACAACGATCGCTACATCAAGATCGAGATCGACTTCCCGGCGCTGCTCGACGAGGAGTTCAACGTTACAACTTCGAAGCAGCAGGTCGTGCCCTCAGACCGGATGTGGGACATCCTGCGCCAGAACGGCCTGGTGAAGGCGCTGGAGCAGCTGCGCAAGCGCCGCGACGAGGAGAAGGCTGTCTACCGGGACAGCCGGGACAAGTCGAAGACGGAGCAGCGTCCCTCTGAGGAGGCTATGGAACGGGCGGCCGAGGTGGCCCCCAAACCGGCGCCCGAAATTGTCGTGCGCAAGCAGCAACTCGGCGAAAAGGGCCTGGCGCAGGAAGCGGAGCGTCGCGCCCGGGTGTCCGGCAAGCCTGTCGAGCAGGTTCGCCAGGAGCTGGAGTTCGAGTTGCGCGGGAAGATGTACAAGGTGGCCACCGAGAGCATGCCGGGCGCGCCCTTCTTCCGGGTCGACATGTTCGGCGGCACCAAGATGCTGTTTCTGAATACGGCGCACCGCTTCTACCGTGATGTGCATTCCGGGTTGAAGAGCACGCCAGAGGTTCGCAGCGCGCTGGAAATCCTGCTGTTTGCGATCGGCGACCGCATACTCGATACGACGGAAAACCTGCGTGATATCTACTACCATGAGGTCCCGGAGTGGTCGAAGAAGCTGGATTACGCACTCGCTCAGCTCGCACAGGGTATCGGCCACCCCGATCGCGAGGAACCGGAGCCGCTCGACATGGGGCTGAAAGCGGCCGAATAAAGCCGGCTATCCCATCTTGGCGGTCAAACCGGGCCTCGTGGCCCGGTTTCGATTCAGCACGTCGGCATACATTCATGCAGCATGAGACACCTGACCCGGGCAAGGAGCAAGAAAAGCGCATCATCGCCCCGCGCTTGCCGCGTCGGGTCATGATTAGCCTAACGGCGTATATCGAGACCAAGCTAGATGAACAGGTACCGGATCTCGCCAAGTCGCTGCGGACCCTGAGCGACAACTGGCGGACGGAAGAATGGGCCCTTCAGCTCCGTGCTACGGCGCTAGTGATCGCCGACCTGATCGACCAGGGCTGGTCCGTGACCCCCGAGAGCAGCCGCGTCCTGCTGCTGCCGCCGGGTCTTAAATCGGGTGTGGAAACCGTCGAGCAAGCTAAAGGGCGGCTGCGCAAATCGCTCCAGATTGGTCGGAAGCGTCAGCTTGTTACGCCGTCGGTCCACCGGTTTCTCGAGCGGCTCAGTCGTTCGGCGATGAACAGCGGCAGGAAAAGCTCGGCACTGGATCTGGTGGATCGGGGTGCCGAACTGGCAGAGGTGCTGCGTCCCCTGGCATCCATGCCGCCGGAGACAGCACTGACAAAGCTGCGGGGCATCATAGACCCGCAGATCGAGCTCTGCGACGATACCACCCGGTGCAGCGAGACAGGTATCCGTCTGCTCGATCTGTGGCGGTATTTCCGGCACACCTGGTCTCTCGAATACCGGTCGATGCCCGGCCGGCAGGTACCCCTGCTCATCCGCAATCGTGCGCGGCCCGGGCGGCCGGTGATGGGCATCGCCATGCTGGCGAGCCCGGTGCTGCGCACGAAGCCGCGCGACCGGTGGATCGGCTGGACGCCCGAATCCTTCTTCGCGCGCCTCGATGCCGGCGAGTGGGAGCCGGTGGAAGCGCTCGGGGCGCTAATCAATCAGATCGACGCCTGCATTGCGGATATTCGGTGGGATGACCTTGTGACGGCGGACGAGATCGCGCAACCCACGGAACGTGTCGTGTTTCGTCTGGAACAGAAGGGAGCGGGAGCTGCGCTCAAGCGCGAGCGTCAGCTCCAGGACCACTATACCGAGGCGATGCAAGAGCGGGGGTCGGCCCGCTCGCAGTATGACCCGACCAGGAGCGGGGCGAGGGATGTCGACTGGCTTACTGCATCGGACGATCTTCTATTCATCCGCAAGCGTGCGGAGACGCTGGCGCTTCTGCTCGATGCGAAGCGTTCCTTCAGTCAGCTGGACCTGGCGCAGGATGGCTCCGAGCTGATGGCCTCGCTCCGGAGCACCCCACATGGCCTGCGTGCTATCGGCATCGCCCTTCAGGAAATCCGCAAGGCGGGCCTGTCCAGCCAGGTCGCCGACCTGAGCGTCTGCGGCGCGGTCGCGCCCTACAACCTGCTTTTGGGCGGCAAGCTAGTGGCGCTCGCCATGGTGTCGCGGGAAGTGCGTGCAATATGGCAGGAACGCTATGCGGAGCAGGTGAGCATCATCAGCTCACAGATGGCTGGACGGCCCGTGCGCCGGCAGGCCGATCTCAAAATACTGACGACGACCAGCCTCTACGGGTCGGGCAGCAGCCAATATAACCGCTTGCGGCTGAACGCCTCCGATCACCCAGGCTTAGGCGCGGATATTGACTGGCAGGAGCTGGACAAGACCGCCGGCTATGGCACGGTCCATCTCAGCATGCTCACCGTGCGGGTTCTGCGTGAACTCAGTGAGCAGGAGCACCAGGCCAGACGCATCAATAACCGCCTAGGGGAGGGCACCAGCCCGCGCCTAAGGCAGGTACGCGAAGGACTAGATGTGCTGGGCATCCAGAGCGATGACATCATACACCATGCCACACCTCGGCTATTCTACGCCTGCGCCCTGAAACCCCATGCGCGGGCGGAGCTGATGGGCCTGGCACCCCCGAATGATGATGCAGGCAGCGCGCTGGACGTCATCAGCGACGCCTGGCGCAGACGCTGGCTACTGCCACGCGTCGCGAAAGCGGAAATTCTCTCAAGGCTGAGCACCTTGGGTCCGTCGACTATCAGGAATGAGCTGCTACCGGTCGATGCGAACGGTCAGTATCTATTCGCGTTTGGGGAGCATGTTGCGTAAGACGCCCGCTCTCTGCGGCACGTTCTGTTCGCGCGACTGAACTCAACCTTCAGCGCACGAGCAGCTGCTCGACTTTCCGCGCAAAGGGCAACGCGCCCGGCGCCCTCCCAATTGGTGCGACCTGGCGACCCCGATGACTGCTCAATCCAATCCACAACGTTCGAATGAACCCGCGGTGCTGCCCCGGAAATTTTTGGGTTGGCACGCTCATGCCCACTTTTGATGGGCATAGACATTTTTGTCAGGGGCACAGTGCCCCCGGCGACACCAGCGCTGCGACACGGAAGTGGGCAGCCATGACCCCTGGAAGGAAACCCCATGATTACCGACCGCCTTGCTCTGGAAATCGAACGCCAGAGGAAAGCCCTCGCTGACTTGCCGACTTCGTTCGAGTTTCCGCTGTTCAACTCGAAGCACGCGCTAGAATCCCAGCGTCGGAGCAACTATCGCAACACGGCCGCTGCCGCCCGGGAGATCTCGGACAACGCCATTGAGGCTGCCGCGACCCGGATCGATGTCGTTTTCGCCCGGCCACAGCGACTGAAGGCCTATCAACGGCAGGACAGCGTCTCCGCTATAGCGTTCATCGACAACGGATCGGGCATGCTGCCCGTAATGGCGCGCTATGCCCTGAGCTGGGGAGCTGGCACTCACTTCGAAGAGTTGGGCACGATCGGGAAATTTGGCTTCGGCCTGCCGAATGCGTCGATAAACCAGACCACGCGCGTGGAGGTGTACACGAAAACGCGGGATGCCGAGCAGATCAGCATGGCATGCCTCGACGTGTCACACGTCAAACAGCATGGTTTACAGACCATTGAAGAACCGGTCACGGCCGAGTTGCCGGACTTTGCCGAGCGTTACCTCGATGACAACGCGTTGACCTTCCAGCACGGCACGGTCGTCCTCTGGCAGATGCCCGACAATCTGACATATCGGATGGCGTCGCCGCTGCGGGAGCACATTGTCGAGGATTTCGGCGTGGTCTACCGCTACATGCTCGGCAACGTCGATATCTATATCGACGGGACCAAGGTGGTCCCCGTCGATCCCTTGTTCGTCACGTCCGGTGCCCGTTACTACATGCCGGAGGACCAGGGCGGCGCGACCACTACGTTCGACCAATTGATTCCGGTCCGGTTTTACCGTGACCCGGAAACCGGTGGCCGACATCTGGAAAAGGTCGAGAAGCTCGAGGATATCGTTCAGACGGACGCAAACCTTCTGGCCGTGGGAGCCATCAAGGTGAAGATCGTGCGCTTCCCCGTGGGATTCGCCGAATACTGCGGGGCGTATCGGAAGCCCGAGACGGACGAGCACCGGCGGTTCGAGATCCGCAAGCCCCGCCGGGGTATGTCCTTTGTCCGTGCAGGGCGCGAGATCGAGACCATCGATGCCTTCCCGCGTTCGATGCGCGACAAGGCCAACGGCCTTGGCGATTGGCCACTTCTGCAAGGGTACGCTTATCACTGGGGTATTGAGATCAGCTTCGAGCCGCAGCTCGATGAGGCTTTCGGTATCGCCAATGACAAGCAGAACGTTCGTCCGATCGAGGACTTCTGGAAGCTGCTGGCCAAGCTCAAGATCGATGAGAAGCTGCGCGGCGAGAATGCCTGGCAGACGCAGAAGCGGGAAAAGCCCAAGCCACCAAAGGTTGGTCCGAGCGATGAGCCGACAGCGGCGGAGCGCGCGGCAGCCCTCGCAGACAGTGTGCGCGGCAAGCGGACGCACGTTCCGCCCCAAGACCAAGAAAAGGTGCGGAAGCAGTTGGAGCTCGAAGCGCAAAAGCGCGTCGGCATTAGCGCCAAGACGATTGAGGAGGCCCGGCAGGCGATCGAGGCCGAGGCGAAGCGGCGCCCCTACAAGGTCGACTACTTCGACGACCCGAACGGGTCCTTCTACGAACCCGCGTGGGAGCACGGCTGGGTGGTGGTCGCCCGCGTGAACCGGTCCCATCCGTTCTATGCGGCCCTCTATGGCGAGCTGCTTCAGCTGGAGGGGGCAGGGCAGGCCAAGTATTCTGTCGACGTACTCCTGCTGGCGCTGTCCAAGGCCGAACTCGCGGCGGAGGACGAACTGACGAGGCTCTGGTACGAACAGCAGCGTAAGGCCGAATGGAGCCCCTTCCTGGGCAATGCGCTGAAGGTGCTAGCGCAAACCTTGCGGCCAACGGGAGTCGAGCAGGGCGATACCGTTCGCGAAGTACCGGATGAGCAGGGTGTCGCGGCGAAAGCGGCGGAGTGACCGCCGGGGCTCGGGCCGAGGCCCGAGCCCCCGGCCACCTCCGAATTTTTTCGGGCGGGTGCTCAGGTCCTTTGATTCGGTCCTATACTATCAATGACGCAAAGGCAGTGCAGGCGCGGCCATGAGCCGCCATGTCCCCCCGGATGCTGCATCGGTCCTACGCGGACGTAACCGATGCAGAGGGAGACGTGCATGTGCACCGTCAGCACTGACGATTCTGTAGATCTTCAAACACATCTTTTGACCTTCCTCCATGGCAAAGATGGCGCGCGCGATCGGGCGACCCCTGTCGTGGAAACCTTCGTGTCCCGTTCCGTGAAGCGGGTGACGCGCGGCTGGCAAACGCTTGAGCCGGCGGAAGTCGTGCAGGAGGCGATGCTCGCTCTTCTGGCGAGCCCACACCGCTTCGACGCGGCACGCGGCTCAGCCACGGCCTTCCTGCGTCAGATCGTGCGTGAAGCTGTCCGGACGGTCCGGGCGGCCTATATGCCGGCAGGCAACCGAAAGCGTCAGAACGCAGCGCGTCCCGTTGTGTCCGTACCGGTTGAGGACCTGACCGTGAAAGAAGTTCAACAGTTCGCCCAGGCGCGGGATGGGTCCGCGGCAGCCATCGAAGCTCGTTGCGATGTCATCATGCTCGCCCCTCAGATAGGGCGCGATATAGCCCTGATGATCATGCGCCTTGCTGAGGACGAACCTAAGATTGAAATCGCGGCTGCGTTCGACCTCGACAGGTTCGCGCTTGACCGCCGGCTACGGCGCTGCCGGCGGGAATTGCGTCTGGCAGCCTGAATGGGCAGTGACAATAGACCAATGCGCGGTCTCACGCCAGCCCCAGGAAGATCGCCAGGACGCGGCTGACTGTGACCAGAGTTGCATCATCCAGACGGCCAATGACTGGCTCCAGTCTACCTCGCGCGGGGTCTGCGGCTATCCACCATGATCTACGAGCGCTTGGCCAGCTCTGTTAGCTGGATTCGATGGGTACCCGCAGCAGCGGGGCATCCATCAGCATGCCGGTGATCGGCAGACCATGACGGAAGCGAGTTCACCGAATGATCCGACTGCACCACGAGGGCGGCCGGGGCTTGCCCTGGTCGCCTTGCAGGGCGACCGCCACAAGATCGCCGCGCCTCACGCCGTCCAGCTGGTGGTATCCGACATCTCGAACCAGGCCTCGTCCTCGACACGGCTGGATGGGTCTCGCTGTCCCGCACGAGCCGCGCTTGCCGAGCGCATTCCTGGGCAAAGCCGGCGGCGGTGATCCTGGAACCGGTTACCAGGGACTGGGCCTGGCTGGATGTGCTGGTCGGGCCGGTCGACGACGACTTCGCGCAGTCCTCGACCGACCAGCCGGCGCAGCAGGAGCGCCCGGCGCTGGATCTCTTCGGCTGAAATACCTCCTCGACGCCAATACCGTGATCGGACTGCTGGCCGGCAAAGCCGAGCTGCTGGCACGCATCCGCCGACACACCCCGCGGGATTTCGCCATCTCCGCGATTGCCGCGCACGCCCAGCATGCCGGGGATATCCGTGCCACGCTGACGGCCGCCGGCACGCCGATCGCCCTTATGACGTCCTGATCGCCGGACAGGCACGGGCACGCGACCTGATCCTGGTCACCCACAACACCGCCGAGTTCTCGCGCGTGAGCGGGCTTCAGATCGAGGATTGGGGAGGCCTGACCGGGCGCGCATCCCCCTGCCCTGCCCAGACCGCACCAGGCCGGATCGCCACGGGGTCGTTTCAATGCAGAACTCGCGCTTGCCGGATGCCGGAACCGGCGGGGGCGGCATCCTGCACTCGCCAGATGCGATCATCGCCTGAGGCGACGGCTTTGCTCCCGCAGGTGCAGGATCCGGTGCTGGTAGCGCCGCATCGCCTCGAGGGAATTCGCATGATTGTAGGAGCGCTCCGAGGTGCGCAGCGTGCTGTGGCCCAGGATGCTGAGGGTGATGCGGACGTGCTCGGGATCCTCGGTGGCGATCGAGGTGGCGGCGCAGTCGCGGAACAGGTTCGGGTTGATCGGCCTGCCGAATGCGTTCCCGGTCAGCGTCATGATGGTCTGGTAGACCGACCGCTCGATCATGGCGGACCCCTGCCCCGAGACCCACAGCTGCGTCCCGGACGGCGCGCCGTTGCCGCCGCTTCGGGCGCCGGCCCGAGCGCAGAGCAGTGGGCGATGATTGGACAGATATCGCTCGAGCGGCACGACCAGCGCGTCCGGAACCGGGAACTCCAGGTGGCGCCTCGGCTTGGTCTCCGCGGCCGTGAACCGCAGGGTGTAGCCGCCGGCTCCGCGGATCAGGTGACGGCCGATCCCGATCTGCGTGAGGTTCCTCAGCCGCAGGGGACGCGCCGCCAGCAGGGCGACGATGAGCCCGTCGCGATAGCGGCATGCCGTGAGCCATGGTGCCCCGTCCGGATCCGCCTCCGCCTCCCGCATGGTACGCAGGCCGAGCGCGAACAGCTCGCCTATCGGCATCAGCCTGGGCCGCTTGCGGACCGACGGAACCACCCGCCGCTTCAGCCGCGCCACCAGGCGCGAGAGCCATGCCCAATCGGTGTCAGGCGCGGCGGCACGGCAGAAGCAGCCGAGGTGGTAGACGTACATCACGATCGTCATGCCGCCGACCTGCGGCTCGAGGTGCTTGACGTAGCCGGCCACCTGCAGCGGCGTCACCCGCTCGGTCGGCGCCGTGTCCGCGTCCAGGCGCCCGGTCCGCTGCAGCCAGGCCAGCCACTGCCCATTGGCAGCCCGGACGACCTTGCGGGTCGCCGGCGACCACCCCGCCCCGGCGCCGCCGGGCTCCAGCACATCGCCGGGCTCGAGCAGGGCGTGCCAGACCTGCCGATCCGCCTCCGGCCACTCCGCAAGCGTGAGGCTGCGACGCGCCGGATCCCGGCTGGGGTGGAGCACCGGACGGCGGGTCCCCTTACCGCCTGCCATCGGTCTTCCTCCGGGTGGCATTGCCGCGCAGGCTGAGGATGTGCTCGTCGAAATGCCGCACCGCCGCGGCGGTCTCCGTGCCGCAGTAGGAGCCCGTGGTGGTGCCGAGCGATCTGTGGCAGAGTAACAGTCGCACGACACCGTAGGCACCGGGGTTGGCGTCCAGGAACAGCTTCGCCGCGATATGCCGATACAGATGCGGATTGATCGCGATCCCGCAGCTCCGCTTCACCTGCCTGCTGATCTGCCCCCGCAGCCGCTCGAGGCTCTTGCCGCGGTTGCCGATCCCCGGGAACAGCCATGCCGACGGCTCCGGGGTCAGCAACGGGCGGTAGCGCTCGATGTAGAGATCCAGCAGCCCGGCCGTCTCCGCCGGCAGGATGGCCTCCATGCCCATGCCGTTCTTGACCTCCCCGTCGGGGATAGAGAGCTGCGTCGGGGTGCCCGTGCGGATCAGATGCCGGTCGAGGTCTAGATGGGCCAGGTTCTTCAGCCGGATCGGCACCATGAGAAGCAGTTCATGGGCCACCGCGGTCTGCACGATCAGCGCTTCCGCCCGGGTCGGCAGCCTCTTGGTCACCCTGGCCGCTTTCGTGACCTCGGCCACCAGCCGCGGCGCCAGGCTGACGAACGCTGCCACGGTCGCAGGGTCATCGAACTGCCGCAGGCGTTCGCGGTTCTTCTGCGTCATGCCCTGACGTCGAGGCTTCAGGCGCCGGCACAGGCCCTGCAGCGACTTCAGGTGATCGGGCTCGACCTTGACCCAGTGCCGCGCCATCGGCGTGATCATGCAGGCGATGTCGTAGGCGCGGCTGGTCCAGCCGTCCGGATCGCGGTCGCGGAAGAAGCGCAGCCCGTCGGTGACCACGGCGACCGGCACCACATCGCCCAGCTGCTGCAGGGTCTGCGGATCACGCCCGCGATGCACCAGGGCGGCCAGGTAGGCACGCAGCCGATACAGGCTGGTCTGCAGGGATGCCGGCTTCAGCGGCTGGAAGTCGCGCTCCTCGAGGAGGTCCGGACCGGCGAGATGGTGGTGATAGGCCTCGACATCGGCCAGCAGGCTGGCCGGGAAGGCCGCCCAGGGCAGGATGTAGGTCCGCCGGTAGTCGGGGACGCTGACGCTCCGCCCGGACCAGCCAGGAAGCAGGGTGGCCAGCTGGTTCCACACCACGGCGGCGCGCTGATGCACGGTATGCGGGTGCATGACCAGGCTGTCCGCCTCGATGTCGCGGCCGAATGCCTGGAACACCCGGTCGTCCACATCCGCCAGGGTGATCCCGCGCTCGCTGCAGTAGCGGGCGAAGCGGGAGAGCGCGATACAGGCATGCTTGGCCAGAGGCGGCCGGAAGATCGCCGTCCATTCCGAGGCGAAGGGCTCGCGCGACCGGACAGGGATCAGGCTGATCCCGGCGGAGGCTATGGCGCGCCGGAGCAGGCTGAGCGCATTGCACCAGCGGCGCTCGGAGAGGCCCGTCATGGCCGGGGCGAACCCTTTCAGCCCTGCACGCAGCTCGCGGATGTCGGCGG
>JAFAYM010000018.1 GCA_019240395.1 Acidisphaera sp. | reverse complement strand
GGCACCATCTCGGCGAATGGCGAGAGCGAGATCGGCCACATGATCTCGGAAGCCATGCAGAAGGTCGGCAACGAGGGCGTCATCACCGTCGAGGAGGCCAAGGGCATCCAGACCGAGCTCGACGTCGTCGAAGGCATGCAGTTCGATCGCGGCTACGTCTCTCCGTATTTCATCACCAATGCGGAGAAGATGGTCGCCGACATGGACCAGCCCTACATCCTGATCCATGAGAAGAAGCTCTCCGGCCTGCAGCCGATGCTGCCGCTGCTGGAAAGCGTCGTGCAGTCCGGCCGGCCGCTGCTGATCATCGCCGAGGACGTCGAGGGCGAGGCGCTGGCGACACTCGTGGTCAACAAGCTGCGCGGCGGGCTCAAGGTGGCGGCGGTGAAGGCGCCGGGCTTCGGCGATCGCCGCAAGGCCATGCTCGAGGACATCGCCATCCTGACCGGCGGCCAGGTGATCAGCGAGGATCTCGGCATCAAGCTCGAGAACGTCACGCTACAGATGCTCGGCAAGGCGAAGAAGGTTCTCATCGAGAAGGAGAACACCACCATCGTCGAGGGCGCCGGCCAGGGCTCCGACATCAAGGGCCGCTGCAACCAGATCCGCGCGCAGATCGAGGAGACGACGTCGGACTACGACCGCGAGAAGCTGCAGGAGCGGCTGGCCAAGCTTGCCGGCGGCGTCGCGGTGATCCGCGTCGGCGGCTCGACCGAGGTCGAGGTGAAGGAGCGCAAGGACCGGGTGGACGACGCGCTGCACGCGACCCGTGCGGCCGTCGAGGAAGGCATCGTGCCGGGCGGCGGCGTCGCACTGGCCCGCGGCTCGCAGATCCTCGCCAAGCTGCAGCCGGAGAACGACGACCAGCGCACCGGCATCGAGATCGTCCGCCGGGCGGTGCAGACGCCGCTGCGCCAGATCGCCGAGAACGCCGGTGAGGACGGTGCGGTGATCGCCGGCAAGGTGCTGGACAACCAGGAGTACAATTTCGGCTTCGACGCGCAGACCGGGGAATACAAGGACTTGGTGGCGGCCGGCATCATCGACCCGACCAAGGTGGTGCGGGCGGCGCTGCAGCACGCCGGCTCGGTCGCCGGCCTGCTGGTGACCACCGAGGCGATGATCGCCGAGAAGCCGGAGAAGAAGGCCCCGCCGATGCCGCCGGGCGGCGGCGGCATGGGCGACATGGATTTCTGATCCATCGTTCCGGCCAAGCGACAGGAGGGCGGGCCCGCGGGCCCGCCCTTTTGCGTTGGACCCGAGCCCGATCGATGTCACTCGGCCATAATTGACAACGGTTCGCGTTTCTGGCCGACTGCTCGACGCAATCGTATTTTGGCTTGCCTTGCTGCGCCTCCGTCACCGCGCTTCGGTCCTTATGGGCTTCGGCCCTTGGGAGTGCCTTCAAGACGTCCAAAGGCCCGGTTGTCTATCCGCGTCGCGCACCGTGCGCGGCGCACTCGACGGAGAACGACGCAGCGATGGCTACCGGCACAGTCAAATGGTTCAACGCCACCAAGGGCTATGGCTTCATCATGCCCCAGGACGGCAGCAAGGACGTGTTCGTCCATATCACCGCCGTGCAGGCCGCCGGCCTCAAGGGGCTGAACGACGGCCAGAAGGTCACCTATGAAGTGGTGATGGAGCGCGGCAAGGCGGCAGCCACCAATCTCCGGGTCGCCTGAGCCCATCGCCGGCGGCTTCAGGGCCCGGCTCCTGAACTCGCCTATCCCCCCAAGCAGCGGTGCGAGCGCGCGGCCGCTGGCGTTGCCACGCGTCCCCGCCATCGCGCATTCCCCCATCGCTTATTCCAGGGAGAGACCGAGATGCCAGTAGGAACCGTGAAGTGGTTCAACGCGACCAAAGGGTTCGGCTTCATCATGCCGCAGGATGGCGGCAAGGACGTGTTCGTCCACATCACCGCCGTGCAGGCGGCCGGCCTGAAGGGCCTCAATGACGGCCAGAAGGTCAGCTACGAGGTCGCCATGGAACGCGGCAAGGCTGCCGCCACCAACCTCAAGCTGGCGTAACGACTACTCCGGCCCGGTGCCGTCAGGCGCCGGGCCGGATGGCGCCGGCGGCACGCACCACCGGCTCGACGCGGGTCGCTCCGGCCTCCCGCATGGCCGCCTCGGCCGGCTGCCGCTTGGCGGGGTCGGCGATCCGCACCGAGAGCACCAGTTCGCCGCGCGCCGCCGCCGCTTCCCGGTCCTCGTGCTGGTCCTGATCGGCGGCGCGGCTCGCTGTGTGGGCCAGCGCCGCGGCCCCGGCGCCGATCGCCGCGGCGGCGCCGATCGCCACCGCCGCCGCACCGCCGGTGGCGATGGTGATGCCGGCCGCCGCCATCGCGCCCGCCGCGCCGGCCATGCTGGTGTGCATGGTCCGCATCTGGGTGTCGTCGATGTCGGTGTGCGGGTCCTCCGCTCCCTGCTCGGGCGTCGCCTCGGCGGCGGTCGGCGAGGCGGCCGGCAGGCTGAGATCGGCGCGGTCGAAACCGAGGAGGGTGAGCCGCCCGATCGCGTCCTGCAGCGCCGCGTCGCTCGGGAAGATGCCCTGCACCTCGTCCACCGAGTCGCTGATCGCCGGCCCTGTCTTCGCTGGTGTCACATCGCTCATCGGCCCCTCCTGCACATGGCGCGGCGCGCATCCTGGCAACGCCGGCCCGCCCGCCCCGTTCCCGGCGCCGCCCATGACCGTCACCCCCGCCCCATTACCGTCACCCCGCACCGATTACCGTCACCCCCGCCCCCATGATCGTCACCCCCGCGAAAGCGGGGGTCCACGCCGCACATGGATTCCCGCTTTCCCGGAATGACGGCTACGAGTCGGCGCTTCCGAGAACTGGTTTAAGTCAGGGGGTCTGGGGTCCGCTGACCCCAGCGGGGTGCCCATACCTTGGGTGGGGGCGGAGCCCCTGCCTGCTGGTCTGAACTATATCCGCTGATGCCTGGCGCGGGCGGCGCGCTCGATGGCGGCGGCGACCAGCGGGTCGAGCTCCAGCTCGTTCATCACGAATTCCAGCATCTGCAGCGAGGATTGCCGGGCGAAGCGGTCCGCCGCGATCACCTCGCAGGCCAGCGCGTAGGCGGTCTCGCGCAGCCGCGGCTCCAGCGCTTCCCGGATGATCCGGCCGGCATGCGACAGCCCCTCATCCTCGCGCAGCAGGTTCACCGTGGTGTCCATGGCGACCTGCAGCCGGTCGCTGGAGAAATTGTGGAACGCCGGCATGGTCTGCACCAGCCCGGCCATCACGCCGATCTCGCGGTCGGTGATGCCCTCATGCGCGGCGGCGACCAGCACCATGGTGCAGACCAGGGCTTCCTGGGGATCGAGCCCGGTACGGGCAAGCATGGCGACGCGACTCCCTCCTGCGGCGGACCGGCGGACCCTGCGTTAAGCCGGCCGGGAGATCAAGCCGGCAACGGTCACGGCTGGGGGAGCAGAAACGCGGCGGTCTGGCGCACCGCCTCGGCCAGGCCCACCCGGCGCGCGGCGACGCCGGCGGGAAAGGCCGAGAGCAGCCGCCCCGGGGTGCGCCGGTCGAGCAGCACGAACACCCCGCGGTCGCTGGCCCGCCGGATCAGCCGGCCGAATGCCTGGCGCAGGCGCAGCCGGGCGACGCGATCGTCGAACCCCGTCGGATCGCCGCCCGAAAGATGCACCCGCCGTTCCCGGTGCAGGATGTCCGGCCGCGGCCAGGGCACCCGCTCGAACACCACGAGACGCAGCGCCCGTCCCGGCACGTCGACGCCGTCGCGCATGGCGTCGGTGCCGAGCAGGCAGCTGGCCTCCTCGGTGCGGAAGACGTCGACCAGGGTGGCGTTGTCCATGGCGTCGACGTGCTGGGCGAGCAGGGGAATGCCGGCCTCCTCCAGCTCGGCGGCGATCGCCGCGTGCACCGCGCGCAGCCGGCTAATCGCGGTGAACAGCCCGAGCCCGCCGCCGCCGGCCGCCAGGAACAATGCGCGATAGGCGGCGGCGACCGCGGCGGTGTCGCCGGCCGCGACGTCGGTGACGACGAAGGCGCGGGTCTGCGCGGCATAGTCGAAGGGGCTGGCGACCGCCGCCCGCATCGCCGGCGAGGGCAGATGCGGCGCACCGACCCGCGCCTCCGCCACCTCCCACGCCACCGCCGGATCGGCGGCGCCGCCGTCGCGCAGCGTCGCCGAGGTGACCAGCACCCCCTGCGCCGAGGCGGCCAGGGTGGTGGCGAACGGCACCGTCGGGTCGAGCCAGTGCCGGCGCATCCCGGCGTCGCGATCACCGCCATCGCGGCGATCCAGGCTGAGCAGCATGAGGTGGTCGGGCCGCTCGCCGGGCGCCGGCCGCGGCTCGGCCAGCGCGCGCAGCATGGCGGTCCAGGCGGCCAGGCGGCCGATGGCGCGCCGCTGCAGCGAGCGGCAGAAGCCCTCGATGCGGTTGCGCGTGGCGCTGTCGAGGTCTTCCGCCTCATCGTCGAGCCGCGCCGCCAGCCGGCTCGCCAGAACTTGCAGCGGCTCGGCGATGCGGCCGAGCGCCCGCCCGAGCCGCTCCGCCGCGGCGTCGAGCCCGGGCCCGGCCGGGAAGACATCCGCCTCCAGGCTCCCCCGGGACGCCGGCTCCTCGCTGCCGGGATGGCGCGCCAGCACCTGGCGGCGCACCAGGAGCAGGAAAGCCTCGGTCGGGTTGGCGCGTCCCGCCTCCAGCCCGCCGAGCTCGGGGCCGCCGGGCTGGAGCGCCGGAAGTTCGGGGCCGCGCGGCTCCGGCTTGTCGGCGGCGAGGCGGGCCGACCAGCCGGGTGCGGGCAGGGCGCGGGCGGCCAGCAGCGCCGCCTCCAGCGGCGCCTCCAGCTCCGGCCGGCCGGCCACCAGGTCCTCGAGGCGGGCGCGCAGCCCGCGGAAGCGCGTGCGGGTGCCCTCGGCGCCGAGCAGCCAGCGCCGCAGCTCGGCGGTCTCCACGCCCGACAGCTCGGCGGCGAAGGCGTTGTCGGCGGCATCGAACAGATGGTGCCCCTCGTCGAAGACGTAGCGGCTGGGCACCGTCGCGTCATCGAGGCCGCCGCCGAAATTCAGCCCGTAGGCCGCCTGCGCCATGACCAGGGCGTGGTTGGCGACCACCAGGTCGGCGCCGCGGGCCCGGCGGATGGTGTGCTCGACGTAACAGCGCCGCCAATGCGGACAGGCCGCGTGGATGCACTCGCCGCGCCGGTCGGCCAGGCCGACGCTGGTGGCCGCGCCGAACAGCTCGGCGATCCAGCCCGGCAGGTCGCCGCCCTGGATGTCGCCGTCCGCCGTCACCATGGCCCAGCGGGCGATCAGGCCGAGGGCGACGGTGACGACGGCCGGGGCCATGCCCGAGTCCGCGGCCTGCACCTGGGTCTCGTAATTCAGCAGGCAGAGGTAGTTCTCGCGGCCCTTGCGCACCACGGCACGGCGGCGCCGCTCCGACGGCTCGGGAAACAGCCGGGCGAGCTCGGCGTCGATCTGGCGCTGCAGATGGCGGGTGAAGGTGCTGATCCAGACGGCGCCATGGTTGCGCTCCGCCCACAGGCTGGCCGGGGCGATGTAGCCCAGCGTCTTGCCGGTGCCGGTGCCGGCCTCGGCGAGCACGAGATGCGGGTCGCCGCGCCGCTCGCGCGGGGCGAAGGCGGCCGCCGCCGCCGCCGCGTAGTCGGACTGCCCGGGCCGCTGCTCGGCGTCCGCCCCGACGATGGCGGCGAGCCGCGCCCGCGCCTCGGCCGGCGGCACGGGGTGCGCGGCCGGCGGCGGCAGCGGCGCCGTCTCGTCCCACTCCGGCAGGCGCTTCCACACCCGCAGCGCCTCGCCCGACGGCGCGGCGTCCGGCTCGCCGAGCGCCGCCAGGACGTAGGGCGCCCAGGCCCAGCCCGCGCTCCGGCCGCGGCCGCCCATGCGTGCGGCAAGCCCGGCGGCGTCGCGGTTGAGCGCGGTGGCGCGGCCGGCGGCCAGACGGCGCAGCAGCACGGCGGCGATGTCGGGCAGCGCCGTCGCCGCCGCTTCCAGCCCAGCCGCCGGCGGGTCGAGATCGAGCCCCAGCGCCAGGCCGCGCGGCGTCGGCGAGGCGGCGCGCGCCGGCAGCACGAAGGCGAACAGCTCGAGGAGGTCGTAGCTCGGCATCGGCCGCAGGCCGAGACGGCGCAGGGTGGCCGGCGCGTGCACCAGCAACGGCGGCGGCAGATCGCGCAGCCTCCGGCCGATTTCCTCGGCCGGACGCAGCAGCAGCTCGCCATCAGCGGTCAGCAGCGCGGCGCGGCCCTGGCCCGCGACCAATGCCGGCGCCTGCGGCAGCAGGATCGCCGTGGCGCGCTCAGGCAGCGTCGGCGCGTGCGGCAGGGAAGCCTTCATGCCGACACTATAGGAAGGCGCGGATTGACCAGGCCACTTGCCCTTTCATAGCTTCGCCCGATGGCCGACACACTGCGTAACACTCCGGCGATCCCCCGCGCCTGGCCGTTCGAGGAAGCGCAGAAGGTCGTCGCGCGGCTTGCCGCCACCGGCAAGACGGAGGCGCTGTTCGAGACCGGCTACGGTCCGTCCGGCCTGCCGCATATCGGCACCTTCGGCGAGGTCGCCCGCACCAGCTGGGTGCGTCGCGCGTTCACCGAAATGACCGGCCTGCCTTCCCGCCTCCTGGCCTTCAGCGACGACATGGACGGGCTGCGCAAGGTGCCCGACAACGTGCCCGAGCGCGAGATGCTGGCGCAGCATCTGGGCAAGCCGCTGACCCGCATCCCCGACCCGTTCGGCACCCACGCGAGCTACGGCGCGCACAACAACGCCGAGCTGCGCCGCTTCCTCGATGCGTTCGGCTTCGACTACGAATTCGCCTCGTCCACGGAGTACTACACGTCCGGCCACTTCGATGCGGCCTTGCGGCGGGTGCTGGAGACCCACGACGCGATCCTCGCGGTGATGCTGCCGAGCCTGGGGCCGGAGCGCCGCGCCACCTATTCGCCGATCCTGCCGATCCACCCGGTCACCGGCCGCGTCATGCAGGTGCGCATCGAGGGCATCGATGTCGCCGCCGGCACCGTCGCCTGGCGCGACCCGGAGGACGGCGCCTGGCACGAGACGCCGGTGACCGGCGGCGCGGCCAAGCTGCAATGGAAGGCCGACTGGGCGATGCGCTGGCACGCGCTCGGCATCGACTACGAGATGTCGGGCAAGGACCTGATCGACAGCGTGCGGCTGTCCGGCCGCATCTGCAGGATACTCGGCAGCGAGCCGCCGGTCGGCTTCACCTACGAGCTGTTCCTCGACGAGCACGGCCAGAAGATCAGCAAGTCGCGCGGCAACGGCATCTCGGTCGAGCAGTGGCTGCGCTACGCGCCGCGGGAAAGCCTCGAGCAGTTCCTGTTCGCCGCGCCGCAGCGCGCCAAGCGGCTGTATTTCGACGTGATCCCGCGCGCCGTGGACGACTATCTCGCCAATGCCGCGCGTGAACGCAGCCAGCCCGAGGCGGAGCGGCCGGCCAACCCGGCCTGGCACATCCATGCCGGCCGCGAGCCCGGCAACCGGAGCCCGCTCTCCTTCGCCATGCTGCTCAATCTCGCGAGCGTGGTGAATGCGGACACTCCGGAAATTCTCTGGGGCTTCATCCGGCGTTACCAACCGGACGCTACGCCGGAGGGGATGCCGTATCTGGCGCGTCTGGTGGAACACGCGCTTGCCTATTACCGCGACTTCGTCCGGCCGGCGAAACGCTTCCGCCCGCCCGATGCCATCGAGCGCGCCGCCCTCGAAGACCTCGCCCGCACGCTCGCCGGACTGCCCGAGGCCGCCGACGCCGAGACCGTGCAGAGTGCCGTATACGAGGTCGGCAAGCGCCATGAATTCGCCGAGCTGCGGGCCTGGTTCGCCTGCCTCTATCAGGTGCTGCTCGGCCAGCAGGAAGGACCACGCTTCGGCAATTTCATCGCGATCTACGGTGTCGCGGAAACCATCGCGCTGATCCGTGCTGCTCTCGCCCGCTCCGCCGACGCGGCCTGAGGGCCCCAGGATCGCCGGCCTCGACCGGCTGACATCCGCGCTGCGCCACGCGCCCGCCCTGCTCGGCGTGGTGCTGCTGATCGGCGCCATCTACGTCGTGCAGCGCGAGTTCCGCAGCCTGCGCATCGAGGACATCGCCACCGCATTGTCCAACATCCCCGATCGGGCGCTGGCGCTGTCTTTCGCCGCCACCATCCTCTCCTACGCCGTGCTGACCCTGTACGACCGGCTCGGCACCATCTACGCCGGCCACAAGGTGTCGTACCGGCGCGTCGCCTTCGCCTCGTTCTGCGCCTATGCGCTGTCGCACAATCTCGGATTTGCCGCGGTCTCCGGCGCGGCGGTGCGGTTCCGCCTCTACGCGCATTGGGGGCTGACCACGCTGCAGATCGGCAAGGTGGTGGCGTTCTGCAGCCTCACCTTCGGCCTCGGCGGCATGGTGCTCGGTGGCGCCATCCTGTTCCTCGAACCGGGCGCCGTGCCGTTCTTCGGCAGCCACCTGCCGAGGCTGGCGATGTACGGCCTCGGCGTGGCGCTGTGGGGGGTGGTCGCCGGCTATGTGACGCTGGCGCGCGTGCTGCGGGCGGTGCGCCTGTTCGGCCACGAGATCGCGCTCCCCGGCATTCGCATGGCGGTGCTGCAGGTGCTGCTGGCGACCGCCGACGTCGCGGTCACCGCGGCGATCTTCCACGCCCTGCTGCCGCCGGCGGCAGGGCTGACCTTCCTGCGCTTCCTCGCGGTCTACGTCGCGAGCTACAGCGCCGGCCTCGCCGCCAACCTGCCCGGCGGCATCGGCGTGTTCGACACCGCCATGCTGCTCGGCCTCGCGCCGTACATGGAGGCGCCGGCGATCGTCGGCGCCATCCTGGTTTTCCGGCTCTACTATTACGTGATCCCGCTGTTCCTCGCAGGCACGCTGTTCGCCGGCAACGAAATCCTGCTGCGCAGCCGCAGCCTGCTGCGCCGGCGCACCCTGCGCGCGCCGCCGACCGGGCGCTGGAGCGAGCCGGATTTCGCCGTCGCCGCCGGCACCGGCGTGGTGGCGCTCTGCGGCTTCCTGCTGCTCTCGCTCGGCGTGCTGGCGCCGCCGCCGGATTTCTCCTGGATCGATCCGGATTTCGCCGACATGGCCGCCGAGGCCGGCCAGTTCGTGCCCTCGCTGATCGGCGCGGCGCTGATGGTCCTGGCGATCGGCCTGTCGCAGCGGGTCACCCTGGCCTGGGGCTCGACGATGGTGCTGCTGCTGCTCGCCGCCGCCTTCACCGTGGCGCAGGGCGATCGCTGGTGGATCTGCGGCGTGCTGATCCTCGCCTGCTTCCTGATGGCGCCGTACCGCAGCGCCTTCTACCGGCACACCAGGCTGTTCAGCGGCAAGCTGCAGCCCGCCACCGCGGTGCCGCTGTTCGCCCTCGTCGTCTGCCTGCTGATGCTGGCCAATTTCGAGCGGCACGTGCGCGGCCTGCTGGCCAGCAGCTGGTGGGAGATCGTGCTGTCGCCGCAGGTGCCGAACTCGCTGCGCGCCAGCATCGGCCTCGCCGTCGTGCTCGGTTTGCTGGCGACCTGGCGGCTGATGCGGCCGGGCCATGTCACCTGGCTCGGCTGGGGCACCGAGGCGCGGCTGCGCTACGTCTCGATCGGCGGGCGCCTGCCCTCGCGCGCCGACGGCATCGTCTGGGGCGAGACCGAGCGCGCCGGCATTCCGTTCCGCCGCATCGGGCGCGTGCTGCTCGGGCTGGGCGATCCCGCCGGCGCGGTGAGCGACCGCATCTCGGCGATCTGGCGGCTGCGCGACCTGGCGGCGCAGGAAGGCATGGACACCGCCGTCTATGGCGCCGGCGAGGGCTTGCTGGAGGTCTACGGCAATCTCGGCCTGGCCGCCCTGCCGCTCGGCCCGGACGGCATGCCGCTGCCGGAGATGGAGGAGGAAGCGGCGATCGCGCATCGCGGGCCGTTCCTGATGTGCCAGGCGGAGCGGGACCTCTCGGTGCTGCTGCCGGTGCTCTCCGATCTGGCGACCCGGCCGATGCAGGAGGCGGCGGAGTAGCCCGGGGTCAGCGTACCTCGGACCGTTCTTTCACGCCGCGAGTTCGGGCACGCGCGACAGCAGCGCCCGGTGCAGTTCGCGCCGGCGTTCCCACAGCGACCAGTACCAGGCGACCCGGTCCTGCATCTGATAGGCCAGCATGCGGTGCTCGATCACCCAGGCCCGCGCGGCATCGCCAATCGCCCGCACCGCCGAGGGGTTCGCCACCATCTGCAGCAGCTTGCCGCGCAGCTCCTCCGCGCCATGGAACAGCACGCCGGTGCGCCCGTCGGTGATGCTCTCGGCATAGACCACCGGGCTCGCCAGGGCGGTGACGCGGCAGGAAGCCGCCTCGATGAACTTCAGGTCCGACTTGCTGCGGTTGAACGGGTTCTCGGCCAGCGGCATGAACGAGATCTCGCTGTCCGACAGCAATTGCATGTAGGCGGGGTAGTCGCAGGTCGGCGTGAAGCTCTTGTGCGGCGTCTCCAGGCTGTCGAACAGCGCGCGGTCGTGCACGATGGTGAAGCGCAGCCGCTCGCCGGCCGCCGCTGCCGCCGCGTTCAGCACCCCGATATGCGGCTGCCAATCCGCCTCCCGGTTCAGCCCGCCGAAGAACAGGGTGAGTCCGGGACGGGCGTGGTTGCGCACGTCCGGCAGCGCCCGCACGCCGTTCGGGAACACCGCGACCTCCGGGTTCTGCGTGCGCAGCACCGCCGCCAGCTGCGGCGTCGTGGTCTGCACGGCATGCACGCCGCGGAAATTGAACACCTCGCGGTTCTGCAGCACCGGGATGTAGTCGGGATGGTCGTCGAATTCGGTCACCACGACGGTGTCCGGCGAGACCACGCTGCGCAGCATCAGCAGCCCGGCCTCTCCGGTCAGCGCCGGACGATGGAAGATCAGGATCTTCGGCGTCGCGGGGTCCAGGGTCGGCACCACCCGGCCGTCCCATAGCTGCGTGCGCACCGTCGGATCGGCGGCCAGGCAGCGCATCGGATCGACCACGCGCACCTGGCTGACCCCGCCCACCGGGTCGAGCATGGTGCTGAGCACGTGCAGCGTGCGCACCGGTTCGCGCCGGGCACGCCAGACATACTGCAACGCCAGGGCGCGCCCGGCATAGGCCTGCGGATCGACCTTCAGCGCGCGCAGGGTGGGCGTGATGCGCGCCACGAAGGCGCGTCCCTGCTCGGCGTCGAACACCCGCGAGGCGACGTCGATGGGCGGCAGGCCGGCCTCGGTCAGCGCCTGCTGCATGGTCCGCCGGCTGAACCAGCGCAGATGCTGGCGATCGAGCAGGCCGTCCTTCTCGTAGTCGAAGCGGTCCTGCAGCAGGCGCAGCACCAGCGACCAGTGCTCGACGTTCGGCACGCAGGCCAGCACCACGCCGCCGGGCGCCAGCCAGCTGCGCTGGGTCGCCAGGACGCGCCAGGGGTCCTTCATGTGCTCGAGCACGTCGCCGTAGATCAGGCAGTCGACCTGCCCGGCGAGATCGAAGGGCAGCGGCGTGTGCTCGACATCGACCAGCGCCACCCGGTCGAGCCGGGTCGCGGCGATGCGCGCCGCCGCCGGCTCGGCGTCGATGCCGAAGACACGGGCCCGCGGGTTGATCCGCTTGTAGTGCGCGCCGAGCGCGCCGGTGCCGCAGCCGACATCCACCACCAGCCGGGCGGTGACGGGGATGCGATCGAGCAGGTCGGGGTTGGGAACGTCGGGATAGAGCGGCGCCTGGGCGACCGCCGCCCCCGTTTCCGGCTGGTCCATTCAGGGCTGGTCCATTCAGGGCTGGTCCATTCAGGGCACTGGCCGCGATCGGCCGGGTTCGGCCCGGCCGAGGCCGCGATAATCGAAGCCGGCCTGGCGCATCGCCGCGGGCTCGAAGATGTTGCGCAGGTCGACGATGACGGTGCCGCGCATCGCCTGGCGCAGCCGGTCCGGCTCGAGGGCGCGGAACTCGTTCCATTCGGTGACGATGACCAGCGCGTCGGCACCGGCGACCGCTTCGCGGGCGTCGCGGCAGAACGCCACGGCTTGCGGCAGCAGCGGCCGCGCCGGCTCCATGCCGACCGGGTCGAAGGCGCGGATCGCCGCACCGCCCTCGGCCAGCCGCCAGATGATCGGCACCGACGCGCTGTCGCGCATGTCGTCGGTCTCCGGCTTGAAGGTCAGGCCGAGCACGGCGATGGTCTTGCCGCGCACCGAACCGCCGCAGGCGGCGACGATGCGGCTGGCCATCACCGACTTGCGGGCGTCGTTCACCGCCACCGTCGCTTCGACCAGGCGGGACGGCGCGCCGGCGTCCTGGGCGATGCGCATCAGCGCCAGCGTGTCCTTGGGGAAGCAGGAGCCGCCGAAACCCGGACCGGGATGCAGGAACTTGCGGCCGATCCGCCCATCGAGGCCGATGCCGCGCGCCACGTCGTGCACGTCCGCGCCGAGCCTCTCGCAGAGATCGGCCATCTCGTTGATGAAGGTGACCTTCATCGCCAGGAACGAGTTGGCGGCGTATTTGATCAGCTCGGCGGTCTCCAGGCCGGTGAAGACGATCGGCGCCTCGATGAGATAGAGCGGCCGATACAGCCGGCGCAGCACCTCGCGCGCCCGCTCGCTCTCCTCATCGACGCCGATCACCACGCGGTCGGGGCGCATGAAGTCGCCGATGGCGCTGCCCTCGCGCAGGAATTCGGGGTTGGAGGCGACGTCGAAGTCGAGATCGGGGCGGGCGTGGCGGACGATCTCGGCGATGCGCCGGCCGGTACCGACGGGCACCGTCGACTTGGTGACGATCACGGCATGGCCGGTCAGCGCCCGCGCGACTTGCTCGGCCGCGCGATACACGAAGCTGAGATCGGCGTGCCCGTCGCCACGCCGCGCCGGGGTGCCGACGGCGATGAACACCGCCTCGACGCCGGCCACCGCCGCCGCCAGGTCGTCGCCGAAGGTGAGCCGGCCGGCGGCGGTGTTGTCCTCGACCAGGCGGTCGAGCCCCGGCTCGTAAATGGGCATGCGGCCCTCGCGGAGGGCGGCGAGCTTGGCGGTGTCGGTCTCGACCACCGCGACCTCGACGCCGAACTCGGCAAAGCAGGCGGCGGAGACGAGGCCGACATAGCCGCCGCCGATCATCGCGATGCGCAAACCGTCATCCCTGTTTTTGTGGCGGCGGAATTGAGCACAGAAGCCTGTGCTGCGCCATCGGCTGCCGATACGGCGAGCTAGCCGGGCTCGTCGTGCCCCGCCTGTGTGCGGCGGTCGCTTTCCGGGGGCTGCGGCGCCTGACGCTGCGCGATCAGGGTCTCGGTCTCGTGCAGCGCGGCGCGGGCGAGGGTGAGGGCGGCGCGGGCCTGCGCGGTGCCGGCGGCGGCGGCGGTGCGCCCGGCTTCGGCGGCGGCGAGGGTCTTGCGGCCCAGCTTCAGCCAGGCGGCGAAACGCTCGACCTCGGCATCGCTCGCCGACCGGGTGGCGGCCTGCGTCTCCCGCTCGATCGCCGCTTCGGCGGCGGCCAGCGACTGCTCGGCCGCCGCCTCGCCGGCGAGACAGGCGGCGACGGCCCGGCGCGCATCCTCGACCGCGGCACGCCGCAGCCGCAGCCGCAGCAAGGGATCGCATGCCAGGGGATCTAATGCCTGGGGATCGCGCGGCATGCCGTTCAGGCCCGCTGGACGCGCCGGGCAGCGGGCCTCGCGACGCTGCACACCGCGGCGTGTCTCATTCGTGGTTCCGCGGTGGTTCAGCAAGCGGGCGCATTGGTAAAAAATACACGGGGAACATGAAAACTCTGTAGCTATTCACACGTGCAGGTGGTAGCGATACACGCGTCGGTAGCAGGAGACCTCGAAATGCGCGTTCTACTCGTGGAGGACGATCTCACAGCAGCCCGTGGCGTATCATTAATGCTCAAATCCGGCGGGGCCGTCGTCGACCAGGTCGATACCGGCGAGGAGGCCATGGAGCTGGTACGTCATTACGATTACGACATTGTCGTGCTGGACCTCATGCTGCCCGACATGGAGGGGTATGAGGTGGTGCGGCGGATGCGGGCGGCGCGCAACGAGACGCCGGTGCTGATCCTGTCCGGGCTGTCCCGGCCGCAGGCCAAGGTGAAGGGCTTCGGGCTGGGTGCCGACGACTTCATCAGCAAGCCGTTCGACAAGGCGGAGCTGATCGCCCGCATGCAGGCGGTGGTGCGGCGCAGCAAGGGCTTCAGCCAGCCGACCCTGCGTGTCGGCCCGCTGACCCTGAACCTGGACAGCCGCGAGGTGCTGGTGGACGGCAAGCCGGTGCACCTGACCGGCAAGGAGTATTCGATCCTGGAGCTGCTGGTGCTGCGCAAGGGCATGGTGCTGACCAAGGAGGCGTTTCTCAACCACCTCTATGGCGGGATGGACGAACCGGAGATGAAGATCATCGACGTGTTCATCTGCAAGCTGCGCAAGAAGCTTTTGCAGGCCGGGGCGGACGGTCTGATCGGCACGATCTGGGGCCGCGGCTACATGATGCGCGAGCCGCAAGCCGAGCCGGCAACCGCCGCGGACAACGAATTCGCCTCGCCCGCCCCCCAGCGTACCTTGACTGCCGCCTAAGATTGGAGAGGGTTCTCGGGCCGCCTCAGCTCGTCCCGGGCTTCCTGCCGCGAGCCGCCTACAGCGTGATGATTGCGAGCCCGACCACCACGATGATGACGGCGATGACCGCGTACAGGGTGAACCGGGTGAACGAGCCCCAGAACCTCTGGCGGTCGGCCAGGAAGGCCTCTTCCGTCACCGGGGCCGCGACCTGGGTCGCAGCGGTATGGGTCCCAGCGGTTTGGGCGTGGTCGGCCATGGGCGCTCCGCCTTGTGCGAGGAGATACGCAGGCTTCTAGAGCAACATCCGATCGGGTGGAACCCACCCTTCGTGAAGTTGCTCGCCAAAACAACGAACTAGGGCCGGTTCGTCGGCTCGGGCAAGGGGTTGCGCAGCACGGCGCCGTCCGGCGGAAGGCGAGGCCCGGCCCGGCCCGTCGCAAAGAGCCGCAGGGCCAGCGGATACATCACATGCTCCTGCGCCAGCACCCGGGCGGCGAGCGCCGCCTCGGTGTCGTCCGGCAGCACCGGCACGGCGGCCTGCGCCAGGATCGGTCCGTCGTCCACCGCGGTGGTGACGAGGTGGATCGTGCAGCCGTGGACCTTCACCCCCGCCGCCAGCGCCCTCCTGTGGGTGTCGAGGCCGGGAAAGGCCGGCAGCAGGCTGGGGTGGATGTTGAGCATCCGTCCGGCCCAGCGCTCGACGAGTAACGGCGTCAGCAGGCGCATGTAGCCGGCGAGGCAGACGATCTCGATGGCCTCGCGCTCCAGGATCGCCTGGATCGCCGCCTCGTGGGCGGGGCGGTCGCCGCCATAGGCGCGATGCGGCACGATTGCGGTGGCGACGCCGGCTTGCGCCGCCGCCGTCAGCCCGGGTGCCTCGGCGCGGTTGGACAGCACCAGGGCGATGGTCGCGGGGTAGTCGGGATGGTCCGCCGCGGCGAGCAGGGCGCGCAGGTTGCTGCCGCGGCCGCTGATCAGGATCGCGGTGCGGGCGCGGCCGACCGGCGGAAGCTGCGTCATCGCAGCCAGTCCTCCGGCGGCTCGAGCTGCAGGCCGGCGGCGCCCGGTGCGGCCTCGATCCGGCCGAGCTCGAGGACGGTCTCTCCCGCGGCTTCCAGCAGCGCCGCGGCCCGCGCCGCGTCGGACACCACCACCGCCATGCCGACGCCGCAGTTGAACACGCGGAGCATTTCCCGCGGCTCGATGCCGCCGGCCCGGGCGAGCCAGGCGAAGATCGGCGGCAGCCGCCACGCCTTCGTGTCGAGCACTGCCCGGACCCCCTCGGGCAGCACGCGCGGCAGATTGCCGGGCAACCCGCCGCCGGTGATGTGGGCGGCGGCGTGCAGCAGCCCGGCGCGATGCAGCGCCAGCAGCGGGCGCACGTAGAGGCGGGTCGGCGCCATCAGCGCCTCGCCGAGCGTCCGGCCGGGGGCAAAGGGCGCGTCCTCGCCCCAGCCGTGGCCGCTCGCCGCGACGATGCGGCGGACCAGCGAGAAGCCGTTGGAATGCACGCCCGCGCTGGCCAGGCCGAGCACCGCATCGCCCGGCGCTACCCCGTTGGGCAGCAGGGTGCCGCGCTCGGCCGCCCCGACGGCGAAGCCCGCGAGGTCGTATTCGCCGGCGGCGTACATGCCGGGCATCTCCGCCGTCTCGCCGCCGATCAGCGCGCAGCCGGCCTGCCGGCAGCCCTCGGCGATGCCGCCGATCACCCGGGTCGCCTGCTCGACGGCGAGCGCGCCGGTGGCGAAGTAGTCGAGGAAGAACAGCGGCTCGGCGCCCTGCACCACCAGGTCGTTGACGCACATCGCCACGAGGTCGATGCCGACGGTTTCGTGCAGCCCGGTCTCCACGGCGACGCGCAGCTTGGTGCCGACGCCGTCGGTGGCGGCGACCAGCACGGGATCGGTGTAGCCGGCGGCCCTGGGATCGAACAGCGCGGCGAAGCCGCCCAGGCCGCCGATCACCCCGGGGCGGGAGGTGGCACGGGCCAGCGGCCCGATCGCCGCCACCACGGCGTCGCCGGCGTCGATGTCGACCCCGGCGTCGCGATAGGTCAGGCTGGTCATGACGGCCCCCGATGGGTTAAGGCCTTGCGCCATGGTCCAAGGCCCTGCCGGTGGCTGATGCGGGCGGCGGATGGCGCCGAGGGAGCTTCGCGGTGCAAGGTCGATCGGCCGCGGACACAACCATAGGCAGAGCCGCTGTGCAACGCAGCCCGGTCGCCGTGCCGATGGCTGACGGCGGGCCGGGGGCGATCGGGGCTGCAGGGGTCCGGGCGGGGACGGCCTCGGCCGCCTTTGTCACCCTGCCCAACGTCATCACCTTCGCCCGGCTCTGCGCGGTGCCGGCTGCCGTCTGGCTGGTGCTGCGCTACGACATGGCGATCGCCTTCTGGCTGTTCGTCGCGGCCGGCGCCTCGGACGCGGTGGACGGCTGGCTGGCGCGGCGGGGCGGCGGGGGCAGCACGGTCGGCGCGGTGCTCGACCCGATGGCCGACAAGGCGCTGCTGGTCACCATGTACGTGGCGCTGGCCAGCGTGCACGTGCTGCCGGACTGGCTGGCGATCCTGGTGGTGTTCCGCGACGTGGTGATCGTCGGCGGCGTGCTGGTGCTGGCGGTGCTCGGCCTGCCGGTGGCGATCCGGCCGCTCTACGTGTCGAAGCTGAACACCTTGCTGCAGATCGTCCTGGTGGCGACGGCGCTGCTGATCGCCGGCTTCTGCCCGCCGCAGAACTCGGTGGCGCCGCTGCTGCTGCTGGCGCTGATCTGGCTGGTGGCCGCCAGCACGCTGGCGTCCGGCGCCGCCTATGTGTGGGTTGCCGCGCGCCTGCGATGATGGACGAGCAGGCCGCCACGCGCCTGGCACCCGAGGTCAGGCCGGCCCCCGAGGTCAAGCCGCTGCCCGAGGTCAGGCCGGGCGGGCCGCCGGTGCCGCACGCCACCCGGGCGCAGCGCGTGGCGCTGCTGGCCGGGGTCGCGCTGGCGGCTTGGCTGGCTCTCGAGCTGTTCGCCTCGGTGCTGCTGCCCTTCGTCGCGGCCGCCGGCATCGCCTATTTCCTCGACCCCTCGGCGAGCCGGCTGACCCGCGCCGGCGTGCCGCGCGCAGTGGCGGCGCTGCTGCTGATCGCCACCCTGATCGCCGCCGTGCTGCTGTTCGCGCTGCTGCTCTATCCGCTGATCCTGGCGCAGTTCGCCATTCTGCTCGGCCGCATCCCCGCCTATGCGGTGATGCTGCAGGGCTGGGCGCGCGAGGTGGTGGCGCATCTGCAGCAGCGGCTGGGCCCGGAATTCGTCGACGAGCATCTGCGCGACCTCGTGGGGGGCCAGGCCGGGGCGATGCTCGGCTTCCTGGTCTCGGCGCTGAGCCGGATCGTCGGCGGCGGGTTTGCCCTGTTCAACGTCCTGACCCTGACCGTGGTCACGCCGGTGGTGGCCTTCTACCTGCTGCGCGACTGGCCGCGGGTGATCGCGCGGGTCGATGCCTGCCTGCCGCGCCGCTACGCCGGGGTGCTGCGGGCGCAGGCGCGGGAGGTGGACCGCATCCTCTCGGCCTGGGTGCGCGGCCAGGCGCTGTGCTGCCTGGCGCTGGCGCTGTTCTATGCCGTCGGCCTCTCGGCGGTCGGGCTCGATCTCGGGCTGATCGTCGGGCTCTCCGCCGGCCTGCTGTCGTTCATTCCCTATGTCGGCACGATCACCGGGGCGGCGACCTCGCTGGCGCTGGCGAGCGCGCAGTTCGCGACCTGGACGGGGGTCGCGGAGGTGGCCGGCGTTTTCGTGCTGGGCAATATCCTCGAGGGCTACGTGATCTATCCGCGCTTTCTCGGCGACCGGGTGGAGCTGCACGCGGTCTGGGTGATCTTCGCGCTGTTCGCCGGGGGCGCGACCTTCGGCTTCCTCGGCGTGCTGCTGGCGGTGCCGGTCAGCGCCACGATCGGCGTGCTGGCGCGGTTCTGGCTGCGGCGGTATCTGGTCAGTCCGCTGTACCTGGATCCGCCGCCGCAGTAAGCAAGGCCAGGGCTCCGCCCTGGACCCGCTGGGGTCAGGGGACCCCAGACCCCATTTACTTGCTCCGTCAGGGGCGATCCGCTACACCGCGCCGCCGCCGGCATCGAGGAGCAAGGTATGGCCAGTTTCACCACCATCGAGGCGGAGGCGCGCCCGCGATCCGGCAAGGGCCCGGCGCGGGCGACCAGGCGCGCCGGCAAGGTGCCGGCGGTGATCTACGGCGCCGGCCAGGAAAACACCCTGATCGCCCTCGAGCCGCGGGCGGTGGTGCGCGAGCTCGCCCGCAGCGGCTGGCGTTCGCGGCTGTTCGAGCTGAAGGTGGACGGCGCCAGCACCCGCGCGCTGATCCGCGACGTGCAGCTGCATCCCGTGACCGACAAGCCCGAGCACGTGGATTTCCAGCGCCTCGCCTCGGGCGAGCCGATCCGCGTCGCCGTCGTCGTGCATTTCAGCGGCGAGGCGGTGAGCCCGGGGCTGAAGCGCGGCGGCGTGCTCAACGTCGTGCGCCACGCCGTCGAGGTCTACGCCGACCCGGACAGCGTGCCCGAGCATTTCGAGGCCGATCTCGGCGCGCTCGACATCAACGACAACGTCCGCTGGTCGGACCTCAAGGGCACCGCGGGCACCCGGCCGACCATCGTCGATCGCGACTTCGTGGTCGCGACCGTCGCCTCGCCGAGCAAGCTGCCCGAGGCCGCCGCGGAGCCGGCGGCCGCCGGTTCGCCGACCCCGGCGCCGGCCCCCGCCGGCAAGGGCGCCGCCCCGGCCAAGGCGCCGGCGGCGAAAGCACCGGCCGCGAAGGCTCCGGCAGCCAAGGCGCCCGCGGCAAAGAGCGGCGGCGGCAAGTCGGGCGGCGGCAAGGGCGGCAAGAAGGGCTGATCGCCGGGCGCCCCCGGCCGCGGTCAAGGCCGTGCGGCTCTGGGTCGGCCTCGGCAATCCGGAGCCGGGGCAGGCCCGCCATCGGCACAATATCGGCTTCATGGCGCTCGACGCGATCGCCGACCGATACCGCTTCTCGCCCTGGCGGCGCCGCTTCAAGGGGGTCGCGGCGGAAGGCGAGGTCGGCGGGGCCAGGGTTCTCGCGCTCAAGCCGCTCACCTACATGAACGGCTCGGGCGAGAGCGTGCAGGCCGCCGCCGCCTTCTACAAGCTCGAGCCCGGGGCGATCACCGCCTTCCACGACGAGCTCGACCTCGCACCGGGCAAGGTGCGGGTGAAGCGCGGCGGCGGGGCGGCCGGGCATAACGGCCTGCGCAGCATGGACCGCATGCTGGGCAGCCCGGAATACTGGCGGGTGCGGCTCGGCATCGGCCATCCCGGCAGCAAGGAGCGGGTGCTCGGCCACGTGCTCGGCAGCTTTCCCAGGGCCGAGGAGGACGACCTTGCGGCGCTGCTCGCCGCGGTGGCGGAGGCGGCGCCGCTGCTCGCGGCCGACCGGCCGGAGGAGTTCATGACCAAGATCGCTTGGCTGATGCAGGAACCACGCTGAGATGGGGAACTGATGGGCTTCAACTGCGGCATCGTCGGCCTGCCGAATGTCGGCAAGTCGACCCTGTTCAACGCCCTGACCGCGACCGCCGCGGCGCAGGCGGCGAACTACCCGTTCTGCACCATCGAGCCGAATCTCGGCCGCGTCGCCGTGCCCGACGCCAGGCTGACCACGCTCGCCGGCATCGCGAAATCGGCGAAGACGGTGCCGACCAGCCTCGAATTCGTCGATATCGCCGGCCTGGTCCGCGGCGCCTCCAGGGGGGAGGGGCTGGGCAACCAGTTCCTGGCGACGATCCGCGAGGTCGACGCCGTCATCCACGTGCTGCGCTGCTTCGAGAGCAGCGACGTCACGCATGTCGAGGGCTCGGTCGATCCGATCCGCGACGCCGAGACGGTGCAGACCGAGCTGATGCTGGCCGACCTCGACAGCCTGGAGCGGCGCCTGCCGGCCCTGCAGAAGCGGGGCCGGGGCGGCGATCGCGAGAGTGCGGCGCAGGCGGCCCTCATCGAGCCGATCCTGGCGGCGTTGCAGGCAGGCCATCCCGCCCGCACGGCGATCCCGGCCGAGCAGGCGGAAGCGGCCCGCCGCCTGCAGCTGCTGACCGCCAAGCCGGTGCTCTATGTCTGCAACGTCGAGGAGGACGCCGCCGCCGAGGGCAACACCCACTCTACCCGGGTCGCCGCCCTCGCCGCGGCGGAGGGCGCCGGCTGCGTCGTGGTCTCCGCCGCCATCGAGGCCGAGGTCAGCCAGCTGCCGGAGGGCGACCGCCCCGCCTTCCTCGAAGGGCTCGGCTTGTCCGACAGCGGCCTCGACCGGGTGATCCGGGCCGGCTACGACCTGCTCGGCCTCATCACCTTCTTCACCTGCGGCCCCAAGGAGACGCGCGCCTGGACGGTGGTGCGCGGCGCCCGCGCGCCGCAGGCCGCCGGCGCGATCCACGGCGATTTCGAGCGCGGCTTCATCGCCGCCGAAACCATCGCCTACCAGGACTACGTCGCCTGCAAGGGCGAGGCCGGGGCGCGCGACGCCGGGCGGATGCGCATCGAAGGCCGCGACTACCTGGTGCGCGACGGCGACGTGATGTTGTTTCGTTTCAACGTCTGAACGGAATTCGGCTTCGGACCGCCGCCCCGGGAACCGGCCGCGGGCAATGCGGTTCTAGGCGCGTGGGCGCGCGCGCCCTCGTAACGTGGGAGACACGGATGTCGATTATCGGATGGCTGATCTTCGGCCTCATCTGCGGCTTCATCGCCAGCAAGATCGTCAACAAGTCGGGCGAGGGCGTCATCCTCGACATGGTGCTCGGGATCGTCGGGGCAGTGGTGGGCGGCTGGCTGTTCACCCAGTTCGGCTATGCCGGGGTGACCGGGTTCAACATACCCAGCATGATCGTCGCCATCATCGGCGCCATCATCGTGCTGGTGATCTACCACGCCGTCGTCGGGCGACGAACCTACTGACCCCGGCAAGAAAGGAAGGCCAGGGGCGACCCCGCCGGGGTCGGCGGACCCCAGACCCCTGGCTGGTATCGCGCGCCGGGGTGGTGGGCGGCGGCGCGCCAAACAAAGAATAGAGCATGTTCGCGCGAGGCGAACCTGCTCTACCCTAAATTTTGCGAGCACTTTCATCGGCCTGGCAGCGCAAAGCGATTCCAGTTAACCGATATTGCTCTAGTACCAACGGTCATCACTTATGACCCTTGGTATGAAGCGCGTCAGTTGCGGGGTGATCGTCACCGACGGAAAACGGCTGCTGCTTGGGCACGCCACCTGCTCGCCTCGCTGGGATATCCCGAAAGGGCTGGCCGAACCGGGCGAGCCGCACCTCGCCGCGGCGCTGCGCGAGCTGCGGGAGGAGACCGGGCTTGCGGCCAGCGCGGAGGAGCTGGTCGCGCTCGGGGTGCATCGCTATCTGCCGGGAAAGCACCTCGCACTCTTCCGCTGGCCGGTGGCGGCGCTGCCGGATCCCCGAAGCCTGCGCTGTGCGGCGACCATTCCCACGGGGAAGGGCGGATTTCTGCCGGAATTCGATCGCTTCGGCCTGTTCGCCTGGGAGGACGCCCTGACGCTGGTCGGTCGGAACCTCGCGCGGGTGCTGGGCGACCTGCGGGATTGAAGCGTCAGGCCACGGGCAGCGGCAGGCCCGCCACGCCGCCCGCCGTCTCCTCGTATGCCTCGACGCGATTGCGGCCATTCCGCTTGGCGGCATAGAGCGCGGCGTCGGCGCGCTCTATCAGGACGGTGGGGGAGATGCCTTGTTGCGGGGCCATGCTGACCACACCGACGCTGATGGTCGCGATCCCGAGCGGCGAGCCGGTATGTTCCAGGTCCAGGTTGCGCACGCTCTGGCGGATGTCCTGGCCGACGATCAGCGCGCCTGAGATTTCGCTGTCCGGCAGCAGCACCGCAAACTCTTCACCCCCGTAGCGGGCGGTCAGGTCGCCGGGGCGGCGCGCCCGGTTCGCGATGGCGGTGGCGATGGCGCTAAGGCAGACATCGCCGCGCTGATGACCGTAGCGGTCGTTCAGCGCCTTGAAATAGTCGATGTCCAGCATGAGCAGGGCGAGCGGCCGCTCCTCGCGGATGGCGCGGCGCCATTCCCGATCGAGCGCCTGGTCGAAGGCGCGACGGTTGGCGAGGCCGGTGAGGGAATCGGTGGTCGCCAGCTCCTTCAGCTCGGTCGCCTGGCTGGTCAGCGCCTCCTCGGCCATCTTGCGGCTGGTGACGTCGCGGGCATTGGCAACGATGCTTTCGGGCGCGCCGGTTGCCGGGTCGCGGACCAGCTTGAGGGATTTCTCGAGCCAGACGAGGTGGCCGTCGCGGCGGCGGGTGCGGAACATGCAACTGACGATTTCCTCGCCTTGCCGGAGGCGCTGGAGGGCTTTCTCGACGATCGGCCGGTCCTCGGCGACGACCCCGGCCGGCCAGTTTCGCCCGATCAGCTCCTCGGCCGGCCAGCCCGCCACCTGCTGCGCCGAAGGCGAGACGTAGGTGCGGGTGCCGTCCAGCTCCATGCGCGTGATCATGTCGCTCGAGCTCTCGGCGAGCGCGCGATGCAGCGCTTCGCTGCGCGCCAGCTCCGACTGGCTCGCCTCGATGTGCGCCGCCATGGCGTTGAGCGCCTTGCTGAGGATACGGAACTCCGGCGCCTGCCAGGCCGGCATCGGGGCGCGGGCGGCGAAATCGCCGTTGCCCAGCCGCGCCGCGGTGCCCGCCAGAATCTCGATCGGGCGCTGCTGGGAGAACTCGCTCAGCAGCGACGCCAGGAACAGGACCACGGCGGCGGCGCTGAGCGCCAGCGTCAGCCCGAGCCGGAGGCGGTAGTTGGCCTCCGCCAGGGCGTGGCCGCGGTCCAGCCCGACCACCAATGTCATGTTGGCGTCGGCCGCCGGCAGCGGCGCGAAGCCGATCACCCGGTTGCTTCCCTCGATCAGGGCGGACCTGATGCTGCCGGCCACCGGACTGTCGTGCAGCGCGGCCGCCAGTTGAGGATCGCCGAAGCGCTTGCCGCGCCAGGAGTCCGGATCGGGATAGCCCGCCAGCACCGCACCGTCACGCGGGTCGACGACCAGCACGATGGCCTCGGAACCGCCGGCGATGCGCTTCGCCAGATCCGAGAACCAGGAGAGATCGAGGCTGGCGGCGATCGCTCCCTCGCCCGGGCCGAGCCGCTTGGCGACCACGACCGTCGGCTTGTTCGTGGCTTTCGCCAGCCCGCTGATCACCAGCGCCGGGCCGGGTTGCGCCATGGCTTGCTGGAACCAGGAGCGGTTGCTCACCCAGTCTTCCCCGGGGGTCGACCGGCTGGAGCAGGCGATGCTCCCGTCGGCACGGGCGAGCGTCAGGTTGCCGAGACGGGGATGGTCCTCGGCCAGGCCGCGCAGCAGGCTCGTGCATACCTCCGGGGTCTGGCTCCGGATCTCGGGCAGCCGGCTCAGGACGTCGAGCAGCACCCTGGCTTCCTGGACGGAATCGTCTTCCTGCTCGGCTCCGACGCGGGCCAGTTCGACCGCGCGCGCCTGCGCCGCTTGCAGAACGCTGCGCCGATCCTCCGAGGCGCCGACCAGCAGCAAGGCGAGCAGCGGCAGGGCGGTGACAGCCGTGAGCAGCATCAGGCGCGCACGCATGCCGACGGCGAAGACCAGCCGAGACAACGACAAGCGCACGCGCTGTCTTTTGTTCACGTCCATCCCCGGTCGAGTGCGTTCGCCTCGGCCGACGATGGCGCGGAGAGTTCAAGAGATGCTTAAAGTGTTGCCCTTTCATTCGGACGCATACTCTGCAGCCCTGAAGCAGTTTGAGGCGAACGATCGGCCAAGCTGATTCGTGCTTATGGGGCGCTTTAATACCCCCGCTGCGGATCGACCTGGTTCGGCAACGGCTTGCCCTCCTTCATCGCCCGCAGATTGATGAACAGGAGATCGAGGCTGAGCGGGTTGTAGGTAGCCACGTCGTCGGCGGAGACGTGCGGCGTCATCACCAGATTCTTCGTCGTCCACAGCCGATGCCCCGGCGGCACCGGCTCGGGGGTGAACACGTCGAGCACCGCGCCGCCGAGCTTGCCGGCATCCAGCAGATCGCAGATCGCCTCCTGGTCGAGCAGCGGGCCGCGGCCGATATTCACCACGCCCGCGCCCTCGGGCAGCAGCGACAGGCGCCGGCGGTCCATCAGGTTGCGCGTCGCCTCGGTGAGCGGGCAGGCCAGCAGCAGGAACTCGCTGTCCGGCAGCACGCTGTCGAGGTCATCGACGGCAATCACCCGGGTGCAGGCGGGATGCGGCGACGGGCGCGTGCGCACCCCCGTCACCTCGATGCCGAAATGCGCGGCTTGCGTCGCGGCGGCGCCGCCGAGCGAGCCGAGGCCGACCACCGTCAGCCGCCGGCCGCGCACCGAGCCGGAGTGCAGCTTCTGCCACCGCTCGGCCCGCTGCGCGGCGATCAGCTCCGGCATGCGGGCGGCCAGCATGAGCACCGCCATGATGCCGAATTCGCCGGCCTTGGCGGCATGCACGCCGCGATTGTTCAGCAGCGCGACCCCGGGCGGCAGCCAGTCGAACGGCGCCAGCTTGTCCACCCCGGCCGAGGTGCAGAAGATCACCTTCAGCCGCGGTGCCGCCATCGGGAACCGCCCTGCCAGTTCGCTGACCGCGATGACCAGGATCTCGGCCTCAGCCAGGGCGGCGGCGAACTCCTCCGGCGTCCGGCCGTAGCTGACCACGTGGTCCTGGCCGACATCGGGAGCGCGGGCGGCGGCCGCCTGCCATTGCTCCGGGGTGATGCCGAACGGGCGGTCATGGGGATCGTTCTGGACATGGATGCGCATGGGCAGACCCTGACATGCTGGTGCGGGATGGCAAGAGGCGGCCGCCGGAGGGCGATGCCAATGCCCTGCCCATCCTGGTCCGCGACTCCCGCTTCGTGGTGCTGAACAAGCCGGCCGGGCTGCCGGCGCACGCCGGTCCGCGCGGCGGGCCCAGTGTCGAGGACTGGTTCCCGCAGCTGTCACGCCGCCGCGACGGACCCTGGCTGGTGCACCGGCTGGATGCCGACACGGCGGGCTGCCTGGTCGTGGCGCTGCGCCGGGCGGCGCTGATCGCGGCGCAGGCCGAGTTCGCCGCCGGCCGGGCGATCAAGACCTATTGGGCGCTGGTGCGCGGCGTGCCGGCAACCGCGCAGGGTGTGGTCGATGCGCCGCTGGCCAAGCGCCGCGATCGCGCGGGCTGGCGCATGGCGGTCGATGCCGGCGGCCAGCCCGCCGTCACCGCCTGGCGGCTGCGCGGGCGGGCGGACGGCCTGAGCTGGCTCGAGCTGATGCCGCGCACCGGGCGCACCCACCAGGTCCGCGTGCATTGCGCCAGCCTCGGCTTCCCGGTGCTCGGCGATGCGCTGTATGGCGGCGGCGAAGGCGGCCTGCATCTGCTGGCGCGTGCCGTGGCGCTCCGCCTCGATCCGCCGCTCGAAGCGGTGGCGCCGCCGCCATCGAGCATGGTTGCGGCCCTGGCGCGCTGCGGCTGGGACGGCAGCTAACCGATCAGGAACCACCAGCGGAACAGTAACGTCTCCAGGCCGGTCTGGCGCTCCAGGGCGTATCGGCGCAGCACCCGGGCGCGCTGCAGCATGCCGCCCTCGAGCGCCGCCCGGATCGCCGCCACCTCCGCGGCGGCGTCGCGCGACAGCAGATGGCGCTGCGCCCAGAGCGCCGCCACGTGCTGGCGGAACACCGTCATGAACAAGCCCGGCCCACGGCGCAGCGCCGCCATGGCGCGGCGGGGTGCCGAGTGCGGTGCGCCGACCAGGTTGCAGGAGTGCTGGCGATACAGCACCACCGGCTCGTCATCGACCAGCAGGCGTCCCCCGGCGGCGGAGACCAGCAGGTAGCTCCACCAATCGTGCACGGTGGCCGGCGGCGCCCGGCTCGCCGCGACCAGGCTGGCCGATTGGCGGTTCAGCATCACCGTGCAGCCCGTCGCGATATTCTGGGTCAGCGCCATCGGAAAGCCCGGCGGACGGGCCAGGCGGAACGAGACACCCAGGCGGTGCAGCTCCTCGTCGACCAGGACCTGCCGCGCGCAATAGAGCGCCGGGGTCTCCCGCGCGACGGCGGAGAGGGCGGTGCAGCCGCGCGCCAGCTTCTCCGGCAGCCACACGTCGTCCTGGTCGGCGAAGGCGACCGCGTCTTCCTCGCCGGCGGCGGCCAGCAGCGCCATGAAGCTCTGGGTGGCGCCGACGCGCCCGGCGGGCGCGTGCACCCGCACGCAGCGCCCGGCCGCCGGGCCGCGGGAAAAAGCCTCCAGCAGCTCTACGGTAGCGTCCGAGGAGCCGTCGTCGCGCCAATAGAGGCGCCAGTCACCGTGGGTCTGCTGCAGCAGGCTGTCGAGTTGCCGCGGCAGGAAGCGCTCACCATTGAAGGTTGAGAGCACGATCGCGATTCGTCCAGGCCTGTGGTCGGCAGCGCCCATAGCTCCACCAGACTACACGCGGTTGGATGCGTTGAGGCTCTCCTGTTCGGAGGAAAAGATCGCGTCAATGGTTCGTGCCAGGCTGGCCCGCCAGTCCGGCAGGCGCAGGCCGAAGCTTCTCTCGAGCTTGGTGCAATCCAGCCGCGAGTCGGCCGGGCGCCTGGCCGGGGTGGGCCAGTCCTCGGTGCGGATCGGATCGACAGTGGGCGTCGGGGCGCCGTGCCGGGCAGCCTCTTCGAACACCGCGCAGGCCAAGCCGTGCCAGGTCGTCCAGCCGCTGCCGGCGGCATGGAACACGCCGCCCTCGATGTCCTCGCCCCCGGCCAACCGGCGGGCGATGCCGATGATCGCCTCGGCGAGGTCCGCCGCCGTGGTTGGGCAGCCACGCTGGTCGGCGACCACGCGCAGACGGTCCGTCTTGCGGGCGGCGTTCAGCATGGTGCGCACGAAATTGCGCCCGGTCGGGGAGTAGACCCAGGACGTCCGCAGGATCACCGCGCTCGGCAGCGCCGCCAGCACCGCGGTCTCGCCGGCGAGCTTGCTGGCGCCGTACACGCCGGTGGGCGAGGGCGGGTCGGTCTCGAGATAGGGTTCGCCCTTGCTGCCGTCGAAGACGTAGTCCGTCGAGACGTGAACCAGCCGTGCCCCCGCTTCGGCGCAGAGCGCGGCCAGGCGGGCCGGGCCGTCGCGGTTGGCGCGATAGGCGGCCTCGGCATCGCTCTCCGCCGCGTCCACCGCGGTGTAGGCGGCGGCATTGACCACCAGGTCGGGCCGCGCCGCGGCAAAGCCGGCCTCGAGGGTCTCGGGCCGGTCGAAATCGAAGGCCGGGCGGCCGACCCGCTGCACTGCGAGGCCGATGCCGGGCATCGCCTCGGCCAGCGCCGTCGCCAGCTGGCCGGTGCCGCCGGTGACCAGCACCTTCACGGAAGCGACCAGCCCTGGGGAAACCAGCCGGCGGCCTCCGCGAAACGCGGCAGCTGCCGGTCCTTGTCGGAGAGGACCGCCTCGCCCGGGTCGATCGGCCAGGGGATCGCCAGCTCGGGATCGTTCCAGATCACCCCGCGCTCGGCGGCGCGGTCATAGGGAGCGGTGACCTTGTAGACGAACTCGGTGCCCGGCTCGAGGGTGCAGAAGCCATGCAGGAACCCGCCGGGGATCCAGAGCTGCTGCCAGTTGTCGGCGCTCAGCATGGCCGCGACATGCCGGCCGTAGGTGGGCGAGCCCTGGCGGATGTCGACGGCCACGTCCCAGACCGCGCCACGCACCACGCGCACCAGCTTGCCCTGGACGCTGGGCGCGACTTGGCAGTGCAGGCCGCGGATGACGCCGCGGGCGGCGGACAGGCTGTGGTTGTCCTGGACGAAGGGGCCGGTAATGCCCGCCTCGGCGTAGCGCTCGGCGTTGAAGGTTTCCGAGAAGAAGCCGCGGTCGTCGCCGAAGCGCGGCGGCGTGACCAGGAGCACGTCGGGGATGGCGAGGGGCTCGACCTTCATGGGGAGGGAAGGCGAGGGCTCCGCCCCACAGGCTGAAGTATGGGACCCGCTGGGGGCAGCGGCCCCCAGACCCCATGACTCAAGCAGCCTCGCTTACGCATGCGCTCCCTCCGCCAGATCGGCGAGCACCCGCCCCAGCTCGGTCTTGCCGAGGTCGTGCGCGTGCTGGCGCAGCGCGTCGCGATCGATATAGCCCATCCGGAACGCCACCTCCTCCGGGCAGCCGACCAGCATGCCCTGCCGGCTCTGGATCGTCTGCACGAAGGTGGCCGCCGACAGCAGGCTGTCCGGCGTGCCGGCATCCAGCCAGGCGCAGCCGCGGCCCAGGCGCTCGACGTGCAGCGAGCCCTCCTCCAGATAGACGCGGTTCAGATCGGTGATCTCCAGCTCGCCGCGCGGCGACGGGGCGATCGAGGCGGCGATGTCGCAGACCCGGCGGTCGTAGAAGTAGAGGCCGGTCACCGCCCAGTTGGACAGCGGCTGCGCCGGCTTCTCGATAATCTCCTCCGCGTGCCCGGCATCGTCGAACGAAACCACGCCGTAGCGCTCGGGATCGCGCACACGGTAGGCGAACACCGTGGCACCTTGCGGCCGGGCACTGGCGGCGCGCAGCAGCACCGAGAGGTGGTCGGCGAAGATCAGGTTGTCGCCGAGCGCCAGCGCGCAGGCCTCGCCGGCGATCCACTCCCGGCCGATCAGGAAGGCCTGGGCGATGCCCTCGGGCTTCGGCTGCTCGGCGAAGGCGAAGCGCATGCCGAGCCGGCGGCCGTCGCCGAGCAGCCGGCGGAACTGCGGCAGGTCGGCCGGCGAGGAGATGATCAGCACGTCGCGGATGCCGGCGAGCATCAGGGTGCTGAGCGGGTAGTAGGCCATCGGCTTGTCGTAGACCGGCAGCAGTTGCTTGGACGCGGCGAGCGTCATCGGATGCAGCCTTGTGCCGTAGCCGCCGGCGAGCAGGATGCCCTTCATGCCGCGGTGCCCAACCGCTGGCCGGCATAGCGCCTGGCGCGGATCGCCTCCCACCAGGCCCGGTTGTCGAGATACCACTGCACGGTGCGCCGCAGCCCGCTCTCGAAGTCGTGGGGCGCCCGCCAATCGAGCGCGGCCTCGCTGCGCGAGGGATCGATCTCGTAGCGGAAATCATGGCCGGGCCGGTCGGTGACGAAATGGATCAGCCGCTCGCGCCGTCCCGCCGGGTCGGGCGCCAGCTCGTCCAGCACGCCGCAGATGGCGCGCACCACCTCCAGGTTGCTGCGGGTCTGCCGGGCGCCGATGGCGTAGGTGGCGCCGGGCTCGCCCCGCTCCAGCACGCGCACCAGGGCGGCGGCATGGTCCTCCACGAACAGCCAGTCCCGCCGGTTGGAGCCGTCGCCATAGACCGGCAGAGGCTTGCCCTCCAGCGCATTGAGGGTGACCAGGGGGATCAGCTTCTCCGGGAATTGCCACGGTCCGTAATTGTTCGTCGTGTTGCTGACCATGGTGGGCAGGCCGTAGGTGTGGAACCAGGCGCGCACCAGGTGGTCGGAGGCCGCCTTGCTGGCGGCATAGGGACTGCGCGGGTCGTAGGGCGTGGCTTCGGTGAACGGAGGGTCCGCCGGGCCGAGCGAGCCGAACACCTCGTCGGTGGAGATGTGGTGGAAGCGGAAGCCGGCTCGCCCGGCGGTGCCGAGCCCCGCCCAGTGATTGCGCGCCGCCTCCAGCAAGGTGTAGGTGCCGACGACGTTGCTGCGGATGAACGGCCCCGGTCCGTCGATCGAGCGGTCGACGTGGGTCTCCGCCGCCAGGTGCATGACCGCGTCGGGAGAGTGGGTGGCGAAGACCTGCGCCATCGCCTCCGCGTCGGCCACGTCGACGCGCACCAAGGTGTGACGAGGATCGCCGAGCGCCGCCTCGAGCGCGTCCTCGGAGGCGGCGTAGGTCATCAGGTCCAGGTTGACCACGCCATGGCCGGTGTGGCGGATCAGATGGCGCACCACGGCCGAGCCGATGAAGCCGCAGCCGCCGGTTACCAGAATTCGCATACGCCGGTGAGTCAACCCTTCGTTGAGAGCGCGACCTTGTCGCAGGTCCCGCGGGATCAGGCAAGCCTTGCCCGCTGCGATGCAGCGTA
>JAFAYM010000216.1 GCA_019240395.1 Acidisphaera sp. | reverse complement strand
TTTCTGGATTACTGCGTTGAGTGCGGGCGCTTATCTCGCGGCAAGCAGGAAGGCGAGGGGCTCTGCCCCTCGACCCCGGCAGGGACCGTCGTCCCTGCACCCTTTGACTTAAGTAAATGGGGTCTGGGGACGACGGTCCCCAGCGGGGTCCAGGGGCGGAGCCCCTGGCCTTTCTTCCTAATGCCTTCGATCGCCCAGCATCGCCGCCAGAGTCGGCTCCATCGCCGCAGCCAAAAGCGCCTGCCCCTCGGCGCTCGGATGCAGCGGCGGATCGGGTGGCGTCAGCAGCGGGTCGAGGAACAGCCCGCGATCCAGCCGGCCATCCCTGACGAAGACGCCCGTGACATCCAGGAACGTGACCGCCCCGCCGGCGGGATAGCGCGCCGCCAGGGCCGCGTTGACCCGCGCGGTGTTCTCGTCCACCCACGAGGATCGCTCGCTCGGCAGCACGCTCAGCAGCAGGATCTTCGTGCCGGGCAGCCGCTGGCGCAGCTCGGCGACATCGGCATCGATGCCCGAGAGCGTCGGCTCCGCCGCCCAGTGCACGCGGCCGAAATTGTTGGCGCCGATCAGCACCACCGCGACCTTCGGCGCGATCCCGTCGGCCTCGCCGTGCTGCTCGCGCCACAGCAGGTTCGCCGTGGTGTCGCCGATGAAGCCGAGATTGACGGCGTGGCGGTCACCATAGAAGCGCTCCCAGACCGGGCGGAAGCGCGCCCAGGGCGCCGGCCCGTCCTTCTCCCAGTCCTGCATGATCGAATCACCGTAGAACACCAGCTCCGGGCGCTGGCGCAGTTCGGCCTGTTTCTCGGCGAAGCGCGCGCGCCACCATGGCAGGTCCATGCGCGAAATCGGCGTCGCCGCGAGCTCGGCGCGCACGGCGGCCAGGCCCAGCAGCAGCGACAGGCCCAGAACAAGGCGGTGAGCAGGGCGCATCGTCATGTCCTCAGCAGCCAGGCCGCGCAGCCGAGGCCGACGACCAGGCAGTAATAGGCGAAGGGGTTCAGCGCCCAGCGATCGTGCCGGCGGAAATAGCGCATCAGGAAGGCGGTGCTGGCAAGCGCGGTCACGCCCGCGATCAGCGCCGCGACGACAGACATCGCGAACACCCCGGGCGGCACGCTTTCGCGCAGCAGCTTCGGCACTTCCAGCACGGTCGCGCCGAGGATGATCGGTGTCGCGATCAGGAAAGAAAAATGTGCCGCGCCCTCATGGTCGATGCCGCGCAGCAGGCCGCCGACGATGGTGGCGCCCGAGCGCGAGATGCCGGGGATCAGCGCCGTGCATTGCCAGAGCCCGATGGCGATGGCGTCCGGTACGGCCAGTGCGGACAGCGGCCGCCGGCTGCCGGCGCGCAGGCGCTCGCCGAACAGCAGCAGCAGACCGTTCGCCGCCAGGAATACCGAGGCGGCCAGCGGTGCGCCGAAGAGGCGGCGGAAGAAATGCTCGAGCGCGAAGCCGACGACGACCGCCGGGATGGTGGCGATGACGATCAGCATGCAGACCCGCCGGCTCTCGTGGCACTGGTGCGCCGTGGCGAGCCCCAGCACGCCGCGCAGCAGCGCCAGCCAGTCCCGCCAGAAATACAGCAGCAGCGCCGTCGCGGTGCCGACATGCAGCATCACCAGGAACGGCAGGAACGACGGATCCTGCTGGTCGAGACGCCACCCCAGCAGCGCCGGCAGCACCACCGCGTGGCCCAGGCTGCTGACCGGGAAGAGCTCGGTGGCGCCCTGAAGGATTGCAATAAGAACGGCCTGAATCGTGTTCATGCGCGCCGGTTCCTGACGGAAACCGCCACCGATTGCAACCTCGCTCGCCCTGGACTGGGATACGGCTTATACGAGGTCCCACAGAGCGCCACCCATTATCGTCACCCCCGCGAAAGCGGGGGTCCACGCGGCACATGGATTCCCGCTTCGCTGATATGACGGCCATGGGTCGGCGCGCCCGAGAACTGGTATTAGCCTGCGCCGCAGCAGACAAGGGGAGCTCGGATGTCCACAGCGAACGCACAGACCGGAGATGACCTGCTTTTCGAGCTGCGCGACGGCATCGGCCGGATCACCTTCAATCGGCCGCAAGCGCGCAATGCCCTGACCTTCGCCATGTACGAACGCCTCGGCGAGATCTGTCACCGCGCCGATGAGGATCGCGGCATCAAGGCGCTGCTGCTGACCGGAGCAGGGGAGAAGGCGTTCGCCGCCGGCACCGACATCAACCAGTTCCGCGCCTTCAAGACGCCGGAGGACGCGATCGCCTATGAAGAGCGCAACGACAGGGTGATCGGAGCGCTGGAGCAGTGCCGGGTGCCGACGATCGCGGCGATCGCCGGCGCCTGCACCGGCGGCGGCGCCGGGATCGCGGCGGCCTGCGATCTGCGCATCGCCGCGGGCAATGCCAGGTTCGGATTCCCGATCGCGCGTACGCTCGGCAACTGCCTTTCGATGGCGAATTACAACAGGCTCGCCAACCTGATCGGGCCGGCCCGCGTGAAGGACATCATCTTCACGGCGCGGCTGGTCGATGCGCAGGAAGCGGCATCGATCGGGCTCGTCAACGAAGTCGTGCCGGAGGTCGAGCGGCTGATGGTGCGGGCCGACGAGCTGGTGCAGAGCGTCGCCGCCAACGCGCCGCTCACCCTGCGCGCCACCAAGGAGGCGCTGCGCCGCCTGCGACCGCCTCCCGGCCAGGACCAGGGCGAAGACCTCGTCCTGATGTGCTACATGAGCCGCGATTTTCGCGAGGGCATGGAGGCCTTCCTCAACAAGCGCGCCCCGGTCTGGCGGGGGGAATAGGTCGGGCGGAGCGGTGCTCAGTCGTTCATCGGGTAGGCGGCCATCACGCGCCGTTGCAGGCGCCACAGGCGAAGCGTCTCCATCAGGCCGGAGGTCGCGTGCCCCGCGGCGCGGTTGCTGCGGCCGATCTCGAAGGCGGCACGGTAGTGGAAGAACTGGGCGGCGTAGGCTTGCGGCAGCGTGGTGCGCGGGTCCCAGATATGGGTTGCCTCCGAGCCGACGCCGTTCACCTCGATGATGGTGAAGCCGGTGCCGCGGCGCAGCTCGGCGACTGAGCGGAACCGCACGTCGAAACGGCCGAAATGAAATTCCGGAATTGATCGGGCAATGCGGTCGATGCAGTCCGTCAGCTCGTCGGTGATGTGCTCGCCGCCGTTCTCGAACGTCGAGCCCTTGCAGTGGTTGCCGACGAACACCAGCCGTACCGCCTCGCCGGAGGCCGGCACCTCGTCGAGCCGCGCAGCAAGGCGCGGCAGATAGAGTTGCGGCACATAGCCGGCGCGCGGATCGGCCAGGATCAGGTCGCGCAAGCTCGTCCGCCCGTCGCCGATCAGCACCGGCGAGGATTTCAAGGTGAGCGACGTGAGTTGCCCGCGCGCCTCGCCCGGCCGGCGGATGTAGAACAGCCCGGCTTCGCCCTCATCCCGCACGAAGCTCTGCAGCA
>JAFAYM010000200.1 GCA_019240395.1 Acidisphaera sp. | reverse complement strand
GGAGCCGGGACTCACGGTCCGGGGATAGCGGGAACCAGGCCGTGAACCCGGCGCTTTCCGTCCTCTTCTTCACCACCGCCACCGCCACCGCCACCGGCCGAGGCCGGGGAGAATCTGCTGCTGCGCTGGGTCGATCGCCTGCTGTCGCGCTAGCGTGTCATCCCGAAAGTTGGCATTCCCACATGCCGGATAAGCGGCGAAACGGCATCGTCATCGCGAGGAGCGCAGCGACGTGGCGATCCAGGGCCGCCAGGAGCTGCCAGCCGCCTGGATCGCCACGCTGCCAAGGGGCAGCTCGCGATGACGGCGGAGCCGCCTGGACTCACGGTCCGGGGATAGCGGGAACCAGGCCGTGAACCCGGCGCTTTCCGTCGTCTTCTTCACCACCGCCGCCGGGGCCGGCTACGGCATGCTGGCGCTGCTCGGCGTGCTGGCGCCGGTCGGCGCGCTGCCGGCCACGCGCGGCTTCGGAGTGACGGCGCTGGCGGCGGCGCTGGTGCTGATCTCCGCCGGGCTGCTCTCCTCGATGCTGCATCTGGGGCGGCCGGAACGGGCCTGGCGCGCGGTGTCGCAATGGCGCTCGTCCTGGCTGTCGCGCGAGGGCGTCGCGGCGCTGGCGAGCTACCCGCCGGCGCTGCTGTTCGGGCTGGCCTGGCTGACGGAGGGGCATCCCGGAGCGCCGGCGGCGGTGGCCGGCGTGCTGTCGGCGGCGATGGCGGCGGTGACCGTCTATTGCACGGGGATGATCTACGCCTCGCTGCGGCCGATCCGGCAGTGGCACAATTCCTATGTCCTGCCGCTCTATCTGCTGCTGTCGCTGTTCAGCGGCGCACTCTGCCTGGCCGCCGTGGCGGCGTTCTGGAGCACCGGCGCGATGCGGCTGCTCGGCGGGCTGGCGGTGCCGCTCGGCGCGGCTTCGCTGGTCGTCAAGCTGCTGTACTGGCGGTTCATCGATACGAAATCTGAAGATACCGGGCGCGGCGCCAGCACGCCGGAGACGGCGACCGGGCTCGGCCATATCGGCCCGGTGCGCTCGCTGGAGTGGCCGCACAGCGAAGAGAATTATCTCCTGCGCGAAATGGGCTATCGCATCGCGCGCAAGCACGCCGCACGCCTGCGTCGCGTCGCCCTGGCCGCGGCCTTCGCTTTGCCCCTCGTGCTGATCCTGGTCGGCCTCGCGGCGTCGCCGCGTGTCGCCGGGCCGGCGGCGACGCTGGCCGCGCTCTGCGCGCTCGCCGGCTTGTACGTCGAGCGCTGGCTATTCTTCGCCGAAGCCACGCACAGCGTCACCCTGTACTACGGCCGCGGTTGAGACCGGCGCTTCGCTCGGGAGATAGCGCTCGACGAGGTAGAGCGGCCTTCGCTTGGCCTCGTTGAATACGCGCCCGAGATACTCGCCCATGACACCCAGCGTCATCAGCTGCGCGCCCCCGAGGAACAGAACGACGGCCATCAGGCTGGGATAGCCCGGCACAGGGTTGCCGAACAGCAGGGTGCGCAGCACGATCTGCCCGCCGAAGATCGCCGCGAACACCGCGACCGCCAGGCCGACATAGGTCGCCAGCTTCAGCGGCATGACGGTGAAGCCGGTGACGCCCTCGATGGCGAAATTCCACAGCTGCCACATCGTCCACTTGCTGCGGCCGGCGGCGCGCGGCGCGCGGTCGTAGAGCACCGGCTTGCTGGGAAAGCCCACCCAGGCGAACAGGCCCTTCATGAAGCGATGCTGCTCGCGCATCGACAGCAGCGCCTGCAGCGCGCGCCGGCTGATCAGCCGGAAATCGCCGGCGTTGCGCGGCAGCCGCACGCCGCCGACGCCCTGCATCAGGCGATAGAACAGGTCGGCGGTGAGCTTCTTGAGCCAGGTCTCGCCATGCCGCTTGCGGCGCTGCGCATAGACCATGTCGTATCCCTCGCGCCAGGCGGCGACCAGCTCCGGGATCACCTCCGGCGGATCCTGCAGATCGGCATCGATGACGATCACCGCCTCCCCGCCGGCATGATCGAGACCGGCGGTGAGCGCGATCTCCTTGCCGAAATTGCGCGACAGGGCCAGCACGGCGACGCGCCGGTCGGCGGCGTGCAGGCCCTGCAGGACGTCCAGACTGGCATCGGTGCTGCCGTCATCGACATAGATCGCCTCCCACGAGGCGTGCAGCGCGGTCATCACCGCGGCGAGCCGGCGATGGAACTCGGGCAGGCCGGGCGCCTCGTTGAACACCGGCGCCACCACCGAGAAGGTGGGGCCCGGCGCCGCCTTGGGCGGTTGCGTCGTTCCGGCATCGTCCAGCATCATGCAGCCTATAGTAGCAGGGGTCGCCATGTTCTTCGACGGGTTCACCCTCACCACGATGGAGGTGCCGGCCGGGCGGCTGCGCCTGCGGCATGGCGGCGCCGGACCGCCGCTGCTCCTGCTGCACGGCAACCCGCAGACCCACGCGATCTGGCACCGGGTGGCGCCGGCCCTGGCGCGTCGGTTCACCGTGATCTGCCCGGATCTGCGCGGCTATGGCGGCAGCTTCAAGCCGCCCGCCTCGCCGGACCACGCGGCCTACGCCAAGACCGAGATGGCGCGCGACATGGTGGCGCTGATGGAGCAGTTCGGCCATCAGCGGTTCGCCATCGGCAGCCACGACCGCGGCGCCCGCGTGGCGCACCGCCTGGCGATCGACTTTCCCGAGCGTGTCGAGCGGCTGGCGGTGCTCGACATCGTTCCGACCATCGAGCATTTCGAGCGCACCGACATGCGCTTCGCCCTCGGCTATTACCACTGGTTCTGGTTCGCCCAGCCGCACCCGTTCCCGGAAGTGCTGATCAATGCGGCACCGGATGCCTGGTTCGCCTCGCACACCACGCGCGAGTCGCAGCGCCCCGGCATCTTCGCGCCGGACGCGCTGGCCGACTATCTCGCCGCCGCCCGCACGCCGGAAATGGTCACCGGCATGTGCGAGGACTATCGCGCCGCCGCGACGATCGATCTCGAGCATGACCGCGCGAGCCGCGCAGCCGGCCGGCGCGTGCAATGCCCGCTGCTGGCGCTGTGGGGTGCCAAAGGGAAGATCGGCGGCTGGTACGACGCGCTGGCGATCTGGCGCGCCTATTGCGACGCGGAGGTGACCGGCGGGGCGGTGGGATCGGGCCACTACATCCCGGAAGAGACGCCGGAGGAGGTGCTCGACTGGTTCGAACGCTTCTTCGGATGAAGCTGCGGCCGATCGGGCATCTGCACACGCCGTTCCGCACGCTCGCGGAGTGTCCGCGCAACGGCCGCCAGCTCGATCCGGCGCCGCTCTGCCATGCGGTGATCGAGGCGGAATTTCTCCCGGGCTTGCGATGCATCGAGGGATTTTCGCATCTGATCGTGCTGTATTGGCTGGACCAGGCCGAACCGCGCGGCCTCAGCTTCGTGCCGCCGTTCGACACCGCCGAGCGCGGCGTGTTCGCGACAAGGGCGCCGTGGCGGCCGAATCCGATTGGGCTGTCGGTCGTCGCCTTCGACGGCTTCGCGGCGCCGGAGCGCCTGAGGCTGCGCTATCTCGACTGCGTGGACGGCACACCGCTGCTCGACATCAAGCCGTATCTGCCGAGCGTCGATGCCGAGCCCGATGCGGCAACCGGCTGGCTGGCGCCGCATGTCGGCCGCCGCACGGTTGCGCGTTAGAGCGTGATGACCGAAGGTGGGTATTATACGACGTCCCACAGAGCGCCACCTACGATCGTCACCCCCGCGAAAGCGGGGGTCCACGCCGCACATGGATTCCCGCTTTCGCGGGAATGACTGTTATGAGTCGGCGCGCCCGAGAACTGGTATCAGAGCTTGATGACTTCGTCTGTCAGAAGCCATCGCGCCCTAGTAGCTCTGATACTGCTTCTCCTCCACGAGACTCGAGCCGGACTCCTCATTGATCCGCCGCTTGATGCGGCCGCGCTCATCGTTCAGGCGATAGACCATGCGGGCCAGTTCGATGAAGCGCGCATCGAAGCGTCCGTCGGACTCGCACGCGCGGATCTCGTCCTCGACACACCACAGGCGTTCGTTGATCTCGCGCAAGGCCTGGCGCAGCGCCTCGAGCTGCGGCAGATCGCCTGACCCGCGCACCACCACGCGGAGGCTGTCGAGCTCGCGCGCGACATTGGCCAGCGCCGCCGGTTCGGTGAGGCGTTCGGCCTTGATCTCCAGGATGGAAACCTTGTCGAGCAGCTCGCCCCAGGACACCGGGACGTGCGGGGCCGCCCGCACCGCCTGGCTGTCCGGCGCGGTGCGGCGGCCCTGGCGCGCCAACGGCGCCAGTTCGGCCGTCATCTGGGTGAAAACGCTGTCCCAGTCGCCATGCGCCTGCTGACGGAACAGCCGCGCCGTCGGATACCACGGATTGTCGCGGCGTTCGCGCAGCCAGCGCCACTCCGGCATATGGCTGAGCGCCAGCCAGACCTGGCAGCCGAGCGCGCCGGCGAGATGGGCGATCGCGGTGTCCGAGGTGACGACCAGATCGACTGCCCGCATCACCGCCGCCGCATCGAGGAAGCCGTCCTCGCCGGCATCGAACTCCGGCCCGAGCGTCTCGACGCGCATGTCCGGCGGCAGTTTTTCCAACTGCTCGGTGCCCTCGCCGCGCTGCAGGCTGATCAGGCGGACACCGGGGATGGCCGCCAGCGGGCGCAGCCGCGCCAAGGGATAGGAGCGGCCGGCATCGACATTGCCGGCCGGGTTGCCCTGCCAGGCGATGCCGACGCGCAGACCGGCCGAACCGACATGCTCGCGCCAGCGCGCCACGCGCTCGGGCTCCGCCGCGAGATACGGCACTTCCGCCGGCATGCCGAAGCCCAGAGAATCGAAGCGATGCGGCAGGCTGAGCAGCGGCACCTGGAAATCGAAGCGCGCCCCGGCGGGCATCGAGTCGAGCAGGGTCACCGGTCCGCGCAATGTCGAGAACAGCCGGTGCAGGCGGGCCGGACAGAGCAGGCTGACAGTCGCGCCGAGGTCGACGAGCAGCGGCAGGTAACGCACGAAGTGGATGTGATCGCCATTGCCTTGCTCACCGAGCACCAGGATGGATTTGTCGGCGAGATTTTCGCCGAGCCAGGGCTCAGCCCTGGCATCGGCACGCAGCCAGGCATTCCTGGTGGCGGCGAAACGATATTCGTAGGCCTCCCACCCCTCGCGGAAGCGGCCGAGCGTCAGCAGCAGGCAGCCCATGTTCATGTTCGGCACCGGCGCGCCGGCCTCGATGGCGATGGCGCGACGGCAGGCGAGGATGCCCTCCTCGATGCGGTCGAGGCTCGCCAGTGAAAGGGCCAGGTTGCTGTGGGCGGCGGCCATTCCGGGCTGCACGACCAGCGCCTGCTGATAGCTCGCGAGGGCCTCGGCGAAACGGCCGGCGCCTTGCAGGGCGGAGCCGAGATCATTCCAGTAATCCGGACGGTCGGGAGCCGCATCCAGCGCCGTGCGGAATGCCGCCGCGGCCTCGTCGAACCGCCTCTCGGATTGCAGCAGCGTGCCGAGATTGTGTGCGGCGCCGGTAAAGCCGGGCCGGAGTGCCAGCGCACGCCGGTATGCCTCGACGGCTTCATCCGACCGTTGCAGCAGGCGCAGGGCATTGCCGAGCTCATTGGCGGTTTCGGCATGTTCGGGTCGCAGCGTCTGCGCGTGGCGCAGAGCGGTGACCGCTTCCTCGTGGCGCCCACCGTAACGCAGCGCGATGCCGTAATTGTAGCAGGCGATCGGATCATCCGGCGCCAGTGCGAGCGCCTGCTCCAGGCTTGCCACGCCCTCATGCAGCCGCTTCAGCTTGAGCAGGGCGACGCCGAGATTGGTATGCGCGGTGGCGAATCCGGGGTCGATCTGCAACGCGCGGCGGAAGTATTCCGCCCCTTCCGCAATCCTGCCTTGCGCAAGCAGTGCATTGCCGAGATCGCAGGCAGCGCCCGCGTCATCCGGATGTGTTTCGAGGAATGCGTGCAGCGCCTGCGCCGCTTCGTTGAACCGGCCGCTTGCATACAATTGCCGGTCCAGAGTGCGGCTCAGCGCGACAGAATCGCTGTTCGGTGCGGCCGCGTCACCTACCTGTGCAAGTTCTGATTGGCTCGGGATCGCATCCATGTTAATTTTAGAACCTAGCGCGAGTTTCCGCCCTTGTCACCGAACGCCGTGACTGCTCTCATCGGAGACGGAAAGCGGAATGACTACACTATCTCCTGGATTTGCCTAGCAATTCGTCAACCGCGGGTTGTCCCTCCAGAAAGCAAGGTTTGCGTTCATGGCCGTCCCCACCACCTTTACCAGTTCCACGATCACCAGCTCCACGGTAACCGCCAGCACCAGCACGACCTACCTGGACGGGACCATCGGCACGGGGGGCCTGCTGATCCTGAAAAGCGGCGCCGAGGCCATCGGTGTGACCGTCGGCGCCGGTGGGGAGCTGGACGTCAACTCCAGCGCAACCGCCAGCAGCGTGACGGTGACGACGGGCGGCGACTTTTCGCTCGCTCCTGGCGGCATCGAGACCGGCGTGATGTTCAGCGGGGGCACGCTTGAGCTCGGATCGGGCAACAAAACATCGCCGAGCGGAACGATCTCTGGCATCGGCAGCACGCTGGCTGGATTCGACACGCTGGACATCGACAAGGGCGCAACGTGGACCCTGAGCGGCACCGCGCCGACCACGGCGACCGCAGTGCTCAGCAACTCCGGCATGGTCACTCTGGACGGCAGCTTCCTGTTCTCCAAGGCGATCGGCTCCGGCACGGCCACGATCGACACATCCGCCACGCTGGAAGTGGCGAACAGTGTGGGCGGCAATCAGACAATCGCGTTTAATCCGACGGCCACTCTGACGCTTGACGCAGCGACGAATTTCAACGGCACCCTGGACAATTTCGAGAAGACCGACACGATCGATTTCGGCGGCTTCAAAGCCGCCACCGGGACGTACACCGTGACCGGCGACACGCTGCTCATCCCGAACCAGAGCGGCAAGTCGACACTGACCTTCGCACTGGCCGGCGTTGGTTCGGCGGACGGCACGGTCTTCACCGTGGCCACGGGGCCCGGCAGCGACTTTACTCTCACCGACATGATCTGCTACTGCCGTGGCACGCTGATCCGCACAGAACGGGGAGAGATTCCCGTCGAGGATCTGGCGATCGGCGATCGCGTGGTGACCTATGACGGACGCCTGCAGGCGATCCGCTGGATCGGCCAACGCAGCTACGCCGGGCGCTTCCTCGCGGGCAAGCCCAAGATCCTGCCGGTCTGCATCCGCGCCGGCGCCCTGGCCGACAACGTGCCGCTGCGCGATCTCCACGTCTCACCGAACCACGCGATGTATATCGACGGCGCGCTGATCCCCGCCGGGCTCCTGGTCAACGGGGTGTCGGTGGTGCAGTCCGAGACGACGGAGGAGGTGCACTACTACCACGTCGAACTCGCCGAGCACGACGTGATCTGGGCCGAGGGCGCGCCCTCGGAGACCTACCTGGACGACGACAACCGGGCGATATTCCACAACCTCGACGACTACGCCGCCCGCTACCCCGAGGCCGCCGCCGTGCCGGCGCTCTATTGCGCGCCGCGGCTGGAAGACGGCTACGTCCTGGAGGCGATCCGCCGGCGCATCGCCGAGCGTGCGGGCCTGGTGCAGCGCGCATCCGAACTGGGCGAGCTGACCGGCTTCCTCGATCACGCCGGGGGCATGGAGGTGCGGGGCTGGGCGCAGGACCTGGCGCACCCCGAGGCGCCGGTGTGCCTCGACGTGCTGGTGGACGGCGTCAAGCTGGCGCAGACGCTGGCGTCCCTCTACCGCGAAGACCTGCAGCATGCCGGGATGGGCAGCGGCCGCCACAGCTTCCGCGTGCAGCTCGACGCGCCGCTCCCGGCCTCCGGCACGCTGGAAGTCCGACGCTCGGCCGACGCCGCCCTGCTGGTCCGCGCCGACCTGAGCACCCTGCGCGCCGCCGCTTAGCCCCGAGTCACAGCCGTAGGGGATTCACTGGCCGGCCGGCAGCGCCGCGACCTCACGCATCAGGGTGTCGAGGCGCTGCTCGGACAGCTTCTCCGCGACATAGGCGAGACCGGCGTCGCGGCACCGGCCATTGAGGGCGGCATCGTCATGCAGCCGGGCGATCAACCGGGCCAGACCCGGCGGTTCGGCGGCGACCAGGGCTGCCAGCTCGGGCGGCAGGTCCAGGCCTTCCGCCGCCACCGGGGTGCAGACGCAGGGCACGCCGCCGGCGAGGCTGTCGAGCACCTTGCCCTTGGCCCCGGCGCCGTAAGCCAGCGGGGCGGCGGTCAGGCGGACGCGGTCGAACACCTCCGCGAGGTCCGCGACCTGTCCGATCGCGACGACCCCCGGACGCGGCCGGCGCAGCTCGGTCGGCATGTTGCTGCCGACCAGCAGGCACTCGATGGCGGGATCGCGCTGCAGGACCAGCGGCATGATCTCATCCACCAGCCAGAGTGCGGCATCGACGTTGGGCGTATGCGAATAACCGCCGATGAAGGCGAGGCCGCGGCGCTCGGCGAAGGGCATCGTGGTCGGGCGGGGCGGCACCGACCAAGGCACGACGTGCACACGCGAGGCGGGCACGTAGCGCCTCAGCAGCTCGGCTTCGGCGCTCGAATGGGTGATCACCGCATCCGCCGACCAGGCGGCGGCGAGCTCGGCGTTCTGCACGCGCCGGCTCAACGCCAGCAGCTCGGGCCGCTGCTCCGCTTCCGCCTGGCGGGCGAGCCGCAGATGGTGCAGGTCGGCCACGCTGTAGACCAGCCGGGCACGCGGCATGTAGTGCCGCGCCATGGCCAGGTAGCGCGATGCCGTGGAGATGCGGTGGAGGTAGACGAGGTCGAAGCCGCCGGTCTCGCGGCGCATCACCTCCTCGACGGAGGCGTGCCACGGGGCGTGACAGCAGGCGATGCCGAGTGCTTCCAGCGGCGTCTCGTCGCCGGCCGCCATGTCGGCGGGCGCGAAGGTGATCTCGTAGCCGAGCCGCTGCAGGGCGCGCATGTGCGACAGCACGGCGTTGGACCCGGCGTCGCGGGCGACGGCAGGCAAGGTGTCGTCGATCACCAGGGCGCGCAGCGGCAGGGTGATCGGCGGCGGCGAGGGCAGGTCGGCGGCGGCGCTCTGCAACCCCGGGGACCAGCGCCAGCGGAACTGGCGCCGTGCCGCGCGCTCGGTGCGCCGGCTCCGGCGATCGGCGTCGAGCTGCAGCAGGCGGTCGGTCTGGCGCGCCAGGAAGTCCAGCCTGGCGCGCAGCTCCGCCTCGGTTTCGTAGGCGCCGAGCACGGCGGCGAACTCGTCCTGCACCGCCTGGTCGAAGCGGACCGGGCCCTGCACGGCGATCGGGGAGAGCGGACAGTGCTCGCCGGTGGTTTCGCGCAGCACGCTGATGACGCAGGGCCCCGACGGCGCCAGGTTTGGCTTGAGGGCAGCGGCGAAACCGTGCCGGCCGCCGCCGATGCCCGACTTCTCGAGGTCGGCGCGGTAGCCGTTGGCCAGGACGCGGGCGGCGAGCTCGTCGTTGACGGTGATCAGCAGGCTCAGCGGCGTCTGCGGATCATCGGTGTCGAGCACCCAGCCCTCGACCCGGTGGCGGCTGGCGAAGTCGATATGGCCGCGGAGCATGGAGGTGCCGCCCCGAGCCTCAGGCCGCCTGCGGCCGAATGCAGCTGACCCGGGGGCAAGTCATGCGCCGCGAGAGCCACCACGGCGGGTCATTGCGGGTCGAACCGGTCTCCACATCTCTGCACACCAGCAGTAAGGGGCTGTGCATTTCGGCTCATATCGTTAAGTATTCCGGAATCGGGATGGCCTATAGTCCGGCGTATCGATAATAAGCGTTGACCGAGAGCGGCGTGACACGATCGCAACCATCTTTTTTCATCAACCCTGAGGTGCAGCCCACCGGAACTGCCGGGGATACCGTCGCCGCCACCAGCCCGCTCGCCTTCCGGGCTCGGGCCGGCCATCCCGGCGACGACTACGATGTTCTTATGTGCTACCAGATCGTGCTGGGCCGCAATCCGGAGAATTCGTTCGTGATCGAGGAGGCGAAGACCCAGTCGATCGCGACGATGATGTGCGCCTTCCTGCATTCACGCGAATTCGCAGGGGCGGTGCTGGCGCGGATGCGCGAGGGCGGCAGGCTGCCGCACGCCGATCTTTCCAGCGCTCCCTCCGCCCAGCAGATCACCTGGCTCGCCGCACAATTGGTGCTGGACGAAGCGCAGCAGGCGCAGGTGCGGGGTGTGCGGACATGGGAAGCCCTGGTCGGCTTCCTCTCGCAACTCTCGATATCGCGCCTCCGGCCTGTCGAGGCGCCGCTCGAGGCCCCGTTGCCCGCTTCGCTGGTCCCCGGCTCCCTGGTCCCGGGCCCAGCTGCTACCAGCGGGTCCCGGGACGGTGGCGTCGGGGCCCCGACCTGCGCCGCGTCGCAGACGATCGCGGCACTGCACCGCCGTCTGGAGCGGATCGAGGGTCTGCTGCTGGAGATGGAGAAGCGGCTGGCGTCGCGCGATGAGGCCGCGCCATCGCCTGAACCATCGAACCGCTACAAGGGGCGGCGAGCAGATCGGGTTGGCGCCGATCGGGATGGGGCCGATCGGGATTTCGCCCCGTGAACGAGACCTTGCCCATCCCGCCGCGGGAGCGGCCGCCCGGACCCTCCCCCAGCGCCGCCCCGGGAGCGACCGACTTCATCCTGATCGAGCTGGAGGAGCCGAAATCCGGCGCGGCGGTTCGCTCGGGCGCCGTGCTGACCGGCGGCGGCTGGGTGATCGCCAATCGGGACATTGCCGAGATCATCGTGCATCTCGACGAGGAATTCCTCTGCCACGCGATGTACGGGAATTCGCGGCCCGACATCGCGGCGAAATTCCCGCACTATCCGCATGCCGATCATTCCGGCTTCCGGTTCTCGGGAAAAGCCGCCGGCGAGCTTACGGGACAGCGCCACAGCCTGCAGATCACGGTCCGGACCGAAGGCGGCGCCAGCGCGCAGCGGACGATAGCGCTCGCCGGCCCGCCCGCCGATGCCGGTGATCCGTCCGATGCCGGCGAGGCCGGCGGCAAGCCGGCCCATCGCTCGGCTCTCGAGCCGCCGCCGCTGCGCATCGAGCTGGAGAGCGCCCGGGTGGATGCCGGCGGCATCCTGCGGCTGAGCGGCTGGATCATCACGCTTTCGCCGCTGCAGGAGGTGGCGCTCTATCTCGGCGATCAGCGGCTGGGCGCGCCGGAGCTGGACATCGCCAGGCCCGACGTCGCGGCGAATTATCCCCAATACCCGAACGCCGGGTCATCGGGCTTCCGGCTGGTGCAGGATATCGGATCGCTCAAGACGAACCATTGCGTCGTGCGGGTCAGGGCGGCCTGCGCCGGGGGCATCCGCCGGCAGATCATGGTGCCGCTGGAGGTGGCCTCGACGCAGCCGGAAGCGGTATCCGGGGACGTCGGCAGCATCCAGATCTGCTGCGACAACGCCGCCATCCGCGCGGACGGTGCGATCAGCGTCGCGGGCTGGGCAGTGTCGAGCGCCGGGATCACCACCATCGGCGTCGAGCTCGACGGCACGCCGATCGGCGAGGCCGAGATCGGGCGCGCCCGCCCCGATGTCGGCAACCGCTTCCCCCGGATGCCCGGGGCACGAAACTCCGGCTTCCGCTTCGCCCGGACGCTGGAGCGGCCGATCGAGGGCGAGCACCTGCTGCGGCTGGTGGTGCGCGACGGCGAGGGCGAGACGCGCACCGTGCCGCTGCCGCTGCATGTCGAGGCGGCGGCGAGGAGCCAGCCGGAGCTGCGCGAGCTGGTGCGCGCGGCGGCCGGCGAGATCCGCTTCGATATCGACACGCCGGCGCTGAGCGGCGAGCGGGCGGCCGAGCCGGTGCGCGGCCTGCTGACCATCGGCGGCTGGGCGGTCGCCGAGGATGGGCCGGTCGATGTCGAGGTCCGCATCGACGAGCGCAGCGTCGGCGCCGCGCATGTCGGCATCCGGCGCGAGGACATCGCGGCGGTGTTTCCCGAGAACGAGGATGCGCTGCTCTCGGGTTTCGCGCTCACCGTGCCGCAACGCCTGATCGGCGAGCACACCGTGCGGGTGGTGCTGCGCAGCCGCTCCGGCCAGATCGCCGAACGCGCTTTCGAAATCAGCGCGGAGTCGCCGGAGCAGAGTACCGCCGACCTGACGATACGGTCGCGCCTGGCGCAGGCGGAGGTCGCGCTCGGCCTGGCGCTGATCGACGGTCTCGGACCGCGTCCGTCTTTCGACCTGCTGATTGCGCTGGACGAGCCGCCCGAGCAGACGAAGCCGCAGGAGGCGGAAGCACGGCTGCGCCGCACGCTGGAGACGCTGCGCCGGCAGGCCTACGCCGAGTGGCGTGCCGTCCTGCTGCTGCCCGACGAACCTTCGGCACTCTGGGCCGTGGCGTCGCGGGCCATCGCGGAAGCCGGTCTGGCCGATCGCATGGAAACCCGCTCCTGGTCCGAAGCGGTGTTTCCGGAGCGCGACGCGGCATCGGCGCATGGGCCGGGGTTCCTGTTGCCGCTGCGGGCGGGCGACCGGCTCGGCGCCGACGCGCTGCTGGAACTGGCGATCGAAAGCGCGCTCAATCCCGCCGCCGATTTCATCTACAGCGACGAGCGCCGCTACGATCCGGTGCTGCAGGCGCTCCGCCCGTTCTTCAAGCCGGACTGGTCGCCCGACCTGCTGCTGTCCACCAACTACATCGGCCGGCTGTGGTGCGCGCGCAGCGAGCTCGTGCGCGCTGTCGGGCTCGGCACCGCCGAGCTGCAATGCTGGGGCGAATACCACGCCGTGCTGCGGCTGACCGAGCGCGCCGGGGAGATCCGCCATGTCAGCAAGATCCTCTGCGAGCGCGTCGAGTTTCCGACGGAAAGCGCGCAGAGCGAGCAGCGGGCGCTCCAGCTGAGCTTTTCCCGGCAGGGCGGGCACGCCGACATCCTGCCCGGGGCGGCAGCCGGCATCTATCGCGCGAAACGCCGTGTCGAGACGGACGGGCTGGTTTCCATCATCATCCCGACCTGTGCGGCGCGCGGCCTGGTCGCGCACGCCGTGCGGACGATCCGCGAGCGCACCGCCTATCCCAATGTCGAGATCGTCTGCATCGACAACGTGGTGGACGACCGGGCCGGCTGGAAGACCTGGTTGCGCGAGAACGCGGATCAGCTCGTCGAAGTGGCGGGACCATTCAACTGGTCGCGCTTCAACAACGTCGCCGCGGCCGCCGCCCGCGGCGAGTTCCTGCTGTTCCTCAACGACGACATCGAAGTGCTCGAGCCGGCCTGGCTGCACGCCCTGCTGGAGCACGCGCAGCGGCCGGAGATCGGCGCCGTCGGGCCGCAGCTGCTGTATCCGAACGGGCGGGTGCAGCATGCCGGCATGTTCCTGTCGGGCTCGATCGGCCGCCACGCCTTCCGCTTCGCGCCGGCCGATGAGCCGGGGGCGTTCGGCCTGGCGCTGACCCAGCGCAACGTCATCGGGATCACCGGCGCCTGCATGCTGATGCGCCGTGCCACGTTCGAGGCGATGGGCGGGTTCGACGAGGCGCACAGCGTCGTCAACAACGATCTCGATTTCTGCCTGCGCCTGTGGTCGCGCGGCTTGCGCGTGGTGTTCACACCCTACGCCTCGCTGATCCACCATGAGCTGGTGAGCCGGGCGAAGATCAGCGACGTGCACGACGATGCCGCCTTCAAGTCGGCGTGGCAGAGCCGGTTCCTCAAGGGCGACCCGTTCTTCAGCCCGCGGCTGCTGACCGGGGTTGACGACTATGCGCCCGACACCGAGCCGGTGGAGGCGCTGCACGCCGGCCGGACCGCAATGGGCGTCGAGCGGGTGCGCGCGATCCTCGCCGTCAAGCTCGACCATATCGGCGATTTCATCCTGGCCTTTCCGGCGCTGCGTCGGCTGAAGCAGCGCTTTCCCGCGGCGCGGCTCTGCGTGCTGGGGCCGACGGCCTCGAAGGCGCTGGCCTTCCTCGAGCCGTGCATCGACGAGTTCATCGAGTTCAACTTCTTCCACGCCCGTTCCTCGCTCGGCAACCTGGCGGTGGACGAGGCCGAGCTGCAGGTGCTGCAGGCGCGGCTCGAGCCCTATCGGTTCGACATCGCGCTCGACCTGCGCATGCAGCCGGAGACCCGCCACGTGCTGCAGTACACCGGCGCCGGGCTGCTCGCCGGGTTCGAGCATGCCGGCCGCTTTCCGTGGCTGGATGTCGTGCTGGAGTGGGAGGGCGACCAGGGTTTCACCGCCAAGCGGGCGCATATCGGCGAGCAGCTGCTGCGCCTCGCCGAAGCGGTGGCGATCGCCTGCGACACGGAGCGCGCCAACGCCCGACTTCCCGCGCCGGCCGACGCCGGCGCCGACACCGCGCTGCTGGCGCGGCTGGCCGGCAAGCGGCTGCCGCGCGGCTTTTTGCGCAAGAAGCTGGTGTGCATTCATCCCGGCGTCGGCTCGGAAATGCGGCAATGGTCGCCGGCCTCGTTTGCGGCGCTGATCGAGCTGCTGGTGCGCGAGGAGGATGTTCGCGTGGTGCTGATCGGTGTCGGCGAGGAGACGGCGATCGCCCGCGAGGTGATGGAGAATCTGGCCGATTCGAGCTGCGTTGTGTCGCTGGTCGGCCGGGTGGGCTTGAAGGAGTTGCCGAACGTGCTGCGAGCGTGCAAGCTCTATGTCGGCAACAACAGCGGCCCGCAGCACATTGCGGCGACCCTGGGCGTGCCGACGCTTGGCGTCTATTCCGGCAACGTGGACCCGACGGAATGGGCGCCGGCGGGGCCGCGCGCCGTGGCGATCCGCCGCCGCGTGGCGTGCAGTCCGTGCTACATTTCGGTGCCCACGGACTGTCATCGCCACCTCGCCTGTCTGCGCGGCATTACTCCGAACGAAGTGTATGCGGTCTGCCGGCGCCTGCTGCACCTCGGCGACACAGCCTCGAACCCGACGGCTGCGCCGCAATCCGAGAGCATCACGGAACCGTAGAGCAATGTCGAGGTGCGGAGCCGTGCTTGACCATCTGGCTGAGAGCGGCGAGACACCCAACTCAGATCGCAAGCTCGGAGCAGAAAACCGGAAGAGCCACGCGCGGCGCTAGCCGAACCGGTGTTATAAGATATTTTGCCGGGGGATCGGGTTGTTCTGCCACCATACGCTATGGTATCATCGCGGCGGAACGAGCGACATCTGAGCTAGCGGAGAATTAGGATGAGCACTCGGCCGGTCAGCATCGAGGTTGCGCGGCGCGATCGGACCGAGGCGGGTCTTGTTGCTCCCGGACAGGAAGTGCCACGCCTGCTGGCGACGCACCGAGCAACGCCAGACAACTCCGGAGCAACGGCGGGTACCATGCTCGCCGATTGCAGGGGGCCCGCAGACGACTCGGCCAGTTCGGAATTGCGTGACCTCAGCCGCAAGTCCGTGACAAGTCTCGTCCCGTTTCGCTGCATCGAAGAACGCTTTTCGGAAGTACGGTCAGGCCGGCCCAGAGACAAGGTTGACCTCTCGTACGAGGACCTTCGGAAGTTAATCGGAATGCTGCTGCTCTGTGTCGAAGTGGACGAGGCCTGGTATTGCCGCACTTATCCGGACGTCGCCGAGGCCTTGAACGCCGGCGCCTACACTTCGGCGCGAGAGCATTTTGTGAAGCACGGCTATTTCGAGGGCCGGCGCCCGCGCGAGCTGCCGGTTGATGAGGTCTGGTACCGCACCAAGTATCCCGACGTGGCAGAGCGGATCGAGAACGGCGAGTGGGAGTCGGCCTCTGACCATTTTAACAATTATGGATATGCAGAGGGACGCCTCCCCAGCTTCGCCTAAAGTGCTAATATTTGTCACAGTATTCCTGAACTATGCTGAGGATTCGGTCAAACCACGATTCCGACAACGCTGATACTTTCGGTGATTCCATGAGGACAATACAGCTATTGTTCTTAGTTTCTGCACAATATATATCTATTGTAGTTCCATGGTGAGTGACCGGTTGCTCTCGGATGGAAAGGATCTCATGGGGCCCGACTAACGAGGCCCCTTCGCTGACCCCTCCAAATGGATCGAATGTAAGAAGACCGTGATCTGCTGTCGCCGCCAGAGCGTGCCTACCGCCCTTGACAAGCAAGAATACGGTCGAACCATTCACCGTGTCCGACGGTACCAGTTTCCGTCTCTCTCTATCGAAGGCGAGCGCCGCGTCGCAGTACTTTGTGAGCCGAAGGTCATGGGGGCGACCACCGGTCGCTCCACCTATAAGCGACCAATATCGATCTAGAATTGGTAAGTTGTGCTTGCCCCCGTTCGCATGCAGAACTGACACGGTGTTACTCGATCGCAGATGGCGAATACGCGATTCGCTGACCACAAAATCCGTAGTCGACAGGTTTAACGAGCAAAATATGTCACATTCCGTATCGAGCCGCACTCGGAGCTCGCGCGAGTTCTGGTACGCGAGGAAAAATCGCTGCTGCAAGGCTTGGTCATCCGCTTCGATGTAGTCGTAATCTTTGCTATCTAAGCGTTGGCTCACGTAATCGGCGAGTTGCCGAGCTGCCCAGGCATAACCTATGTAACCACCGCCGTTTACATAACGCCATTTTGACTTATTAGTATCGAAGCAAGCCTTAACCGCTTCGCGCCCCTCTGATGGATGAAAATTTGCTTCTGCGCCCATCACCAAGTCCGCCTTGGCGGCCAAAAACTTAGCGGCAATAATACTTGCGTGTTCCGCAATCAGCACATCATACGCGTCCGTAGAAAGTACGATCGAGTCTAAGTCGAGATCCCCGGTATCCAAGTACGTCTTGACGAGTGTTACTTTATTTGGCATCCAGAACGGACCTGCTCGCCAATGCTTTGGTAGCCCAATAAATCGACAACCGTGGTATCGGGAGCTAGCTTCTAGCAAATCCATCATCTGATTGCGTGGATAGCCTACAGCAATGTGCGCCAAGTCTACCACTCGTATCTCCCGTCAAATGAGCTCACGAAAACACACGCAGCGCCAGATCTATAGTACGCGCACCCCGGTCCATCTCCGAATCATACGATAGGGACCACGCCAACTCCCGCCCGGCCAGTGCTATCCGCTCCGCAACATCGTCGTTATTGGCGAGCCATCTTACTTTCTGGTCTAAATCGCCAAAGCTGCAATCTACTGGGACGTAGTTAACCCAGGGCTCTAGTCTTGAATAGTACCACTGGCGATAGCCCTTTGGCGAAGCGATCTTCAGAACAACACTGCCTGATAGGAGCTTTTGAAACAGTCCGGCCCAGGCATTTGTGTTCCCATCTATATCAATCACGTATTTGTAGTGCTGGTATGCGACTGGATCAACCACTTCCTTCATTAGGCCCGACGCCTTTATCGCTTCCAACTCCTCCGAATCGCGAATCTGAACCACACTTGATAGTCCGACATTATATCTACTCCCGAACTGTTCGGTATGCCGGACCAACTGTACGCGAGGCAGCGATTCCCAACTGGGTGACGGCCGTTGACCGGTAGTCGATCCCCGCCAAAAGCAGATCGGACACTTATTGTTCCAACTAATCTTTGCGGTTTCCAGAGCGCACTTGTACGCTTTGTATGCTTGCGATGGAACAAACACATTATCTGGTATTAGAAGATGATTATACGAATTTGAACAATAAGCAAGCCCGGGGACTACGCCACCATCCCATTGGTTCAGAACCACAGATCCTACGTTATAGGTCTTTAGTGATAGACAGCGTTCTAAGAGGGGAAGAAACCAGACGAGAAAGAGAACCTGAACGCGAACTTCGTTGTATCCCGAGAGAGCTGGAGAAAACTCTAAGCGCAGGCGCACTCGATCAAACCTCGATATCCTTACCAAATAGGGTAACGGCAATTCCCGACATTCGGCTATTTCTACCGAACAGATTCCAGGAAATCGGCTCATAATACCAGCCGAAATTACATCGAATTGCCGGGTCTGAAAGGCTATTGCAATTAGAGTTACAAACTCCTCGCTTATGTGATGCTCTAGCGGAATGCGGTCCATGATAGGATGGAGGGGGGCAGTTGCATCAACGGTGTGCCCGTTTCGTAAATCTAAATGAAGCTTCCAAAGAGCATGACCTAGCTTATCGTCGTCGACCTCCTCAAGCGTCTCCTCGTTCTTGAAACCGCTGTCAGTCATGTGGACGCAAATTCCTTGAGCCAGCTAGTCGCGCCGGTTGCACAGCCGTCAACCGGGGAACGCGCTCCCGAGTTCGCCGAATCCCCGGTATCTCTCCTTCATGAAGAACGTAATACTCAACCCACTTCGCATCCGCCCGCTCCGTACAGCCCCGAGGCGACTGACCTAGCTAAGCTCGGAACAGGTACCGAACTCGGCTGCCGCTCCATGTACAGCAGGAAGCAAGCCGAGGCAAAGCGAACCGAACAGACATGTTCTATCGTCTCTCGTCGTCATAGCGCGGCTTTTTTTGTTATTTCCGCCCGGTTTCCCTCGGGAACGCAATCGCGAAGTCCCGCACCGAGCGGGTGAACGTCCAGGGCGCGCTGTCGGGCACCGCATGGCTCGGCGCGCCAACCCAGCTTTCGATGACGGGCTGGTCGGGCCGGCCGCCGACCGCGGCGTAGGCGCGGCCCTCGGCCATGACCCCGTCATACCAGTCCGCGTCGCGCGCCGTACCCGCTGCCTTCTTCGCGGGATAGTCGGAGGCCCAATAGATCAGGCTGAAGGGCAGGCCCTGATTGTGGCACGCCTCCTCCAGCCGCTTGACCTCCGCCCACGAGCCAACATGCGCCGCCGTGAAGGCGATCCAGTCCACGTCGAGGCGATAGAAATCGATGCCGCGCACGCCCAGCTCCGCCAGGCGGGCGCGCAGGCCGGCGATCCAGCGCAGATGGTCGGCGAAGGCTATCGAGGGATACGCCTCGATGTCGCCGATCAGCAGATCGGGGAATTCTGCACGCACCGCGGCGACGAATTGCGCGGTCTCTTCGATCGCATAGGCGTCCGGCTTGTGCAGGCTGTCGCGGGCGCTGACCAGCGGCTCGTCCATCGCGATCGAGGAGAAGCCCGAGCCCAGCCGGATGATCCGCCGCCATTGCGGCGCCTCGATGGCGAACGTGTTCCGGCCGGTCGCCGACCACTCCTTCACCGCCCCGACCTCGAGTTCGAGTGCCAGGTTCCACGATTTCAGCTCGGCCAGCCATTGCCCGACCTCGGCGTCCGGAACATGTCCGAACATGTGGTCCGCCACCACCAGGGCCTTGAGATGCGAGCGGGCGTCGCGCCAGGCATCGGGGTGGGCGAACATGTCGCCGAGCTCCTCGACGGTCGGCGCGTTGATGTAGAGGCCGGTCGCGCCGCCCTGGCCGGCGCGAGCGACACTGGCCGACCAGGCCACCGTCGCCATGGCGGCAGCGATCAGCGCAGCGCGAAACGGCATGAGCGCTTCCATCACCTCGGGCCCCGGCTTGGGAGTTCCCCTGCCGGCTCGCGCGGAAAATGTCGATGCCCGAGGGCCGCAACGCCATGCCAATGGCCAGGTGTTTGACGGCCTGCATGATCCGTCCGTGCGGCCCTGGATTGCTTCGGCCGATCGGCCTCGCAATGACGGTCATCCGAGAGGCGGAGGTTCCGTCGGCTGGTATCACGCCTCCACCCGCGCCAGGCCGTTCCAGCGCTCGAGCAGGCCCGGCACGTCGCCGATCGGGCAGGGGCGGCTGAACAGGTAGCCCTGGCCCTCGGTGCAGCCCTCGGCGCGCAGCCGGGCCATCTGCTCCTCCGTCTCCACCCCTTCCGCCGTGGTCTTCATGCCGAGGCTGGCGCCGAGCCCGGTGATGGCGCGCACGATCGCCGCGCAGTCCGGCTTGCTCGCCAGGTCGCGCACGAAGGACTGGTCGATCTTGATCTTGTCGAAGGGAAAGCTGCGGAGATAGCTGAGCGAGGAGTAGCCGGTGCCGAAATCGTCCATGGAGATGCGCGGCCCGAGATCGCGCAGCCGGTGCAGGGTGGCGAGCGTCGCGTCGTTGTCCTGCAGCAGCGTCGATTCGGTGATCTCCAGCTCCAGCCGTCCCGCCGCCAGGCCCGACGCGGCCAGCGCCTCCGCCACGGCGTCCACCAGAAGCGGGCTCTTGAACTGCGCGGGCGAGACGTTCACCGCGACCTTCACCGGCTCCGGCCAGCGTGCGGCGTCGGCACAGGCGCGGCGCAGCACCCACTCGCCGATCGGCACGATCAGCCCGATCTCCTCGGCGATCGGCACGAACTCCGCCGGAGAGACCATGCCGCGTTCGGGGTGGCGCCAGCGCAGCAGCGCCTCGAAGCCGCAGATCCGGTTGGAGCGGAAATCGATCAGCGGCTGGTAGAACGGCTCGAGCTGGCCCTGTTCGAGGGCGCGGCGCAGATCGCCCTCCAGCGCCCGCCGCGCCTGCAGCCGCGCGTCCATCTCCGGCTCGAAGAAGCGGAAGGTGCCGCGGCCGTCGGCCTTGGCGCGATACAGCGCCATGTCGGCGTTCTTCAGCAGCGTCCCGCCGCTCGTGCCGTCGCCCGGCGCCACCGCGACGCCGATGCTGACGCCGACGACGACGTGATGGCCGTCGATCTCGTACGGCTCGCTGATCGTCGCCACCAGGCGGCGCGCCAACTCGCCCGCCGCCTCCGGCCGCTCCAGCCCGACCTGGATGACGGCGAACTCGTCGCCGCCGAGCCGGGCCACGGTGTCGACCTCCCGCGCGCAGGCGCTCAGCCGCTCCGCCACCTGGCGCAGCAGCTTGTCGCCGAGCAGATGGCCGAGCGTGTCGTTCACGGCCTTGAACCGGTCGAGATCGAGGCACAGCACGGCAAAGCCGCTGCTGCGTCCGAGCTGCGCGATCGCCTGCTCCATCCGCTCGCCGAAAAGAAAGCGGTTCGGCAGGTCGGTCAGCGCGTCGTGGCGGGCGAGGAACAGGATCTGCGCCTCCGAACGGCGCCGCTCGGTGATGTCCTCATAGGTCGCGACCCAGCCGCCATCGGCCATCGGCTCATGCGCGACCGCCACCACCCGGCCGTCGCTGAGCTCCTGGAATTGCAGGCTGGTTTCCCGCCGGCTGACGATCGAGGCCGCCTCGTGATAGAGCGCGGACGCCGTCTGCTCGCCGTGGTTGCCGGCCGCCACGCTGATCTCCAGCAGTCGGCGCAGCGGCAGGCCCGGACGCAGCGGTTCGGCGGGAAGCCGATACATCTCGCAGAACCGCCGGTTGACGACGCGGAGCTGCTCGGCGGCATCGAACAGGCACAGGCCCTGCGACATGTTGCTCAGCGCTGCGTCGAGATAGAGATTGCTGCTTTCGAGCTCGGCCTCGCGCTGCTTGAGCACGGTGATGTCGCTGCAGATCGCGACGAAGCCGCCCTCGCGCGTCTCGCTGCGGCTGATGCGCAGCCAGCGCCCGTCGGCGAGCCGCGCCTCCCGGGTCGGGACCATCCCGCCGCCGAGCTGGAGGGCCAGCGCCGCTTCCGCTTCGTGCGAGCCGCTCGCTGCCCCGGGCTCCGCCCGGCTGCTCTGCGCGGCCGCCCGCGCGACCAGCTCGCCGGCGAGCACGCCGGGCCGCAGCAGCCCCGCGAGATCCCGGAAGAAGTCCGTCGCCTGGCTGTTGGCGATCAGGATCCGGCCGTCGCCGTCCGCGAGGATCACCCCCTCGCGCGAGCTTTCGATGGCGTCGACCAGGCGGGCCTGCGCCGAGCGGCGCTGCGCCACCTCGCGCTCCATCATCGCGCGGATGTTGTCGCGCATCACCGCCATCGCGCCGAGCAGCGCCCCGAGCTCGTCCGAGCCGCCGGCCGGGATCGGCGTGTCGAGCTCGCCGCGGGCGATGCCGGCCGCGGCAGCGGAGGCGGCGGCGACCGGCCGGGTGATCCGGCGCGCCAGCAGCCAGGTGATCAGAGCGGACAGCAGAAACGCGACGCAGGTGCCGGCGATGTTGAGACGGCGGGCGGTGCGGATCGTCGCCACCGCGTGTTCGCGGAAGCGAAAGCCGTCGCCGGCGGTGTAGTTGACCAGCAGGTCGATCTGCTGATCGACCATGTCGGCAGCGGCGTCGAGCAGGCGCCAGTCCGCGAGGTCCGTGGTGGCGGCGGAGGTCAGGCGGCGGCGCACTGCCTGCCATTCCTCGGCCGCCCGCTCGACGGCATGCGCGGCCTCGATCGCGTGCGCGGACTGCGCGCGCTCGCCGGCAACGCCGAGATCCTCCTGCAGGCTTTGCGCGAGCGTCGCGACGCGATCCTCGAGCTCGTGCTGGCGCCCCGCATTGCGGGTCTGCCGGCTGCGCGCGAATGCGGCCTCCATCGCCGCGAAATCCGCGGCGGCAGCGCGCGCGTAGTTGATCGACATTAACGATTTATCGAAGGTGTCGATGGTGAGCTGGCCGATGCCGGCGAGGCCCAGGCCGGCATAGAGGCTGACGCAGCCGGTGATCAGGCAGAGGCTGGCGAAGGCCAGCAGAATCTTGACGCGGATCGTTGCCAGCGCCGCGGCGAGCCGGCGTCGCAGGGGCGCGGGTCTGTCGGTTTGCATTGGGATTACGGCGATGGCTGCGCGGCGCACCATGCCGGGCCGCGATTAAGGCCGGCTTAAGTGCAGGAGTGGTCAGGGGACACCAGCGCCCTTGCCTGCTTGCCCGCTTGTCTTAGCGTCTTTTTCACCCACGCCTGCAAGGCTCGCCGTCGGCCCCAACAGTGGCGGCCGCCGGAACGGGCAGAATGCTCCGGACACTGACGATCGCCGTCATCGCGCTTCTCGCCGCCGCGACCGCAAGGGCGCAGGCGCCGCCGCTGGCCGATAGCGGCAGGCTGCTCGGCACCGCCGGCGTCGCCAATATCGAGGGCGCCGGCGGGGGCGGCCTCGCCACCTGGGCGACGATCGCCGGCTACGGCACACGCGACGCAATCGGCGGCACCGCCCACTACACCTTCGTCAACCTGCCGGGGTATCAGCTGCACAGCTTCGGCGCCTCGATCGGCTTGTTCAACCGGGTGGAGCTGTCCTATGCGCGGCAGGTCTTCGACACCGGCGCGACCGGGCGCATCCTCGGCATCGGCGCCGGCTACACCTTCGATCAGGATATCGCCGGCGTGAAGGTCCGGCTGTTCGGCGACGCCGTCTATGATCAGGACAGCCTGATCCCGCAGCTCGCCGTCGGCATGCAATACAAGATCAACAATCGCGGCGCGCTGCTGCGCGCGATCGGGGCCCGCGACGACCAGGGTGCGGATTTCTACGTCAGCGCCACCAAGATCCTGCTCAGCGAGAGCCTGCTGCTCGATGCCACGCTGCGCTTCACGCGCGCCAACCAGCTCGGCCTGCTCGGATTCGGGGGCGATCGCAGCGACGCCTATCACCCGGAATTCGAGGGCAGCGCCGCGTATCTTCTGAACCGGCAGGTGGCGATCGGCGGGGAATACCGCACCAAGCCCGACAATCTCGGCTTCGCCCACGAGAGCAACTGGTACGACCTGTTCGTCGCGGTTTTCCTCAACAAGCATGTCTCGGCCACTCTCGCCTATGTCGATCTCGGCAGCATCGCCACCCGCAAGGACCAGCAAGGTGTGTACGTCTCACTCCAGCTCGGGTTGTGACGGGATGCGGCGACGGCATCCTGCCATCTTCCGGCTCTTCTGCATCTTCGTCGTGCTCGGCGCCTGCACGCTCGGCACGGCCGCGCCGGCCTTTGCCGGGACGCTTTACGACGATCTCGGCGAGCGCCCCGGACTCACCCGGATCGTCGACCAGCTCCTCGTCCTGGTGCTGGCCGATCCGCGAACCCGCGAGAAGTTCGACAACATCAATATCGAGCGCCTGAAAGGCAGGCTGGTGGACAAGCTCTGCGATGTCGCCGGCGGCCCCTGCCATTACCACGGGATCAGCATGGCGGGTGCGCATCGCGGGCTCGGCATCACCGACTACAATTTCAACGCCATGGTCGAGGACTTGCAGACGGCCATGGACCGCAACGGCATTTCGAGCTGGACGCAGAACCGGCTGCTCGCGCGGCTGGCGCCGATGCACCGGGACATCGTCGCGCGATGACCCGGCCCTGCCCGCCCGCCGCCGGTCTGCTTGTGTTGACGCTGCTGGCAGGAGCGGCGGGGCTTTCCCCGGCCGCTCGGGCCGATGCGGTGTATCACATTTCGCAGATCGGGCGTGCCTTCAGCCCCGATACGCTCGAGATCAAGCGTGGCGAGACGGTGCGGATCGTCAACGATGACGGCGAGCTCATCCACCACGCCTACGTCAAGTCGGAGAGCTTCAACTTCGATTCCGGCGAGCAGGATCCGGGCGACCACATCGACATCCGCTTCACCGTCCCCGGCGTCTTCGTGGTCCGCTGCGACATCCATCCGAAAATGCATCTGACGGTCACGGTCAGGTGAATGGGGTCTGGGGCCGACGTTCCCCAGCGGGTCCCATTGTCACCTTGCCAAGGCTGGGGTTGACCGGCGCGCGGCCGCGGAACCAAGAACGCTACACCGTTCCAGGAACCTGCATGTCCGACACGAACCACTTCACCCAGCGCGCCAGCTTCACCTCCTGGACCCGCGAGACCTGCCGTTATGGCGACACCGACCGTCAGGGCCACATCAACAACGCAGTCTTCGCCACGTTTTGCGAGTCCGGCCGGGTCGCTTTACTCGCCGAGGGCGCAGACACGCCGGGCCCCCCCGGCTGCGCCTTCGTCATCGTCCGCCTGGTCATCGACTTCCGCGCCGAGCTGCTGTGGGGCGACGTCGTCGATATCGGCACCGCCGTTGTCCGCGTCGGCAAGAGCTCGCTCGCGCTCGCCCAGGGCCTGTTCCGGGGCGAGCAATGCGTCGCTACGTCGGAGAGCGTGCTGGTGCTGATGGACGAGACGACGCGACGGGCGACGCCGCTGCCGCCGGCGTTGCGTGCCAGCCTGGCGGGGGCCGGTTAACGGCAGCAGCTGCAGGTGCAGGGATGCGCGAGCGGCCTATGCACGACGACCGGACGGGGGTGCGGCGCGACGACGATTTCCGCCGGCGCGTACGCGGGCGGCGGCGGCGCATACGCCACGCGCGGGGCGACATAGACCGGCGGCGGCTGGTACACCGGCGGCGCGACATAGGCGGGCTCGGCGTAGAGCGGCGGCACGATTTCGACGACGCGCGGACCGCGCCAGCCCCAGCCATAACCGCCGCGCCATCCCTCGCCCCGCCATCCCTCGCTCCGCCATCCCTCGCCGCGCCAGCCACCGCCGCCGTGCCACCACTCGGCGTGCGCAGAAGCGGGCATCAGTGCGGTCATCGCGGCGAAGGCCAGGGTCGCCAGAACGGCATTGCGGCGGAGCATCGACGATCCTCCTTCGAAGAGATCAGGGCATCGGCAATGCCGGGGCTGCGGGGCCGAAGCTGGGCGGCATCTTGGTATTTTCAGGGCATCAGGGACGGGGCAGACGCACCGCCGCGATGTCGCCCGGCCGGCCGATCACGCGGTAGAGGCGGTAGACCTCGTCCACGGTTCCGTCCCGGCCGCGCCGCAGCATGGTTTCGGGTTCGACCGTCGCCCAATCCGCGGCATCCGGCGGGCCCTGCCGGCGGGCGGTGCGCAGCAGCAGCCCGCGATGTCCGTCGATTGCCGACGCGGCGTTCGGCAGGTCGAAAAACGCCCAGCGCGGCTCGACGCCGATCACCGTCACGTCCGGCGGCAACAAGCGGGCCAGCAAGGCGGCCTCGCCATAGCTGTCGGCGGCCACATACTCCGCGCCGGTCAGCAACCGGGCGCGCTCCACCGCCTCGGCCAGTTTCGGCCAGCCCGCGAGGCGCAACGTCGGATCGAGGCGCCGCGGCAGCGGCAGCATCCCGCCGACGCCCTGAATGTAGACCAGCGCGGTGAGCAGCGCGCCGAGTGCCATCGCTGGCCCGGCCAGACGGCGCAGTCTGCCGAGGCAGGCCGCTGCGATCGCCGTCGCGGGATAGATCACCGCCGGCCAGTTCGCCTGGACGCGGTCGCCGAGGGCGTGCTCGATGAACACCAAGGCGGGCAGCACGCTCAGCGCCGCCAGCAGGCCGCACGCCGGATCCCGCGCCCGTCGCAACGCCGCAACCGTGCCGGCGAGGCAGAGCAGAAAGACCAGCGGGGTCGCCAGCCCGATCTGCGAGCCGAGCAGCTCACCCAGGTGGCGCAGCGCCAGTCCGGGCTCCCACACGAAATTGCGGCCGCCCTGCTTGGAAAAACTCGCCCAGCCGTGCCGGGCGTTCCACAGCAACGTCGGCAGGAAAATCAGCAGGCAGAGCGCCAGACCGGCCCAGGCGTGCGGCCGCCGCAGCCAGCGCCGCGGCTCGGGAAGCCAGAGAAGCCACAGTCCGACCCCGCCGAGCAGCAGGAACCCCGTGTATTTGCTGACCAGCGCGCCGCCCGCTGCCGCGCCCGCCGCCAGCCACCACGCGCCGTTGCCGGTCCGCAGCAGCCGCCCCGCTGCCCACAGCGCCGCCGTCCAGAAAAACAGCAGCGGCGTGTCGGGCGTCATGGTCACGGCGCCGACGCCGAACAGCAGGGTGGCGTTCAACAGGGCGGCGGCGAGCAGCCCGGCACGCCGCCCCGGCAGCAGATCCTCGCCGGCGCGGAACAGCAGCAGGCTGCCGAGCGCCGCCGAGAGCGGCGCCAGCAGCCGCACGCCGAGAGCGCCCTGTCCGGCGAGCGTCGTGCCGGCCCGGATCCAGAGGGCGACCATCGGGGGATGATCGAAATAGCCGGCCGCCGGCGCGCGCGACCACACCCAGTAATACGCCTCGTCCGCCGAGAGCGGCAGCAAGCCCGCGACGACCAGCCGCAGCAGGGTCAGACCCAGCAGCAGGAGGATGGCCTGCCGGCCCGTCACCTCCGCCGCCCCTTCACCTCCGCCACACCAGCGTCGCCGACACCGCGTAGTTCCAGACCACGCCGATGACCGCCCCCGCCGCGCCGGCGAGCGGCCAGGTGGTGTGACCGCGATAGAGCACGGTGGCGATGCCGATATTGGCGATCGCCCCCAGCCCACAGACCAGCATGAACAGCAGCAGCCCCCGCCACAGCCGCGCGCCGCGCAGGCGCTGGTCGCGGTAGGTGATCTGGTTGTTGAGCTGGAAGTTGGCGACCATCGCCACGATCGTCGCCAGGGTCTGGGCGTCGTGGAAACCCAGCCCCGCCCAGCGGCCCGCCGCGGCCAGCACCGTCAGGTGCACCAGAACGCCCACCGCGCCGACCGCGGCGAAGGCGATGAAGCGCAGCGGCACCAGCCCGTGCAGCGCCTTGTCGAGCAGCAGGCCGGCGAACTGCGTCAGCACCAGGGCGTCGAGCTTGCTCTCGCCGGCGGCGCGCTCGCGGAACCGCACGGGAATTTCGCGCACCCGCAGGCCGCTTGGCGCCGCGAGCAGCAGGTCGAGCAGGATCTTGAAGCCGTGGCCGGTCAGGCTCGGGGCCAGCGACTCGAACAGCCGGCGCTCCAGCATGAAAAAACCGCTCATCGGATCGGTCAGCCGCACCGGCAGGATCGCCTGGGCAACGCGGATGCCGAAATCCGAGAGCAGATGCCGCCAAGCGCCGGCGAGCCCCGTCGCGTCCCCGCCCGAGACGTGGCGGCTGCCGACGACGATGTCGCAGCCGCCGCCGCGCAGGGTGGCGAGCATTTCGGGCAGGCGGGTCTCGTCGTGCTGCAGGTCGCCGTCGATCACCGCGACATAGGCGGCGGAGGAGGACAGGGCGCCTTCGATCACCGCGGAGGCGAGGCCGCGCCGCCGCAGCCGACGGATGCAGCGGATGCGACTATCGGCGGCACCGACCCGACGCACCTCGGCGGCGGTGCCGTCCGGGCTGTCGTCATCGACGAACACCGCCTCCCAGCGCAGGCCCTCGAGTGCCGCGTCCAGGGCGGCGACCAGGGGGGCGACGTTGGCGCGCTCGTTGTAGCAGGGCACGACGACGCTGAGCTCGGGCGCACCTGCCAGCACTGAACCGGGATGGATCAGGTCCATGGGACGGGGTTAGCGCAACCAGGAAGTGCAGGCGAGGGGCTCTGCCTCCTTTCAAGCAGGGGACCCCGGCAGGGACCGTCGTCCCTGCCGACTTATGGCGGGCTCTACGCGTGGGAGTTCGAAAGGGGCCGGCGCGAGCTGAAGGTGCGCGTCGAAGGTCAGCTCGTGTTCAACAGCATAGCGTGCATCCTCAAGGCGGTGCTGGCCGGGTTCGGCCTGGCGTACCTGCCCAGGGATCTGGTCGCGACGCACCTCGCCGATGGCGCGCTCATTCAGGTGCTCGCGGAGTGGTGCCCGCCCTTCCCGGGCTATCACCTGTACTACCCGAGCCGCCGCCAACCGACGCCGGCCTTCGCCCTGCTGGTCGACGCACTGCGCTACCGGGGCGAACGATCCAGGTGAACGGGGGTCGGCGGCTTCTCTAGAGGTGGGCGCGAACGAAGAACACGACGGTGACGCCGGCGGTGAAGCATATCGTCATCGCCCGCGTGATGCCGGTCGGCGTGACGCGGCCGAGACGGGCGCCGGCGATGCCACCCAGCAAGCCGCCGGCCAAAGCGATAAGCGTCTGCGGCCAGCGCACTGCGCCCGCCGCCACGAAGGTAAGCACCGCAACCGTGTTCGCCGCCGTGACCAGCAGCGTGCGCGGGCCGTTCAGCCCCTTGATGTCGCTTTCGCCCAGCAGCGACCAGACCGCCACCATCATGAGGCCGACGGCGCCGCCGAAATAGCCGCCGTAAACACCGAGCCCGAACTGCGCCGCCAGCACGAGTCCGGTCCGGCGGGGCAGCTGCCCCTGCAGGGCAGCGCCGATGCGGCGCCCGAATATCAGCGCCATGGTCGCCAGCAGCATCAGCCAGGGCAGGACCGCGTCGAAGGCCGAGCTCGGCGTGCACAGCAGGAACAGGCTGCCCGCGAGACCGCCCGCGAGGGTCACTGCGAGCATTGGACGGGCCGCCACGCCGCACAGCGGACGCATGCCGGGGTGATATATCCACACGCTGGCCGCGCTCCCCGGCCAGAGCGCCACGGTGCTGGAGGCGTTCGCCTGGACCGAAGGCACGCCGACCGCGATCAGCGCCGGCAGCATCACGAAGGAGCCGCCGCCGGCGAGCGCGTTCATCGTCCCCGCGAGCAATCCGGCGCCGAACAGGAGCAGGGGGGGCGGCATGCGGCGAGGGTGCGCGGCATCTGCGGCCCGGCACAATGGGCGGTCGGCGCCCGCGACGTGAAGGTCAGGCGCTTCGTTCCCTCTGGAATTGGGCGATCGCCGCTGCCTCCTCCGGATCGGGCTCCGCGCTGACGCTCCGCGCATCCGCCCCGCCGCCGGCCCGGAGGAAGGACACGGCCTCGCGCAGCAGCAGGAACAGGATCACCTCCGGTGAGCGCGCGGCTGGATCGACCGGACTCGGCCAGTCCTCCGGATCGAAACCGATATAACAGTCCGGCGTGACGCCGGCGTTTTCCGGGGCGGGTCTCTTGACCGCAGGTTCCCGCCCGACCGTGGCATTCGGCGGGTCGGTGAGCGTCGGCTTCTCGATCTTGACGCGGCCGCCGCTCGCGCGAATGCCTTCCAGGATGGCCCGGCCCGACTGCGTCCTGGCGATCCGCGCGACAAGGGTCACCACACTGCCGGCGTAGCCGGCCTCCGGCGTATCGATCTGGAGCCACGATGACTCGGCCCCGATGTTCCGTGCGGGCTGTCCTCTTATCGCCACGATGCCTCCGTCGCTGGGGTCAGGGATCCCAAACCCCATTCCCGTTTCAAGAGCCGCTCAATCCGTCGCCGTTCCCTCCCTGGTCGGCGGAAGCTCCGCCGGACGAGCCGGAAAGAAAATCGCAGGCGACGCCGTCCACGACCGAGTCGCACGCCGGGGCGGGCGTCGGCTGCTCGGTATGGGTGCCGCGCTGGCCGCCCGGTGGCGCCTTGCCGATGCAGTCCGTGACGCGCTTGTTCCATTGATCGCCGGGCTCGGCCAAGGCGGCGTCCGCGACATTCTGCATCGTCACCGAGGCAGCGCCTTGCGCCGATCCGCCGGAATTCTCGTAGATCATCGACGGGCCGTTGATGTAGACGGCGCAGTGATCGATGACGATGAAGCTCTGGCCGACCTTCAGCGTGATCTTCTCCGTCGCCTCGACGGTCAGCGAATTAAGCGCGATGCTCACATCGCCCTTGATCACCGCCGTCAGACCCTGCTTGAGGTCGGCCCGCACGTCGCCCTTGACCGTGATCTCGTAGTCCTTGTCGACCTGCTCGTAGCGGTTGCTGCCGACATGCAAGTCGTACTCCTGGCCGACGGTGGTGTACATGTTCCCGCCGAACGGATTGCCGTCGGGGTCCGTGCCTTTCACCGCGGTGACGTTCTTGTTGCCGTAGGTGGTCTCGAAGCTGTGCGCGAACGCCGTGACATCGAGCCGGCCTTGCGAGCGCAGCAGATATTGCTCGCAGTTATAGGCGTCGTCGTACCGCACGAGGTGGTAGCGCTCCGTCGCATTGCCGCTCGGCTTCGGCATGCTGCGGGTTTTCACGCCGGTGAAACGGTATTCGGAAGAGCCGGCCGGCTTGAGCAGGTCGGATTGCGTGACCCCCAACTGCGCGACTTGTCCCTCGGGGAATGGTAGATTGGCGAAGTTGTGATCGGCGTTGTACACTCGTCCGGTGATGATCGGGCGGTCGACGTTGCCGTCGATGAAATCGACGATGACCTCCTGCCCGACACGCGGCAGGAACTGGGTTCCGGAACTTCGTCCCGCCCATCCCTCGGAGACACGCACCCAGCACGTGGCATCGCCCCGCTTGAAGGAATCGCCGGGCTGCTCGCCCTTTCTGCGGTCCCAGGCGAACCGCACGCGGACGCGGCCGAGCTTGTCGGCGTAAACCTCCCCGAGATCCTGGTCGGCGGTGGCCGGCACGCCGCTTGCCCCGATCACGACGGCGAGGTGCGGTCCGCCGGGTTGCGGCTGCACCGCGACCGGCAGCGGCAGCGACGGTAGCGACGCTGCCGTCATCGGCAGCTGGCTCCCGGAGTATTCGAGCTTCTCCGTCGGTATGGCGACGAAGCTGCAGTGGAAGTCGTCGGTCTTTTCGTCGCTCCACTTTTCGACGGCCTGCACCAGGAGCGGGATCGCCGCAGTCACCGCCGCGAGCCCTCCCCCGGCGGTGTAGGCGAGGAAACTCAAGCCAGGGGTGCCAGGCGATGTCGGTTGTCCCAGATTGAGGGGCAGCTGGTTCTGCAGGTAGTTGTTGACGCCCTGGGCGGTGCCGTTCGCCAGAAGATCCGCACGGCTCAGATTGCTGGGGAAGAGCGTATCGGTGATGAACTTCCCGAGATTGCCGGAATCGCTGGAGTACGACGTGTCGACTCCTTCGAACTCGACATGGGCGAGAACATAGGTGTTGATGACGCGGACGCTCTTGTTCGCGGCACCCGGGTTGTCGAAGACGACCGCATCCGCCCCGCCATCGGCAGCCGCGCCGGCCTCATCGGCGGAGACGGCACCCTGCGCGGTGACGACGACGCCCGGTATGCCGGATCGCGCGATGCGGTCGAAGGTGAAGCCCGGAATGAAAGCACAATTCCGCGTCCCGCCGCTCACCTTGGCGATCAGCGCCTCCTTGCCGGCCATCCAGTTGTCGCTGTAGGCCTGGGCACTCGGCAGGGCATCCTTGGTCGGTGGATTCGCCGGTGAATTCTGATCCACCGACATGCCGAAGCTTTCCATCCGATAATAGTCGTCGTTCGGCGCCGGAGATGGCGGATTCTTGAGGATCTTCATGTTGGTGGCCGAGATCAGGTCGCGCTGCGGCTGGATATCGGTCTTGGCGGTGATCGGGTCGATCGGATTGAGGATGTTGAAATTGCCGAAGCGCGACTGACGCACGATCGGGTTGTAGTTCTCCTGGAAGTGCTGGATCGTCAGTGCGCTCGGATCGAGTTTCTTGTTGGTGAGCAGGGTGAGCTGGTTGATCGGGAAATTCGCGTCGAATTGTTCCTTGCCGCTGGTGGTGACAGGTTTGAACTTCACGTGGCCGGTGCCCAGCACCATGGTGGCGATATTCGTTGTCTGGGCATTGTGATCGAAATAGTACCAGATGCCGTACTCCGCCATCAGTCGGCTGAGGAAATTGAACGTACTCTCCTTGAACTGCACGCAGTACGGGATCGTCGGGAACACCACGTTCTGCAAAAAGGTATAGTCTATCTTCAGGAAGAAATCGTATGGATACGGATCAGTGACTTCCTTGATGATGTCGACGACGGTTTTCTGTTCGAACACGCGAAAGCAGGTTTCGTAGTCGAGCATCTTGAAGGCTGGTACAATCGTCCCGGTATATTGCCTGATGTAATGCTTTATCCCCTTAACATCGGCCGCACTTTCACCGAGGACGAAACCTTCGTCGTTGAAGGTCTCGAAAACGCCGCAGCGGCGGACATAGGTGCTCGTCTCCTTCTCCTTGGACGTGCTGTAGCCCGATGCCGAACCGCTTATTCCCACCTCGAGCGTTTCCTTGAGGTTGACGCGCACCTCGACCGCCGTGTCGATCAGGTCCGCGGGAGGAACCGGCGGGTGCTCGGGAATGTGGACATAGCGCCACATCGTCACGGTGTAACGATACGGCGCGGACACGTCTTCAGTGCCCTTGATCGCCACCAGCAGCAAGGGATCGTAGTCATCGGTCTTCTCGACACCGTCGAGCGCGGTGTGGATTGCCAGGCGCTTGTCCGCTGTCTGAACCGGGTCCCGGTCCGCCATCTCGGTGATTCCTATGCCGCGTCAATCGACGGTGAGCGAGCGCGCAAATGCGTCCGTGCGCTTGAGAATCTGCAAGCCGGCGGTCGGGAAGCGTTGCGACACGCGCCGCGCGCTGCGCAGGGTGTTGCGCGTGATCACGGTGAACAGACCGGGGGCGTACTCGGCCGGTGCCGCGACCAGGCCATCGACGCCGGCCTGCCAATAGCCGATCGTGAACACGACCGCGTTGATATCGACCGGCTCGTACTGCCGCGGCGTGAGATCGGCGAAATACGGGCTGGTCTCGGCGAGCGGCGTCGGGATAGTCAGCTGCCCCTCCAGCTTTCCCCCCGGCGACAGTCGCCGGGCGAGCGGCACGACCAGCACGGCGACGCGCCGCTCGGTCGGCGGCGGGGCGGCAAACTTGCCGACCACGGCGTCAAGCTGGCCATCGAGGATCACCACCGCAGCCTGCTGCTTCGCCCGCCCCTCGCCGGTTGCCGGATCGATGCTGGGCAGTGCGTCCATGACGAAGACCTCGGCAGTCCCGCGGTTCTCCAGCGTGTAGAGGAACCGCAACGAGCCGTCGGTCTTGCCGGGGCGGCAGGTCAGCACCAGATCGGCGGCGCCGGCGGCAGCATCCCGGCGGCCCAATGTCAGACTCTCGCCATTACTGCACGACATGATCCGCGCCCGTCATCGCTGCGACGACGCCATCCGAACCGCCGCCGGATGCGGGCATGGCGCCACAGCCGGCGTCCATCACAGGCATGACGAACAACCCTCCGTTGGGGTTCGGTGACCAGAGGGCCGAGCATACCGGGCGTCGTTGCGCTTCGGAAGTGACCTGATTCACACGGGGCGACCGGCGGCCCTCAGCGGTCGGGCATCAAGGGGTGCCATCGTCCGGCTCTTTCCCTGTGGAGCGGCCGTGCGACCCATGCGAGGCTGGGCACGCGGCGCAACCCAGGGAGCCGATCGATGACGCAGATCCGAAGCCTGTCGCCCCAGCCCCGGCGACACGAAATCGACGACATCGAGGCCTGAGCATGCTGATCGTCGACGGGCTCGTCGTGTCGCGGTGGGACCGCACGACCTTCGAGGCCATGCAGCGGGGCGGGCTCACAGCGGCCAACTGCACATGTTCGGTCTGGGAGGGTCTTGAAGAGACCTTGCGCAACATCGCGCAGTGGAAGCGGATGTTCATCGAGCACGCCGACCTGATCACCCCGGTCCACGATGTCGGCGATATTCCCCGGGCCCGCGATGAAGGGCGCGTCGGAATCATCCTGGGATGGCAGAACACCACCGGCTTCGGCGACTATCTGCCGCACGTCCGGGTGTTTCACGAACTCGGCGTGCGCGTCGCACAGCTGACCTACAACACGGCGAACGCCGTGGGCTTCGGCTGCTACGAGAGCCATGATGGTGGTCTCACCGATTACGGCCGTGAGCTTGTCCACGAAATGAACGACGTCGGAATGCTCATCGATCTGAGCCATGTCGGCGAAAGGACCGCGCAGGACGCGATCGAGGCCTCCCGGCGCCCTGTCGCCTACACGCATTGCTGTCCGGCAGCCTTGCGCCACCACCCAAGGAACAAGTCCGACGAGCAGCTGCGCAGCATCGCCGATCATGGCGGCTTCGTCGGCGTCGCCGGAGTGCCTCCGTTCATGGCCAGGGGCCTTGGCGCCAACGTCGATGACTATGCCGACGCGATCGCGCACGTCGTCGACGTCGTCGGAGCGGACCGGGTCGGGATCGGCACGGATCACATCCAGGGCCAGGAGCAGGCCTTCTTCGACTGGATCGCCAGCGACAAGGGCTACGGCCGCCGGCTGGTGGACATGGGCGGCATCCCGATCCTCGGCGGGCTCGAGACGCTCGGCGATTACGGCAACCTGGTCGTGGCGCTGGAGCGCAAGCGCCTGCCGGGGGGCCTGATCGAGAAGATCATGGGCGAGAACTGGGTGAGATTCCTCGGCGAGGTCTGGGCCCCCGCGTCCGAGACCCGATGAGTCAAGGAGCGGTCTGCTGCGTCGCCGACGCGATCGACTCCCGCAGCACCGCGGCGATCCGCTCGATCTCCGGCTCGCTGACGACATAGGGGGGCGCAAGGTTGATCACGTCGTCGCGGTTGCGCACCAGCACCCCGCGCGCCTGCGCCTCCCGCCGCACGCGCCCGCCGACCTCCATCCCGGCGGGGAACCGGCGACGCGACGCGCGGTCGGCGACCAGCTCGACCCCGACGATCAGGCCGAGGCAGCGCACTTCGCCGACGCACGACAGGTCGAGTGCTTCG
>JAFAYM010000192.1 GCA_019240395.1 Acidisphaera sp. | reverse complement strand
CGTATGCGCGCCGACGGCATTGATGTGCACGCCCGGCCGGAAGGCAGCCGCCGCGGCGACCGGGCCGGCCGAATTCGTCGCCAGCGCCACGATCTCCGCGTTGGCGACCGCCGCGTCCGCAGTCTCCTCGATGAGGATAGGAACCGCATGCCGCTCTGTCATCCGCGCGCGAAAATCCTCCGCCTTCGCCGGGTCGATGTCGTAGACGTGGACACGCGAGAGTGGCCTGACGGCAAGTGCGCCCGCCAGTTCCGCCCGCCCTTGCACGCCGCAGCCGATGACAGCCATGGTCGATGCCGCCTCGGTCGCGAGATGCCGGATCGCCACCGCCGAGGCCGCCGCCGTACGCAGGGCGCCGAGATGCGTGCCGCACATGACGCACAGGAAGCGGCCATCCGTGTCCGCCAGCAGGGTCATGGCCGACATCGGGCGCGCTTCGCCGGGCAACGGTTTGCGGCTGGAGCTCGCCACGATCTTGGCGCCCAGCGCATTCGCCTGGCCGAGATAGGCCGGCATGCAGGCCATCATGGCCTGCCGCTCCGGCACGAAGATACGAAGCCGGTTCGGATTGATCGCCGTCGCGGCGGATACTTCGATCAGGCCAGCCTCAACCGCCTCGATCAGGGCGGGCATGGTCACCAGGCCCGCGACATCCTGCTTGCTCAGAACCAGCACCATGGCCCCTCAGTGCAGCCCCTCGGCAGTGAGCCGGCCAAGGCGGGATATCACGGATGCGGGTGTGTGTTCTCGGGCATCACGCTGAGCCCCGGCGAACCGATCGAGCCCGAACGCGTCGATGGGGTGCGTCGCCGCCCCGTCGAGAATCAGATGGGCCATGAGCCGGCCGATCGCCGGCGCCAGCGCGAAGCCATGCCCGGAGAATCCGGCGCAGATGTAGAACCCCCTGTGGTCCGGGATTTCCGTGATCACCGGCAGATCGTCCGGCGTCATTTCGAACCAGCCGGTCCAGGCACGCACCACCGGCGCCGAGGCGAGGGTCGGCACGAGCCGGATGGTTTCCCGCATGATGTTGCTCATGTGCACGCGAGACACCGACGTGTCGAACCCGACAGCCTGGGCCGGCCCCATGCCGAGCAGCAGGGTGCCCTCGAGCGTCTGGCAAAAGCTGACCCGCGGGCCGGCGCAGCGCAGATAGGGCCGGGTCACCAGCGGCAGCCGGGCGGTGACCAGGATCTGGTGCTTGGCGGGCGTGATCGGGACCGTGATGCCGAGCGGGACGAACAGCCCCGGCGCGCGAACGCCGCCGGCGTTCAGCACGACCGGCGCCGATACCGTCCCTTGGTCGGTGGCCACGCCACGGACCGCAGCACCTTCGATCATGAGAGACGTCACCCTGGTGCCGGTGCGGATATCCGCCCCGGCGCGACGGGCCGCCGTCGCGAAGGCCCAGGTCGCCTTCTGCGGGTTGGCGTGCCCGTCCTCGGTCGTGAGGAATCCGGCGACGATGTCGGGTGAAATGTCCGGCACGTGCTCGCGGAGCTCGTCGCGGGGAACAACCCGCGCGTCGATGCCCAGCCCGCGATGCCGCTCGGCCTCCGCCGCGAAGCCCGCGGCGATGTCGTCGTGGTAGGTGACGAGAAGATTGCCGGTCGTTCGATACTCGGTGGACATGCCGAGCTCTTCGTCAGCCCGTTGCCACAGCGCGATGGCCTCGCGCACGAGCGGCAGTTCGAGCCGGTCGCGCAGCTGAAGGCGGATATTGCCGCGGTTCCGGCCGGAGGCCTCCTGCGCGATATCGTCCTTTTCGAAGAGAACGACGCGCGCTCCCCGCCGGGCGAGGTTGTAGGCCGTGGTGCAGCCGACGATGCCGCCTCCGACGATCACGACGTCAGCCGTGTCTCCTCTCGCCATCACCTTTGCCGCTTTCGAATTGAACGCGTTCACGCCCTTGTCGCGATCCACCGAATAAGTATACTAGTTGCCAACGGCATCAGGATCAAGCACCTGAACTCATGGTCCGAGGAGGCATCGTGTTGTTGAAGCGCGTCGGTGTCGTGGCCGCACTGCTGCTCGGTTTCTCCCTTTCCATGGGGTGCGTGGCGCGGGCGCAGCAATGCGAGCCGCAACGGGTTGCAGAGAAATATCCACAGCACGCCAGAACGGGAGTGAAGATCGCGGCCGTCACCACATCGCCGCCCTTCGCCTACGCCGATCCCGCCAACCTCGATCGATTGACCGGGGCCGAAGTCGAAATCATCGAAGCGATTATGAAATGCGCGGGGCTGAACTTCACCTACGTCAAGGGCCCTTTCTCGACCTTGCTGCAGAGCATCATGTCGGGCGCCACCGACGTGATGATCGGCAACGTCAACTACCGACCCGAGCGCGCGGAGACGATCGACCTCGTAACCTACATGCGCAGCGGCCAGAGTGTCCTGGTTCCGAAGGGAAACCCTAAAAAGCTCCTTTCGCTCGACGATCTGTGCGGCACCACCGAGTCGAGCACGGTGGGGGGCGTCAGCTTCGCCGAGGTCGAGAAGCAAAGTGCCGCCTGCAAGCAGCGTGGCCGTCCGCCGATCACCTATATCCCGGCGGTCGATCAGGAGGCAGCCCTCCGTCAGCTGGCCAATGGCCGCATCGACTTCGTCATGGATGGGGCGATCACGGCGAAGCAGCGCGCCATGGGCCACAATTCGGAATTCGAGATCGCGTTCACCATCCTGACCGACCTCGTGATCGGCCCCGCCGTGCGCAAGGATGATGACGAGATCCGGCGGGCCGTGCTGGAGGGGGCACACATCCTCGAGCGGAACGGCGAGCTCAAGACGATATTCGCGAAGTACGGACTCGAGGAGTTCGCCCAGCCCGTCGAATTACGGAAATGACCATTGGCTAGAGCGGTGGGCGCGAACTCGCGTTCACGCCCACGGCTCTAATCCTTTGTTTGGCAAGCAGCTTTGTGCGATCAGGTGATTCCACCTGATCGCTCTAGAGCATTGTCCGTGCTGATAGGCGCACAACAATGCTCTAGCTCTTTGTTTTGGCGAGCAACTTTATCCGACCGGGTGATTCCACCCGATCGGATGTTGCTCTAGAACCCACAAAGAGCGGCGAACCGCTCGCGATGATAGGCGGCGGACCCGAGTGTGGCTTCCAGCACCCGCGCGCGCTTGAGATAGAGGCCGGCGTCATGCTCCTCGGTCATCGCGATGCCGCCGTGCAGCTGGACCATCTCCCGGGTCACGAGATTGACCAGGTCGCCGGCCGCGGATTTGGCCGCGGAGACCCGCGCGCCGGCGGTCGCGGGATCCGAGTCCAACGCATCGAGCGCGTCTTCGACCAGGCACCGCGTGAGGAGAATCCGGCCGAACATGGTCGCCGCGCGGTGCTGCAGCGCCTGGAAGGCGCCGATCGGCTTGCCGAACTGCACGCGAACGCGCAGGTAATCGAGCGTGGCATCGAAGGCCTGAACCGCCAGTCCCAACATCTCCGCGGCAACGGCCGCCCGCGCCGCGTCGAGCACCTGATCGAGCAGCGCGCGCCCGCCATCGACCTCTCCCACCACGTCGTCTTCCGTCAGCCGCACGTTCTCCAGGGAAAGCGTGGCGTAGCCGCGGGAGTCGATGAGCCGGATGGGCGCGCGACCGAGACCGGCGGCCGAGGCCGGGATGGCGAAGAGGGTGACGCCGAAGAGAGCGTCGGGCGAGCCATCCGTCCGCGCCGCAACGACGAAAACGTCAGCCGCCATGCCGTCCAGCACGAACACCTTCGTGCCGCTGACGGCGAACCTGGAGCCGGTGCGCTCGGCGCGCAGTGCGATGCGCTCGGGCGTATGGCGCGCGCCCTCATCGACCGCGAGTGCCGCGATCGCGCTGCCCTCGGCGATCCCGGGAAGCCAGCGGTGCTTCACCGGTGGGCGCCCGCTCCAATCGAGGGCACTGGCGGCGGCCACGGCGGAGCCGATCAACGGCGCGGGGACGAGATGGCGGCCCAGTTCTTCCAGAAGCACGCCCATCCCCCTGAAGCCGAGGCCGGAGCCGCCGAATTCCTCCGCAACGAGCACGCCCGCCCAGCCGAGCTCGGCCATGACGGCGAAGATCGCCGGATCGAACCCCGGCAGGTCGCGCCGGTCACGAACGGCGCGCAGCATCCTCACGCCGCCACCGGAGTCGACCCAAGCGGCGACGCTGTCCCGCAGTATCGCCAGCTCCTCGTGCATCGGCCCGCCCTCTCAAGCCGTCGGCAGATGCAGGATGCGCTTGGCGATGATGTTGTTCTGGATTTCGGTGGAGCCGCTGAAGATGGTCATTGCCTTGTTCCAGAGGAACGCGCGGGTGGTTTCGAGCTCGACATCGTCGAACTCCGCTCCGGCCTCGCCGAGGCCGCGATAGCCCATGATTTCCAGCAAAAGCTCCTCGCGCTCCTGCTGGATGGCGGCACGCGCGTTCTTGGCGACCGAGATGGCGTCCGTCGCTCCCGCTCCGGTCGCCCCGTCGCCGGTCATCCGGGTCTGCAGCAGCCGCAGCGCCTCGGCGTCGATCATGTTCCGGGCGATCCGATCGCGCAGCGCCGCGTCGGCGAGCCGCCCATCCTCGCTGCAGCCGATGTAATCGCGGGCGATCTGGTCCAGCGGCCGGGCATCGCCGACGAACTGGCGGCGTGGCCGCAGCGTCGGATCGCGCTCGAATTGCAGCAGCCGCTTGGCGATCATCCAGCCGTCGCCGAGCTTGCCGACGAGGTTCTCCTTGGAGACCCGGACGTCGTTGAAGAAGACCTCGCAGAAATGGGAGTTGCCGGCGATCGTCCGGATCGGGCGCACGGCGATCCCCGGGCTGGCCATGTCGATCAGCAGGAACGAGATGCCGGCGTGCTTACGGCTCGGGTCGGTGCGGACGAGGCAGAAGCACCAGTGCGCGTGATGCGCGTCGGAGGTCCACATCTTCTGGCCGCTGACGATGAAATCGCCGCCGTCCTCGACGGCGCGCGTGGAAAGGGAAGCCAGGTCCGAACCGGCATTCGGCTCGGAGAAACCCTGACACCACACGATCTCGCCGCGCACGATCGGAGGCAGGTGCCTCTCCTGCTGGTCGCGCGTGCCGAACTCCAGCAGCGTCGGGCCGAGCATCGTGGTGCCGTTCCCCGCGACCGGATTGAAGGCACCGGCCTGCACCAGCGCCATCGCAATGGCGCCGCTTGCCGAGGGACCGTAGCCGCCGCCGCCGAACTCGGCGGGCCACCCCGGCGCTGTCCAGCGCTTTTCGATGAGGCGAGCCTTCCACAAATCCCAGTCCGCCCCCGTTGGGTACATGGGCATGGACTGGAAGAATCGTTCCTGTTCGCGAGCATCGCGCAAGGAGGCCGGGAAATTTGCCTCGACCCACTCCCGCACCGAGGCGCGGAGCCCATCGAGCTCCCGGTCGGCGCTCATGACACGCACGGGGTCGCCAAGACGGGCGTCTCGCGATGCTGGTGAGCGCCATAAACCGGCGTGAGCCAGTGGTGGTATTTCTCGACGCGACCGGCGGTCACATCGAAATAGTGCTGTTGGATTCGCCTGGTGATCGGGCCGACCCCACCTGCGCCGAGGGGATAGTGATCGAGCGACAGCATCGGCGTGACTTCCGCACCGCTGCCGCAGTAGAAGGCCTCGTCCGCGACATAGACCTCGGTCCGGTCGATCTCGCGCTCGATCACCTGCAGCCCGAGATCGTCGCGGCACAGATCGATGACGGTCTGCCGCGTGATGCTCTCCAGGATATCCGCAGTGACCGGCGGCGTGATGACCCTGCCGCCGCGGATCATCATGAAGCAGGAGGCAGGGCCTTCCGCCACCTTTCCGCGGTCGTTCAGCATCAGGGGTGACGAAAACCCATTCAGGCGCGCCTCGACATGGGCGAGGCGGCTGTTGTGATAGTTGCCGGCCGCCTTGACGCGCGACGGCGTCGCGACATCGGTATTGCGGCGCCATGTGCTGGTGCAGCTCTTGACGCCGTCCAGCACCGACTTCGAATGTGGCCGGCGATAGGCGATGCAGAACATGCCCGTCCGGATTTCCGCCGGGTCGAACTGGTTGGATTCCCCCTCCGCGAAATAGACCGTCGGGCGAAAATGCACGTTGTCGCGGTAGCCGTTCGCGCGGATGAGCTCCCTGAACGCGGCCGTCAGCTCCTCGTCGCTGTAGGGAATGCTCATGCGCATGATCTTTGCGGACTGTCGCAGGCGGGTCAGGTGCTCTTGGTTCTTGAAGATGTAGAGTTCCTCGCCGTCGCCGCTGGCATAGGCCCGGACACCTTCGAAGACGCTCTCACCGCGAACGACCGCCTCGCTCGCCACGTGGATCGTGCCGTCCTGCCAGGCCACGATCTTGCCATCGAGCCAGAGACAGGCGGGTGTTTCCTTCGCCATCGTTGTTCTCCGGCCCGATCAGAGTTCGCGCAGAGCGTTGAACTGCGCCACGTAGCCAGTCGGATCGATGCGTACGCCGACGATCGTGGTCTTGCCGGAAACAACGGCGGTCTGCAGCGCCGACTGCAAGCCGGCCTCGGTATCGACCACGGTTCCTTCCGCGCCCAACCCTTCGGCGAGCTTGCCCCAGTCGATCCCGCCGATGCCGACGCCGTAGCGCGGAATGCGCTTGATCTCCTGCTTCACGCGGATCAGGCCGATCTCCTCGTCGTCGAGCACGACCACCACGATGGGCAGCTTCTCGCGCACCGAGGTCTGGATTTCTGCGATCGCCATCATGCAGCCGCCGTCGCCGGTGAAGGCCACCACGGGGCGGTCCGGATGGGCCAGCCGGGCCGCCAGCGCGCCGGGAATGGCGTAGCCCATCGAGCCGAGGCCGTTCGAGGTCAGGAACTCGCGCGGCCCGTAGGACTCCCACTTCTGCACGACCAGCAGCCGGCTGGCGCCCGCGTCGCAGGTGGCCGTGGTGCGGCGCGGCAGGGTCGCCCGCGCCACCTCCATCGCCCGCTGTGGCGACAGGCCGCTCGCCGGCGTATCCAGCGCGTCCCGAACCTGCTCGCGGAAGGTCTTTGCGACGCCTTCGCCCCAGCCGGAACCCGGCTTCGTCCATTCCGCGAGGCGCGCCAGCAACGTCTTGAGATCGCCGAGCACCTCGGGGGAGGCGGGGACCAGCGCATCGGTGCCGACCGAGGTGGCGAGGGCGAGCACGGGGGCGGTGTAGGGCCATGGCTTGGGCTGAAGCTCGATGGCATCGAGCCCGACGGTGATGATGAGGTCCGCGGCGCCGACCAGCTTGCGCTCGATGAGCCCGCCGATGATGCAGCCGGCCCGCAGCGCATGATCCTCGGGCATCACGCCCTTGCACTTGGCCGTGGTCAGGACCGGGGCGCCGAGCTGCTCCGCGAAGGCCATCAGTTCGGCCGAGGCCTTGCACCACAGCACGCCCATCCCGACCAGGATGACCGGCTTGCGGGCGCGTGCGATAATCTCGAGCGGCTCCTGCAATGCGCTGCGGTCCGGATCGGGCACCAACACGTGCGGCAGCAGCGGCGGCATCGCCGCAAGCTCGCCGGCCTCCTTCGTGGTCTCGCTCTGTGGCATGTCGAACTGTACCGGCCCGGGCGGAAAGCTGGTGGTGAAGCGCATGGCGCGCAGGATCTGCTGGCGGATGGTTCGCGCGTTGACGCTCGTCGACCATTTCACCAGCGGCGCATAGACCGCCTGCTGGTCGATGCGCTGGCGCAGGCCCGTCTCGTAGGTGGGCGCGGAATACTGGTCCGTGATGGCGATCAGCGGCGCCCGGTCGAGCGAGGCATAGGCGACGCCGTTGACCATGTTCATGGCGCCCGGCCCGCGCGTCGAGAGGCAGACGCCCGGCGAACCCGTGATCTCCCCCCAGGTGGACGCGAGCATGGCGCCCGCCACTTCCTGCTTCATCAGGATGAAGCGCATGTCACGCTGGCGGGCCGCATCCATCAGCTCGACGGATTCACCGCCGGGATGGCCGACGATGAACGGGGTGCCGGCGTCGCGGATCGCTTCGGCGAGGACTTCAACCGTTGTGGGCATGATGCACCTCTGTGTCGGCCACTGCGACCGTCGACTGGTCGATGTCGATGACGAGGTTGAGGAACCGGTCGACATGCACGGTCGAATCCGGACCGACGATCGTCGTGGATTCGCGCTCCTCGACGACTGCCGGTCCGCGGAAGCCGTCGCCGGGCTTGAGCGCATATCGGTTATAGACGGGGCAGGGCGCATATCCCGTCTCCGGAAAGAAGACCTGCCGTTCGCCCTTGATCCGCTGGCCGGTATCGGCCTTCTGCCCGGCAAACCTCAGCGTCACGTCCGATTGCGGCGCAGCGGCGTGCAGCCGCCAAGTGAGCGCCTCGATGCCGATGCCCTCGATGCGACGGCCGAACAGTTTCTCGTACGTCTCAAAGAACTGGGCGCGGACCTGGTCGAGAGACGAGGCACGCAGGGGTCCGTCAGGAAGCGGTACGGTGATCTCGAAACCCTGCCCGACATGCCGCATCTCGGCGCGGCGCTCGAAGCGGATTTCCTCCTTGCGGGCCCCCGCTTCGACCAGGCGCTCGACCGCGGTTGCCTCCATGTCGGTGAAAAAGCCGTCCACCTGCGCCCAGTCGGCGACCTCCAGCCGCGCCACGTAGCTCCGTACGAGGTCCACCGCCGGCGCGGCGACCAGGAAGCCCAGCGCCGACGTGACGCCGGCGCCCAGCGGGCAGATCAGCCGGCGCAATTTCAGCAGCTTGGCCAGACCGTAGGCATGGACCGGGCCGGCGCCGCCGAAGGCGATCATGGTGTAGCGCCGGGGATCGCGGCCCTTCTCGGCGATATACATCCGGGTGGCGGCGGCCATGTTCTCGTTGACGACGGCGTGGATGCCGGCGGCGGCCTGCTCGACGCCCAGGCCGAGGGGGGCGGCGATCCTGGTCTCGACGGCCTTGCGGACGGCATCCAGGTCGAGCGCCATGTCGCCGCCGAGGAAGAAGTCCGGCGACAGATAGCCGAGCAGCAGGTCGGCGTCGGTGACCGCCGGTTCGGTTCCGCCGCGGCGATAGCAGACCGGGCCCGGCTCCGAACCGGCACTCTCGGGGCCCACCTTCAGCAGCCCCATGCCGTCGATCCAGGCTGTCGAGCCGCCGCCGGCCCCGATTTCGATGAGGTCGATCACCGGCACCTTCAGCGGCAGCCCGGATCCCTTGCGGAAGCGCTTCACGCGCCCGGCCTCGAACTCGTTCGAATGTTCCGGCGCGCCGTGCTCGACCAGGCACATCTTGGCCGTCGTGCCGCCCATGTCGAGCGAGATGAGGTAATCATTGCCGGTGAGCTTGGCATAGAGCGCGGCCGCGGTCGCGCCGGCGGCCGGTCCGGATTCGATCAGCTGGATCGGAAATTTCGACGCGGTCCTGACGGTGGTCAGTCCACCCGCCGAGAGCATGATGGACAACGTGCCGCGATGGCCCAGCTCGTGCAGCTCGCCCTCCAGGCGCGAGAGATAGCGCTGCATCAGCGGCTGCACGTAGGCATTCGCCGCAGCCGTGTTGCTCCTTTCGTATTCGCGGATCTCGGGCGCGATCTCGGACCCCAGGGTCACCGGGAGGTCGGGATGCTCGGCCCGCACGATCGCCAGCGCCTCGCGCTCATGCGCGTCGTTGCGCCAGGCGTGCAGGAACGCAATGGCGATCGCCTCGACACCCTGGTCGACGAGCCGGCGAGCGACAGTGCGGAGCTCGTCCTTGTCGAGGGGCCGCAGCACGGCGCCGGTTGCGTCGACGCGTTCGTCCACCTCGCTGCGCAGATGGCGCGGGACGAGCGGTTCCGGCTTCTCCAGGAACAGGTCGTACAGGTCGTAGCGGATCTCGCGGCCCATTTCGAGCACGTCGCGGAATCCCTTCGTGGTCACCAGGCCGACTTTCGCGCCCTTGCGCTCGATGACGGTGTTGGTGACGAGCGTGGTGCCGTGGACGACGCCATCCAGCTTGCCGATATCCACGCCGGCTTCACGTAGGATACGCTGGATGCCCTCGATGATCGCCCGGCTCGGGTCGCGCGGGGTGGTCAGTTGCTTGCCCAGGTAGATCAGCTGGCGATGGTCATCGACCAGAACGAAATCGGTGAAAGTGCCGCCGACGTCCACGCCGATGCGAATACGGCTGGCCGCCATCATGCGTCCGCCGGGTCACGCAGCAGGCCGTAGATGCCGTGCGCCTGCTCGGCCGAGACGTAGCCATCCCGCACATCGGCCATGACCGCCGCCGGGTCACGCTCGCGGGGGTCGCCGAAGCCGCCGCCCCCGCTGAAACGCAGGGTGAGGCGGTCCCCGGGCTGGAGAACGCTGCGGGACTTCGGATGCGGCCTGGTGCCGTCGCTCAGCGTGATCTCGACCGGGGCACCCTCGCTGCCGCCCAGCAGGCCTTTCGGCGGATATTTCTGCCGGTCGGACAGCAGGGAGAGGCGGAGCGGGTGCGAGGAGGTCACCTCGATGTCGACATCCTGGCCGAGGCCGCCGCGGAACTTGCCGGCGCCGCCCGAGTCGGTCCGCAGCTCCTTCTTCCAGACGAGCAGCGGCGAAATGCTTTCGAAGGCTTCGATGCTCCCCGATCCGGTGTTGGTGGGGAAGGCGGTACAGCTGTGACCGTCCTGGATCGCGCTGCCGCCCATGCCGCCCGAGGCGAAGAAGACCTGCGAGAAGCTCTGATTGTGGCGATCGACGCCGCTGTAGACCGAACGCAAGGTGGGCGCGGAGCCGGATTCGGCGATCACCTTGTCCGGAATCGCCTGGGCGAGCGCCCGGTAGATGACGCCGGCCAGCAGGTGCCCGGTGAGCTGCCGCGCGCTGCAGGGCGCTGGGAAGCGCGGGTTCAGCAGGCAACCCTCCGGTGCATCGACCGTCATCGACCGGTAGGAGCCCTCGTTGCGCGGCGTCATCGGATCCAGCGCGCATTTGATCGGGTAGACCGAGTAGGCATAGGTGTAGTTGAGGACCGAGTTCAGCCCGCGTCCGATCTGCTTCGACGTGCCCGCATAGTCGACGTGCAATGCCGATCCGTTGACCGTGATGGCGCACTCGATATGGGTCTCGTCGGCATCGAACCCGTCCGCGTCGAGGCTGGCGCGGTATGTGCCGTCGGGCACTGCCTCGATGGCGCGGCGCATCGCCTTCTCGGCGCGGTCCTGCAGGGCGGAGGACAGAGCACTCAGATCCTCGATCTGGGCATCCCCGAGGAATTCGGAGGTGCGCCTGGCGCACACGTCGGCCGCCGCGACCTGGGCGAACAGGTCGCCGAGCACCTGGTCGGGAACGCGGACGTTTGCGGTGATGAAGTCCCGCGCCAATTCGTTGATCCGGCCTTCGTGCAGGAATTTCACCGGCAGGACCCGCAAGCCTTCCTCGAAAAGCTCGCGGCAGTCGGACGACCATCCCGCGCCGCCGATATCGGGGGCATGCGCAATGGAGCCGCAGAAGCCGACGAGACGGCCGCGATGGAAGATCGGCGCCGCGAGCGTGAAATCCGGAAGGTGACCGGTTGCCATCCACGGGTCGTTGGTGATGACGCAGTCGCCGGGTTTCCAGGACTCCTTGGGAAAGCGATGCAGAAAATGCTTCAGCGTCCGCGGCAGGATGCCGACGAAGGAGGGAATGCCGGCGGTATTCTCGGCAAGGGAGTCGCCGTTCGCATCCATCAGGCCGGTCGCGAAGTCGTTCGACTCGCGCACGATGGTCGAGAAGGAGGTGCGCAGGAGCGCGGCTGCCGACTCGTCCGCGATCGAGATCAAGCGGCTCCAGAGGATCTCGAGCGAGATCGGGTCGAATTCAGCCGCGCCCGAAGGTTCACGGGACATGGGGGTGCGCGTTTCCTTCCTGCTCGGCAGCGGCGGTTACTAGTATACCATTATCGCTGGTTAGCGCGTCGTCAAGTGGTTATGGCGCGCGCCCGTACCGGGCGAGGTGATACTGCGCTTCTCCAGCCGACTCGGCACGGAACCGCTCGCCTGTCGACCGCGTGGCAGGCAGGACGACGGCTCTTCCCGAAGCGGCATGCTTGACGCAAATTTGCAACCAGTATACTAGAAACCTGCTGAGCAGGAGGCTGCCTTGTTGCGAAATGCGAAACTTTCCTGCCTCGCCTTGCTCATGACGGCAGCCTTCGCTGGAACGGCGCTCGCGGACGGTCCCAGATGCGAGCCTGACAAGGCTGCCACGAAATATCCCGGTTATGCGAACAGGGTGGTGAAGATCGCCGTATCACCGACCCAGGAGCCGTACGCCTACACCGATCCGAAGAACCCGGATCACCTGGCCGGGCTGGAGGTCGAGATGATCGAAGCCGCCATGACGTGTGCGGGCCTGAAATATGAGTTCGTGCGGGGCGCCTGGGCGGGCCTGCTGCAGTCCATGTTCAATGGGGCGTCCGACGTCATGATCGGCAGCGTGACCTACCGAAAGGACCGGGGAGAGAGGGTCGATTTCGTCCTCTATGTCCACTCCGGCCAGACGGCGGTTGTGCAGAAAGGCAATCCCAAGAAGATCATGGACCTGGCCACGCTCTGTGGGACGACCGGGTCGGCCACGGTGGGAGGATCCTCCGCCCTGCTGATCGATGGCGAGAGCAAGACGTGCGTCAGTGAAGGCAAGCCGGCGATCAATTTCCAGCCCGCGACCGATGCGGATTCGGCCTACCGGCAGGTCGTCAATGGCCGGAACGATTTTGCGATGGATGACGCGGGCTCGGCGGCGGCGAGAGTTGCGGCGGACCCCAATCTGCAATGGGCCTTCACGCACAAATCCGAGCTGGAAAGCGGCTTCGTCGTGCCGAAGGGCAATTCCGAGATGCTTCACGCGGTGTCGGAAGGACTGGAGGTCCAGGAGAAGACGGGGGCGCTCGCGGCCTTGATGAAGAAATACGGTCTTGACGAAGCACTTCTGATTCCGATCAAGACCGTCAAGTAAGGTCTACGCCAGCCTCATGGCGGCGTCGGCACGTTATGTCGGATAGCATGCAGGTTGCAGCATGGAGGTGCGTCGCGCCGACGCATCTGGACAGATTCTTCGCTCCCAGAAGCCTCGCCATCGTCGGCGCATCCGATGAAGCGTATTGGTCGCGCAACGCCTACGCCAACCTTCCGGCGATCGGTTTTTCCGGTCGGGTCGTGCCGGTCAATCCCAAGCGCGCGCGGGTCTTCGGCCTCGATTGCATCCCGACGCTGCGGCAGCTCGATTCGCCGGTCGATCTCGCCTACATCGCCGCCCCGCCCGGCGCCATCTCCGCCGTGCTCGAGGATGCCGGCGCGGCTGGTGTCCGCAATGCGGTCATCATCGCCGCCGGCTTCAGCGAGTCGGGCGACGCCGGCCGTCAGCTGCAACGCAGTCTCGTCGATCAGGCGCGGCGTCACGGCATAACGGTGCTGGGCCCGAATTGCCCCGGCTTCCTGAACGTGACCGACAGCGTCGCGGCCTACGGCCAGCAAATTCCGCTCGGCATTCCCCGCGGCGGCGTGGGCGTCGTCCTGCAGAGCGGCGCCCTGACCACGGTCATGCTGAAATTCTCGATCGCCCACGCCATCGGCCTGTCCAAGGTCATCTGCCTGGGCAATGAGGCGATGATCCAGGCCGCGGACGTGCTGGAGTATCTCATCGCCGATCCCGCGACGCGGGTGATCGCCATGTTCCTCGAGCAGATCCGGGAGGGCGGTCGCTTCCTCGCGCTCGCAGACCGCGCGCTGCTGTGCGGCAAGGCCATCGTCGTGCTGAAGGCGGGCCGTACGCCGGCGGGGCAGAAAGCCGCCCTGGCCCATACCGGCGCGGTTGCCGGTGACGAAGCCGTCGTCGATGCCGCCCTGCGGCAGGCCGGGATCGTGCGCGTTCGCAGCCTCGAGGAGCTGCTGATCACCGCCGGTCTCCTGGCGCAAGGCTACTCGCTCGGGGGCGGACGCATGGCGGTGGTCAGCGCCTCGGGCGGTGCCTGCGACATCATCGCCGATCGCGCCTCCGACGAGGGACTGGCCTTGCCCGCCTTCTCGGTCGAGACGAGGGCGGAATTGCAGGCCTATCTTCCGAAATTCGCCACGGTGCAGAACCCGCTCGATACCGCGGCCATCGACACGGTGCGCGAGACCGGAACGGCGGCGGTCCCGATGGATGTCGTGGCCGAGATGGTCAGCCGCGACCCAGGCTTCGATTTCGTCCTCTACATGGGTTTCAACGTCGTGCCGCAAATCGAGCCCGAACCCGGCGAACGGGACAGAAACATCGCGCGGATGGAGCTGGTACGGGACATGCGCTGCCGTGCCCCGCTGCCGGTCGTGCCCATCGGATTGACCTGCCTCGAAGCCGGCCCCTTCGCGAAACGGATCTATGCCGACAATGGCATCTGGATGCTTCCGGGCATCGAATTCGGCCTGACGGCGCTGGGACATGCCGTGCACTGGAATGCGGCACGGCAGGACGCCGAACCCCGGGCGCGCGCAGTCCATTCGCGGCCGAAGCCGTTCGCCGGTGCCGGCAAGCAGGGCACGTGGTCGGAGGCCGAAGGGCGGCGCCTGCTGGAATCGGCCGGCGTACCGCTGGTGCCGGCGACACTGGCCACCAGCGCCAAGGAAGCCGTCGCCGCGGCCGAGCGGTTCGGCTACCCCGTCGTGCTCAAGGTCTGCGCGGCCGAGATCGCGCACAAATCGGATATCGGCGGCGTCAAGCTCAATCTGGGCAGCGCTGCCGAGGTCGGTGAGGCGTACGCCGCTGTTCGGGCGGCGGGGCTGAAGGCGGCCAGGAACGGCATCGAAGGTGTGCTCGTCGTCCCGATGCGGCCGCCCGGCGTGGAGCTTCTGGCCGGCGTCACCGTCGATAGTACCTTCGGGCCGACCCTCGCGGTCGGGCTCGGTGGCATCTGGGTGGAGACCCTCAGGGATGTCAGCCTGGCGGTGCTGCCGGTCAGCCCGCCGATCATCGAGAGGATGTTGGAATCGTTGCGTGCCAAGCCGATCCTGGAGGGCGCTCGCGGCGGTCCCAGGATCGATCTGGCCAGGGCGGCGGATGCGATCTGGCGGTGCAGCCAGGCCGCCTTGTCCCTCGGGGACGATCTGCAGGCGCTCGAAGTAAACCCGCTCTGGTGCCGGAATGATCGGGTCGAGGCGCTCGACGCACTGGTGATCACCGGCCGGTAAGGGGCCGCCGGAATCACGCCGGTTGCCCGGCCCGCCGCCAATACCGGCGTCCAGTGTCGATCGGCTGCCAATCGGCCGGGTCGATCCGGTCCACCTCGCGGCCGAAGGGCAATTCGGGCCGGGGCGGAACGTCCTTCGCCATGAAGGACTCGAAGGCGGCGGCAAGCTGCTCCGGTGTCCAGGCGCTGGTCGAATCCAGGCGAGCGAGAATGCGCGGCTGGTCGACCAGCGTGTAGCCGAATCCATGGGAGTGGAAGACTTGACCGTTCACGCCGCCGGCCCGGTCCGAAGCGAGGAACGACACGAGTGGCGCCACATTGTCCGGATCCTTCGGCGTGCCCTTCGCCGCCTCGCTCGGCCACTTCCCCGTCTTCTCGAAAATCACCCGCGATTCCGGCTTGGAATCGATCATGCGCGTCGTGCCGGTCGGCAGCACGACGTTGCAGGTCACCCCATACTTGGCCATCGCATTGGCGGTGGAATAGCTGAGCCCGATGATGCCCGCTTTCGCTGCCGCATAGTTGGGCTGGCCGGGATCGCCATAGGCTGACCCCGAGGCCAGGGCGATGATGCGACCCGACTTCTGCTGGCGCATGAGCGCGGTCGCCGGTCGGAGCACGTTGAAGAGGCCTTTCAGGTGGACGGCGATGACCGCATCCCACTCCTCCTCCGTCATGTTGAAGATCATGCGGTCGCGCAGCACGCCGGCGGCGTGGACCACGATATCCAGGCGGCCGAACGTGGCGACGGCCTGCTCCACCATGGCGTTGGCCGACGCGTAGTCCGCGACCGAGCCGCCGTTGATGGCGCCATCCGCGCCGAGCGCCTGGACTTCGGCCAGCACCTGTTCGGCCGGGCCCCTGTCCCGCCCCTCGCCGCTGAGGCTCGCGCCGAGATCGTTGATGACGACGCTCGCCCCGCATGCCGCGAGCGACAGGACGATTCCCCTGCCGATGCCGCGGCCGCCGCCGGTGACCAGAGCGGTCTTTCCCTCAAGCAGAGCCATGTCGTGCCTCTTCAGCTGCCCTTTGCCGGTCCCTCAGAGAGCCAGGAAATAGGTATACTGGTCAACCCAAACCTTGCGGCCAGCCGGGCCATAGCCGCGCAGTCCACGAGCGCTTGACTGCCGGGCGATATAGATAAATGGTATCCTATATCGGGCCTGGGGAAGAGGATGGCAGCCAACGCCGGACACCTGGCTCCATCGGCCGATCGGGGCGCCCGATGAGCGGCATCCTCCGCTACGCCCTCAGCTCATTCCTGCTCGAAGGCGCCTGGATCGCCATCCAGATCACCGTCCTCGCCATGATCGCCGGCCTCTTTCTCGGCCTTCTGCTCGCGCTGATGCGGCTGTCGCGCTACAAGCCGGTCAGCAGTGCCGCCTGGGCCTATATCTGGCTGATGCGGGGCACGCCGCTGCTGCTGCAACTCGTGTTCATCTACGATGCCTTGCCGCGGCTCGGCATCCGGTTCGGTTCCATAACCACGGCGGTCATCGGCTTCGCCCTGAACGAGGCGGCTTTTGCGGCGGAGTTCATCCGCGGCGGCATCCTCGCCGTCAACCGCAACCAATCGGTGGCCGCCGCTTCGCTCGGGATGGGGCCGGTTCTGACGCTGCGGCGGATCATCCTGCCGCAGGCGATGCGTGCCATCCTGCCGCAGATCGCCAATGCGACGATCTCGATGCTGAAAGGCACATCGCTCGCCTCCATCATCTTCGTCAACGAGCTGACGTTCCGTGCACAGCAGATCATTGCCACGAACTTCGCGTTCTTCACCGTCTTCATCGCCGCTGCGCTGCTGTATGTGACGATGACGACGGTGGTCGCGCTGCTGCAGCTCCTGCTCGAACGGCGCCTGGATCCGGAGCTGCGGACAATCGGAGGTCGTCGTTCGATGCTGCAGATGTTTCTCGGGATCGACCGGCCCTCGACGGCCCCGGCGGTCGCGATGGCTGCCGGCGTGACGCCGGCGCCGGACCCCCGGGACAGCGAGCCGGTGCCGGCCGCTCCATGGCTCAACCTGGTCCCGGACCCTGAACCCGAAAAGCCGGCCCGCGACGGCCAGCCCTTCGTGGTTTTCACGGATGTGCACAAGACGTACACGTTGCGTGGCGGGCACAGACGGGAGATCCTGCGCGGCGTCGACCTGCAGGTGAAACGCGGCGAGGTCGTCACGATCATGGGGCCGAGCGGCTCCGGCAAGTCGACCTTGCTGCGCCTGGTCAACCATCTCGAACTGCTGGACAGGGGCGAGATCATGGTGGCCGGCGAACTGGTGGGCTACCGGCGGGACAACGGCGTTCTGAAGCCGGTGCGAGATCTCGCCGCCGCCCGGGCCAAGGCGCGGATCGGCATGGTGTTCCAGCACTTCAACCTGTTTGATCACCTCACGGTGCTGGAGAACGTGATGGAGGCGCCGGTGCGGGTCTACGGCGTCGATGCCGCCGTAGCGCGCCAAAGAGGCATGGCCCTGCTCGCCAAGGTCGGCCTGGCGGGCCACGCGGATCACCTGCCCATGCGCCTGTCGGGCGGCCAGCAACAGCGCGTCGCGATTGCCCGGTCCCTGGCAATCGATCCGAGGCTGATGCTGTTCGACGAGCCGACCTCGGCGCTGGACCCGGAACTGGTGGGAGAGGTGCTAGCGGTCATCCGCAAGCTGGCCGAGGGCGGCATGACCATGCTCGTCGTCACCCATGAGGTCCGGTTCGCCCGCGAGGTCGCCGACCGGATCGTCTTCATGGACGAGGGCGTCATCGTGGAGGAGGGTCCGCCCGAAGCCGTACTGGACCAGCCGCGCGAGAGGCGTACGCAACAATTCCTGCGCGTCGTTCAACATCATTAGAGCTCTGCCGCCGCAAGGACTGCCGCCGCATCGCTGCGGTTACCGCTTCAGGGTTTGGCCATGAGGGCGCGGTATTCCATCTGATCACCGTGCATGCGCTGGAACACGGCGTATTTCGCGGCGTGGTAGGCCTGGACCCCCTGCGCCGGCTCGATCACCTCTCCGGCGCGGCTCATCGCCGCCATTGCCTCAGCAATCCCTGGGAAGCAGCCGCCAGCCACTCCGCCCAGGATGGCGGCGCCGAGCAGCACCGCCTCCGGCTCCCGCGGCAGCACCACTCGGCAGCCCGTGGCATCGGCGTGCTCGCGCAGGAAGACCCGGTCCTTCGTGCCGCCGCCGCATGCCATGATGCTGTCGATCATGTAGCCGGCCTGGTTCATGGTCTCGATGATGTGCCGCGTGCCGTAGGCGACGGCCTGCACGGCCGCCAGATAGAGCAGCGCGAGGTCGTCGGCGGTCGCCGAAAGCTTGAGGCCGCTGATCATGCCGCGCAGGGTCGCGTCGGCGCGGGGCGAACGGTTGCCGTGGAAATCCGGCATGACGTGCAGCCCCGCCGTCAGCCGGGCCGGGGCACTATCGGCCGCCAGGGCGTCCAGCCGGTCGGCCAGCAGGGCGAAGACATGGCGGCCGGTCCGGCTGGCCTGCTCTGCGACGGTTGCGTAGGCAGCGTGGGTCTGCACGAGATGGTCGATCAGCGCGCCGGTCGCGGATTGGCCCCCCTCGTTCAGCCACTGGCCCGGCACCATGGCGGAGAAATAGGGCCCCCATACGCCGGGCACGAAGCGCGGCTCGGGCGAGACCGCCATGTGGCAGCTGGACGTGCCGCCCACCAGCGCTATGCGCCGCCGCAGGTCCACCGGGCCGTCCAGCACGGCGCCGATGACGCCGAGGCCCCCGGCATGTGCGTCGATTGCGGAACTGCTGACCGGCGTGCCAGGTGGCAGGCCCAGCTCCACCGCCGCTGCCGACGATAATCCCGCGCCGACGGGCTCCCCCATCGCCAGCACGGTCTGGCCGATCCGCGCGAAGCCTTCATCCGCCAACGCCCCCAGGCCGGCCACCCGGAAAAAGCTTTCGTCCCAGCGTGATTCGTGGCCCAGGTAGGTCCATTTGCACACCGTGGAACACAAGGACCGCGAGAGCGATCCGGTGGCACGCCAGGTCAGGAAATCCGGCAGGTCGAAGAAATGCGCGGCCTGTGCCCAGGCGGCGGGATGCTGCTCCTTCAACCAGAGCAGCTTGGGCGTTTCCATTTCCAGCGAGATGCGGCCGCCGACGTAGCGCAGCACGGGATGGCCCGTGGCGTTGATGCGGTCCGCCTGCTCGCCGGCCCGGTGGTCCAGCCAGACGATCACGTCCTGCTCCGGCGCCCCGGCAGGGACGCCCTGCTCCGGCGCCCCGGCGGGGTCGACGGAAACCGGCCGCCCGGCCACGTCCAGCACCACGAGCGAGCACGTGGCATTGATGCCGATCCCCTTGGTGGCATGTGGGCCGGCGGCCGCCGTCGCCTCGCGCACCGCGGCGCAGACGGCGGCCCAGATCTCGGCGGAGGATTGCTGCGCCAGATCCGGCGACGGGCGCCACAGCCGGATCGGCCGGCTCGCCTGCGCCAGCATGGTGCCGTCCAGGCCGAACACGCCGGCACGGGCGCTGCCGGTGCCGACGTCGATGCCGAGCAGGGCGTCGATCATCCCGCCGGGTTCGCCGCTTCCGCGCCGCAGATTGCGACCTCCAGCCCGAGCGCCGCGGCCAGCGCCGCCTTGGCCGCCATGGCGAGGTCGGCCTCCGCCGCCGAGTTGGCATAGGCGACCTGCACGTGATTGGCCTTGTGACGCGCCATCATCTGGTCGCGCGACACACCGTGCAGCACGGCGTGCATGATCGGCCATTGCGGCGTGGTCGCGGCCCAGCGGCGCTCCGTCTCTGCCTTCGGCAGGTCGGCGACGTGGCCGCGGCCGATGTCCATCTTCAACCGCCTGTCTTCCACGTAGATGCGCGACCAGACGATCTCGCCAGGTTTCGCCACGCCGCGCACTGTCCCACCGCCCAGGCGGAAATACATCGGCGGCTGGCGGAGGCTGTCGGTGCCGCGCCAGCCGCCGCTATGATGCGCCGGCGGCGCCGCCCCGGAGATCTCGAATACCCAGACATAATCCGCGGTGCTGCCACTGTGATCCGCGTCGCCCCAGCGCAGGTCGTGCAACGTGGTCTCCACCGGCTGGCCCAGGGCGCGGTGCAGCCGGTTGGTGAACAGCGCGTCGAGCCCGGCGCACTCGTCCACCTCGTTGAAATGCGGGATCGCGCGCCCGGGGCGGATCACGCCGTCAGGGCCGCTCACCGGGGGACGGTCGTCGTTGTTCAGCAGTCCCTCGGCGAGATCGGAGGCAGGCAACAGGTCTTTCAGCCCCTGCTGGTACTGGATGCCGATCGTCTCGCAGCCGAACTCTTCAGCCAGGCGGACCGCGGCGATGTAGGTGCGGCACTGGTCGAGCACCTGCGCCTCCGTCAGCTCCGTCGCCGGGTCGCTGCCGAAATGGAAGCGCATGCCGGCCTGCGTCAGCCAGGTGTAGACGCCCCGGGCTTCCGCCTCCGGCACCGCGCGGGCGGCGGCGTACAGGGTCGATTGCGACAGGCGTTCCTTGAACACACCCAACGGCATCAGCAGCTCGTCCGGGATGATGGCATTGAACATGCCCATGCAGCCCTCGTCGAACACGCCCATGATGGATTTGTGGCGACGCAGATCCGCGGCGACCGAATGCGCCAGCTCCCGTGCGCGGGGCGGCGCCGTCGCCGGGTCGAACGGATGGACGTGCGAGAGGTCGTGGGTCACCCGCCCTTCCGCCAGCCATTGCGTCAGCTTGTCGCGGAACGGCGTGTCGGTGAACGTCTCGCTCCAGACCGTGCTGTAGCGCACGCCGGCCTTGGTGAGGGAGCCGTTGAGGTTCAGCATCCCCACGAGCCCAGGCCATTGGCCCGACCAGTTGGCCACGGTGAGGATCGGGCCGCGATGGCTTGTCAGCCCGGCGAGGACATGGTGGGTGTACTGCCAGACCGCCTCGGCCACGATGATCGGCTGCTCCGGATCGAGGGCGGCGAACACCGCCATTCCCTGCTTCTGGCTGGCGATGAAGCCGTGGCCGAGCGCCGGGTCGTAGGGGTGGGCGCGCTGGATTTCGCCGCCGCACGCCCGCAGCGCCGCCGCCAGTTGCTCTTCCATCGCGGCCTGCGCGGGCCAGCACATCGCATTGGCGCTCTGGCGGAGGTCGCCGCTTGCCGCCAGCAGCACCTTTCTCGGCGATGTCACGTCGATTTCCTCTCGGCCGGTTTGCTCGACGGAAGCCTAGGCGGACTAGCAGGGTTCAGCAACGTCGATTGACACACTGACATGTCAGCGATCACTGTCGAACGATGACGCTGCGCGCGCAGGCATACGACGCGTTCACCCGCCACGTGCTGGAGCGGCGCATCGTGGCCGGGCAGTTCGTGACGCAGCGCGATCTGGCGACGCTGGTCGGCTTCCCGCTCGGCGCCATCCGCGAGATGATCCCGCGTCTGGAAGCGGAGGGGCTGGTCAGAGCACTGGCGCAGCGAGGCCTGCAAATCATCGGCGCCGAGCCGCGGCTGATCCACGACGCTTTCAGCCTGCGCGACCTCATCGAGCGGGAAGCCCTGCAGCACTACGTGCAAACCGCGTCGGATGCGGCCATCGCGCAGCAGGTGGCCGCGCTGGAAGAGGTGGAGACGGCCGTGCGCACGAGCGCCGACGCCCCGGCCAAACTAGCACGGGCACAGGCGGTCGACTGGGGCTTCCACGACGCGCTGATCGACAGCATGGGCAACGCGCTGATCAGCAATCTTCATCGGGTCAATGCCATCCGCATCCGGATCATCATGTATGACCGGGTGACGCTGACGCCGGAATCGGTGGCGCTCGCATTACGGGAACATCGGCCCATCCTGATGGCCATCCAGGCGCGCGACGCCCCGGCTGCGCTGGACGCACTCGGCCGGCACCTCGCCTCCGCCAGGCGTCGCGCGCTCGGCTTGGATGCAAAGCCACCGCCCCTCCACCACACGCTGCATCGAGGAGATCGCGTTGCAGACTGACAGCATCTCGGGGTTCTGGGTCGCATCGGCCACACCCATCGACGCCGACGGCGGCGTGGACAATGCGTTGCTGGCCGACCACGCGCAGTGGTTGTTCGAGCAGGGGTGTGGTGGCCTGGTGCTGTTCGGCACGTCGGGCGAAGGCACGTCCTTCACCGCGCGGGAGCGACTGGCGACCGTCAGCGACCTGATGGCACGGGGCATTCCGGCAGCCCGGCTGTCCGTTGGCGCCGGCTTCCCGGCCACCGGGGACAGCGTTGCGATGACGCAGGACGCCCTGGCCATGGGCCTGCGCCATGTGCTGCTGCTGCCGCCGTATTTCTATCGCGATGCTGCGGGAATCGAGGATGCGTTCGCCGCCATCCTCGACGCCGTGGCCGACGATCGGCTACGCGCCATGTTGTACCACATCCCGCAGGTGTCGGGTGTGCCGGTCCTCCCCGGCACGGTCGCGGCGTTGCGGCGACGCTACGGGGCGGTGATCGCCGGTGTGAAGGACAGCAGTGGCGTGTTCGCCGATTTCGAGGCGTTCCGGCGCGACGCACCGGAAGTGCCGGTCCTGATCGGCAACGAGGCCGACATCGGCCGCGCAGCCGAGCTCGGCGGGGCGGGAACGATCTGCGGGCTTGGCAACGTCGTGCCGGGCATGGTGCGCGCGATGTTCAGCGACCCCGCTGCGGCCGACGCGATGCGGCAGGCGTGCGCCCTGTTTCGTGGTCCATTCGTGCCGACGCTGAAATCAACCCTGGCGGCGATGACCGGCAACACCGCGTGGGCGCGCACGCGGGCGCCCCTGCGGCCGGCCGACGCAGCACTCGGGCAGCGCGTCGGAGAGGCCTTGCGGAGCTTGCAGAACGGGCTCGCCTAGGCGCCCGGAATGATGCACCTCCTGGAGACGGAACGCCGCGCCTTGCTGGCCACCGGGCGCAGGCCTTTCGAGACCTGCCACGCCTCCACGGTCGTGGCGCTGCCGGGCGGCCGCCGGCTCGTCGCGTTTTTCGCCGGCCAGCGGGAGGCCGCCGGCGACACGGCGATATGGCTCTGTCACGGCGGTCCGTCCGGCTGGGAGGCACCCGAACGCTGCTTTGCCGAGGCGGGCCAGCCCCACTGGAACCCGGTGCTCCACGCCGAGGGCGACGAGATCTGGCTATTCTACAAAGTGGGTGCCTCCGTGCACGAGTGGACGACGCGGATCGCCCGCTCCCGTGACGGTGGACGCAGCTGGACGTCGCCACGCGCGCTGGTGCCCGGTGATCCGGCGCCACGGGGGCCCGTCAAGAACAAGCTCATCGTGCTGTCGGATGGCGCGTGGCTGGCACCGGGCTCGGTCGAGGACGACCGCGCCTGGGACGCCTTCACCGACCGCTCGGTCGACGGTGGCATCAACTGGGAGCGCAGCGACGTGCCTCTGACGCATCGCTCCGGCAGAAGCGACACGGGTGAGCCCTGGGAGGGGCTTGCCGCCGATGCCCTGTGGGAAACCGATCCGGCGCGCGTGTTCGGCTGGGACGGCGTGATCCAGCCGACGCTGTGGGAGTCGGCACCCGGCAGCGTCCACATGCTGCTGCGGAGCACGCGCGGCCGTGTCTACCGGAGCGACTCGCGGGATGGTGGGCGAAGCTGGGCGCCAGCCTACAAGACGGCGCTGCCGAACAACAACAGCGGGCTCGATCTCGCGCGCCTGCCGGACGGGCGCCTGCTGCTGGCCTATAATCCTGTCGAGGGGAACTGGGGCCGGCGGACGCCGCTGTCGCTCGTCGGCTCAGCCGATCAGGGCCAGACGTGGCAGCCGGTGCTGCAGCTGGAGACAGGACCTGGCGAGTTCTCCTACCCCGCCATCGTCGCCGCCGACGACACGCTGCACCTCACGTACACGGCGAACCGGACGGACATCATCTATCGCCGGTTCCTGGTCTCCGATGCGTCACCAGGCACAGTGGAGGCCGGAATTCCGGCATCCGGCACGGCTGACAATCAATAACCAGATCAAAATAGCGAGGCGATCGGAACGATGATACGGAAGAACACTCTGCAGAGGCTTGCCGCGGCACTGGTGGTCGCGGGGATCAGCCTGGCGACCCCGGCGCGCGCCGCCGACCCCGTCACCGTGACCGTGTGGTCGTGGACGCCGGTGACGCCCACGATGAACGCCATGATCGCCGCCATCGAAAAGGCGCATCCCGACATCCACGTCCAGGCGCAGATCCAGCCGCACACCGCCTATTCCGTTTCACTGCAGGCGGCCGCCGGATCGGGCAACCTGCCCGACATCATCGGCCTCTCGCCGGGCGCCGAAACCCAGCAGTATCGGCCGCATCTTTTGAAGCTGGCGGCTGTGGCCGCTTCCCTGTGGGGCGCTGACTGGCAGAAGAACTTCGCGCCCTCGCTGTTGAGCGAGGCCCGCTTCGGCAACCCGCCCGGCGATGACGATTTCTACGCGCTGCCGCAGGAAGCGCAGATCAACAATTTCTGGTATTATATCCCGGCCTTCACAAAGGCGGGGCTGGATGGCCCGCCCAAGACGATGGCCGAGCTGATCGCCGATGCGGAGAAGCTGCGTGCCGCCGGTTTCATCCCGTTCTATCAGGGTGGTGCCACCGGGACATTCGACGTCTGGGTGTACCTGGAAATTGCCGTGCAGACCGATCCGGACAGCATGGCCGCCGCCGAGCAGGGCGCGCCGGTATGGACCAAGCCCGGCATGGTGGAGGCCGCGCGCGCATGGCAGCAGCTATTCACCGACAAGGTGTTCCAACCCGGTGCGCTCAGCGCCGTCCAGTATCCGACCGGGGCCAACCTGTTCGCGGCCGGGCGGGTCGGGATGATCTCGCTCGGCTCGTGGTGGTTGCAGCAGACGCAGTTGTCGGACCAGCCCGGCCTGAAGACGATGTCGGACTACGGCACCTTCACCTTTCCGGCGCTGCAGCCCGGCGGTCAGCCTGCCGGCCCGATCGGCGGCGTGGATTTCGGCTGGGGCATCACGGACGCTTCAGCCAAGTCGCCCGAGGTGCTGGCCGCCGCGAAGATCGTGCTGCACGAGATGATCAGTGGCGTCGGTGAGCGCGAGGCGCTCAACCAGCTGAACGATCTGCCGGCCTTCGCGGGCATTTCACCCACCCAGACCCTCCCGCCGCATCTGGCGGAAATCTACGACACCTACATCAAGCAACTCGGCACGGCGCGAACCCACGTCATCGGCAACCCCGTGATCAACCAGAGCTTGATCACCGGACTCCAGGCGATCGGTGCTGGGCAAATGACGCCGGAGGCCGCAATGGCGGCGGTGCAGGCGACTGCGGTGGCGCAGGGGGGCACAAAATAGCCATGCCTGCGGCCGCAGGGCGCCGGCGGGCACGGGCGGGCGGCGGGACGGCGTGGCTCTACGCCATGCCGGCGCTGCTGATGTTCGCGGTCTTCATCCTATATCCGATCGCCGCGAACATCATTGAAAGCCTCGTCGACGCGCACGGCAGTGCCACGGCAGCGAACTATCAGCAGGCCGCCACCGACCCCGTGTTCTGGACCGCACTGCGCAACTCGGTGGTCTGGGTGGTCCTCTCGGTGGCACTGGAGACGGCGATCGGCTTCGGACTCGGCCTCGCGATCGCGATGTACATTCCCCGAGCTCAAGCCCTGTTCCGCACGCTGCTCTTCCTGCCGATGGTGATCACGCCGTCCGTGGTTGCCTTGGTCTTCACCACGATCTACGCGCCGGATTACGGGCTGATCTTCGGCCTGTTCAACAGTCTTGGACTTGGGGGCAGTTTCCCCGCAATCCTTGGCGACCCGGCGACCGCGACAGTCGGGGTGATCCTCGTCAACGTGTGGCAGTGGTGCGGCTTCTTCGTGCTGATGTACTGTGTGGGCCTTGCCCAGGTGGACCGGGAGTTGCTCTCGGCGGCGGCGATCGATGGGGCGACCGGGTTCGCCCTGGTTCGCCACGTCATCTGGCCGCTCCTGCGGCCGGCGACCACCTCGCTCATCGTACTGGGCACCATCCAGGCGTTGCAGCAATTCCCGCTGATCTTCCTGATGACAGAGGGCGGACCGGCCAACTCTACCCAGACGCTTGCCACATATATCTTCCAGACAGGCTTCACCTTAAACGAAATGCACTACGCGTCGGCCATCGCCGTCGTGCTGTTCGTGCTGTCCCTCGGTATCATCATGCTGCAATACCGCTGGGGCCAGACGCAGCAGACCGCCGATGCATAAGGTGTCCCACGGCGGGACGCTGACGGCGTATGCGCTGCTGGTGGCTGCGACGGCGGTCAGCCTCGTGCCCACGATCTACATGGTGGACATCTCGCTCCGCAACTCGGTCGACAGCTTCACCCCCGTCCTGATCGCGCCGCACGTGACTTTCGCGAACTGGTCGGCAATCCTGTCCCAACGCAACCTTGTGAGCTTTTTCATCAGCAGCGCGCTGGTGAGCATCATTACCGTCGTCTTCACGCTGCTGTGCGTGATCGGGCTGTCCTATGCGATCTCACGGCTGAAAATTCCCGGTCGTCAGCTGATCCTGGTGGTCGTGGTGTCGGCTCTGCTGCTGCCGCTCGCCTCCCTGCTCGTCCCGATCGCGAAATTGCTCGAGGCTCTTGACCTCACCAACAACTACCTCGGCTTGATCGGGCCGGAAACGGCGCTCGGCATCCCCTTCGGCACCGTCATCGTCAAAGCAGCCATGGACGACATTCCAGAGGCGCTGGAGGAAGCCGCCCGGATCGATGGCGCAGGACCGTTCACCATCTTGGTGCGGATCGTCGTGCCGCTGATCTCTCCCTCGCTGATCGTGGTGGCGATCTGGCAATTCCTTTACTCGTGGAACGAGTTCTTTCTCGCCCTGGTCATCATGACGAAAGACGCCCTCAAGACGTTGCCGCTCGCACCCTTGTATTATGAAGGCCCTTTCATGACCGATCCCGGCCGGCTGTTTGCCGTGCTGACGTTGATCGCGATCGTGCCTATGCTGGTCTACATCCTGCTGCAGCGCTGGTTTGTCGCCGGTTTGATGGAAGGCAGCGTGAAAGGATGAACCTCCGCCTTCGTCCGCACTCGCATCCGCCGTCGCCGACGAT
>JAFAYM010000273.1 GCA_019240395.1 Acidisphaera sp. | reverse complement strand
GAACTGGCGGTGGCGGAGATCGAGCGCTGTGCCGCCGACCGGCGCTTCGTCCAGGTGCTGCTGCTGGTCTCCGGCGAAACCCCGCTCGGCCGCCGCCAGCACTGGCCGATCTACGAGGCCGCCGCGCGTCACGATCTGCCGGTCGGCATCCACGCCGGCAGCGCCTATCGCCACGCCACCACGCCCGTCGGCTGGCCGAGCTACTACACCGAAGATTATGTCGGCCAGGCGCAGGCCTTTCAGCAGCAGCTCGCCAGCCTGATCTGCGAGGGCGTGTTCGCGAAATTCCCGGACCTGCGTGTCGTGCTGCTGGAATCCGGCTTCACTTGGCTGCCAAGCTTCCTGTGGCGGCTGGACAAATACTGGCGCGGGCTGCGCATGGAGATCCCCTGGGTCGACCGCCCGCCGACCGACATCGTGCGCGAGCATGTGCGCTTCAGCCTGCAGCCGGTGGACGCGCCGCCGCAGCGCGGCCAGCTCGATCAGCTGTTCGAGCAGCTGGGGTCGGATCGGCTGCTGCTGTTCTCGACGGACTACCCGCACTGGCAATTCGACGGGATGGCGGCGCTGCCCGAGGGCCTGCCCGCCGATCTCGTACGCCGGATCACATCAGACAATCCGCTTGAGACCTACCCCCGCCTGATGGAGGCACCCTCATGAATGTCGAGCTCCGCGAACGGCCGCAGGCCGCGGCGACGCCGCTCAGCCGGCTCGCCATCGCCGATTGCGATATCCATCCCACGCGCCGCCTGCTCGCCGACATCCATCCCTATCTGTCCAAGCGCTGGCAGGAACATCTGCAGACCTTCGGCCTGCGCTACCGCCAGCCCTATCAGAACGGGCCGGCCTATCCGAAGGGCCAGCCGCAGGCCTGCCGGCGCGACGCCGTGCCGCCGGGCGGCGGCAAGCCGGGCTGCGATCTCGACTTCATGCGCGCCCAGCACCTCGATCCGAACAACGTCCAGCTCGGCATCCTCAATCCGCTCTCGCCGAGCGGGCAGGGCTTTCAGAACACGGATTTCTCGATCGCCTTCTGCCGCGCCATCAACGACTGGCAGGTCGCGGAATGGACCTCGCGCGAGAAGCGGCTGCGCGCCTCGATCGTCGTGCCGTACGAGGACGGCGCGGCCTCCGCCGCGGAGATAGACCGCTGCGCCGGCGATCCGCAGCTGGCGCCGCATTTTGCGCAGGTACTCCTGCTGAGCCGCACCGCCGAGCCGCTCGGCAACCGGCGCTACTGGCCGATCTACGAGGCGGCATTACGCGCCGGCCTGCCGGTCGGCGTCCACGCCTTCGGTTATGGCGGCTCGCCGATCACCGCCGGCGGCTGGCCCTCCTACTACATCGAGGAGATGGTCGGGCACGCCCAATGCAGCCAGGCGCTGCTCACCAGCATGGTGATCGAGGGCGTGTTCGAGAAATTTCCGGCGCTGCGCGTGGTGCTGATCGAGTCCGGCTTCGCCTGGCTGCCGTCGCTGCTCTGGCGCATGGACAAGCACTGGGCCCGGTTGCGCCAGGAGACGCCGCATCTGCGCCGCCTGCCTTCGGAATACGTGCGCGACCAGGTGTGGCTCACCACGCAGCCGATGGAGGAGCCCGCCGATCCCGCTCAGCTGCGCCAGGCCATCGAGTGGATCGGCTGGGATCGGCTGCTGTTCGCGACCGACTATCCGCACTGGGATTTCGATGACCCGAGCCGTGTCCTGCCCCTGCAAGTGGCCGAAGCGCAGCGCCGCGCCTTCTTCCTCGACAACGCGCGCACGGTGTACGGGACGCACTGAGTGGCGCGGCACGTCATCGCGCGGGTGGCGGATCTGCCGCCGGGCAGCCGCACTTTGGTCACCGTCAAGGGCCGGCCGATCGCGGTTTTCAACGTGGGCGGCGAGTTCTTCGGCCTGTTCAACCGCTGCCCGCACCAGGGCGGCAGCCTCTGCGAGGGCAAGCTGGTCGGCCTGCTGCAGGCGCGCGAGCCGGGCCGCTACACCTACACGCGCCGCGGCGAAATCCTGCGCTGCCCCTGGCATGGCTGGGAATTCGACATCCGCACCGGCAAATCCTGGTGCGATCCGGACCGGGTCCGCACCCGCAGCTATCGGGTCGATGTCGAGGGCGGACAGGGGCTCGTGGAAGGGCCTTACGTGGCGGAGACCGTTCCGGTGACGGTCGACGAGGAGTACCTGGTCATAGAGGCTTAGAGCCTGACTCAAAAGCCTGACTCGCCGATCAGCAGACAACGACCGCTTTTCGAACCCGATACCGGCCGTTCAGCCTTCGCCGCGGGCGAGCCGGCGAGGACTGCGCTACGGCTTACGGCAATTCCGTGAAGAACTGCGCCATCCGCTGACGCTGCGCGACGTCGGGCAGACGGCCGCGGCCGGCGCCGAGATTGTCTTCCATGTGCTCAACCTTGTTGGTGCCGGGGATCACGGCGGTGACTGCTCCGTTTCCGAGCAGATACTTCAGGAAGAACTGGGCCCAGGTCGCGGCGTCGAAGTCGCGCGCCCAGTCGGGCACCGGCTTGCCTTGCACTTTGTAGAACAGGCTATGGCTGCCATGACCGCCAAACGGCAGATCGATCAACGTCGCCACACCAAGCTCGGCCGCCGCCGGTAATAGCCGCTTTTCGGCCTCGCGGTCGCGGAGCGAATAGTTGAGCTCGATGAAATCGGGTTTCCAGCGCCGCATTATGGCTTCGATATCGTCGAAATAGCGATCGCTGTCGGTGGTGATCCCGATATAGCGGACGAGGCCTCGCTCTTTCCAGTCGCGTAGCGGTGCGAGGCTCTGCCCGGCCGACACGGGGCTGTAAGAGCCGCTGTGTATTTGGATAAGATCGATCTTGCTAAGGCCCAACCGCCGTAGCGAGGCCTGCACCGTCGATAGCGAGAGCCAGTAATGCTCCTCGACTTTGGTGGAGATGAAGATGCGGGGACGCAGGCCGCTCTCTGCGAATATCTCGCCGAGCATGGGCTCGGCTAGAAAGTATCCGCCATAGTTGGAAGCGGTGTCGACGACACTGCCGCCGCCGGCGATGAGAGTGCGGAGTATCGCGCTGAGCGCGGCGCGGTACTCCGGCGTATCGGAGCGCCAATCCTGGTCGGTCCCGAGCCCAATCACGGGCAAATGCTCACCGCTGCTGGGGATCGGACGGGTCGCAATCGCCATCGGCTGGGCCGCCGCAGGGATCGCGGACAAAAATGGCGCGATGCCGAGCCCGCCAGCGAGCGCCAGCGTCTCCCGTCGTGTCCGCTTGCGGGTTTCCGGCCAGTCCATCGGCGATACCCTGCGGCAGTCAGCGTATCGGATACCGAAGTTTGCGGGATAAACCAACCATTCTCCTCCCGATGGGGGGCGGTGGCTGTCTTGGGGTCAATGAGGGCTCCGCCTTTGCTGGGGTCGAGGGGGCAAAGCCCCCTCGCCTTTCTTCGCTCCCTGCGCAATGCTCTCCCCTCTGCGAGAGGAAAGCCATGAAAACACGCGCCGCCGTAGCCCGGGAAGCGGGCAAGCCGCTCAGCCTCGAGACCATCGACATCGAAGGCCCGCGCGCCGGCGAAGTGCTGGTGGAAATCAAGGCCACCGGCATCTGCCACACCGACGAGTTCACCCTCTCCGGCGCCGATCCCGAAGGCATCTTTCCCGCGGTCCTCGGTCACGAAGGGGCCGGGGTGGTGGTCGATGTCGGCGCCGGCGTCAGCAGCCTGAAGAAGGGCGACCACGTCATTCCGCTCTATACGCCGGAATGCCGGCAGTGCGTCGCCTGCCTCAGCCGCAAGACCAATCTCTGCGTCGCCATCCGCGCCACCCAGGGCAAGGGCCTGATGCCCGATGGCACCAGCCGCTTCTCCTGCGACGGCGCGCCGGTGATGCACTACATGGGCACCTCGACCTTCGCCAACCACACGGTGCTGCCGGAGATCGCGGTGGCGAAGGTGCGCGAGGACGCGCCCTACGAGAAGATCTGCTACATCGGCTGCGGCGTCACCACCGGCATCGGCGCGGTGATCAACACCGCCAGGGTCGAGCCGGGCGCGCGCGTCGTGGTGTTCGGGCTGGGCGGCATCGGCCTGAACGTGATTCAGGGTGCGCGGATGGCCGGGGCCGACATGATCGTCGGCGTCGACATCAATCCCCGGCGCAAGGACGTGGCGGAAAAATTCGGCATGACGCATTTCGTCAACCCCGGGGAAGTGCAGGGCGACCTGGTGCCGTATCTCGTCGATCTGACCAAAGGCGGCGCCGACTACACCTTCGAATGCATTGGTAATACCGAGGTCATGCGACAGGCGCTGGAGTGCTGCCATCGCGGCTGGGGCGTGTCGGTGATCATCGGCGTCGCCGGCGCCGGCAAGGAAATCAGCACCCGTCCATTCCAGCTGGTCACCGGACGCGTGTGGAAAGGCACCGCGTTCGGCGGCGCGCGCGGCCGCACCGACGTGCCGCGGATCGTCGACTGGTACATGGAGAAGAAGATCAACATCGACGATCTGATCACCCACGTGCTGCCGTTCGAGCAGATCAACGAAGGCTTCGACCTGATGCGCCGAGGCGAATCGATCCGCAGCGTCGTCACCTACTGAGTCATGGAGTCCGGGGGCTTGCTCCCCCGCCTGTCTTTCTTCTACGCCGCCACCCGAGGCGTCCCGATCAGCGCCCCGAAAGCGTGCGCCGGCATGGGCTGCCCGTACAGGTAGCCCTGCCCGAGATTGCACCCGAGCGTGGTGAGCCGCGACACCAGGCTGGCGTCCTCGATCCCTTCGGCAGCGGTCTGCAACCCCAGGCTCCGCCCGAGGCCGATGATCGCCTCGACGAATTTCTGGCTCCCCCCCTCCGTGCCGAGCGACAGCACGAAGGAGCGGTCGATCTTGATCTTGTCGAGGTCGATCTGTCGCAGGTGATAGAGGCTCGAGTAGCCAGTGCCGAAATTGTCGAGTGCGATGGTGATGCCGACCGCCTTGAGCGAGGCGACCACTTCCGCCGCCGACTCGGGATCGCTGACCAGGGCGCTCTCGGTGATCTCTATCTCCAGCCGATGCGGCGCGAAGCCGGTCTCGGCCAGGATGCCGGCGATCCGGGCGGCCAGATTGGGATCTTTCAGCTGCATCGGCGCGATGTTGACCGACATCCGCAAGTGCGCCGGCCAGTGCTTCGCGTCGGCGCAGGCCTGCCGCAGCAGCGAGTCGCTGAGCGCGTCGATGACGTTCATGTCCTCGGCCACCGGAACGAAGCGGTCGGGGGGGACGATGCCGAGCCGCGGGTGCTCCCAGCGCGCCAGCAGCTCGAAGCCTTTGATATCCCCGGTCGACAGTTCGGCCAGCGGCTGGAACCACGGGACCACCTGGCCCTCCTGCAGGGCGATCGGCAGCTCGGCCTTGAGCGCCGCCTTCTCCTGCAACTCGGCATCCATTTCCGGCTCGAAGAAGCGGAACGTGCTCCGGCCGCTCTCCTTGGCGCAGTACATCGCGATGTCGGCGGCGCGCAGCAGGGCGCTGATGTCCCTGCCGTCCTCCGGCCCGATCGCGACGCCGATGCTGGCGCCGATTTCCAGCCGGGTGCCGTCCACCAGGAACGGCTCGGCGGTTGCCGTGACGATCCGCTCGGCGAGGCCGACCAGCTCTGTCCTGCCCACCATGGGTCCGGGCAGGATGGCGAATTCGTCGCCCCCGAGCCGCGCCAGCATGCCCTGCACCGGCAGCAGCGAGGCCAGCCGCCCCGCCACTTCGGTCAGCAGCCGATCGCCCAGGCCATGGCCATGCACGTCGTTGATCGTCTTGAAGCCGTCGAGGTCGACGAACATCACCGCGCAGTCGCCGGCGGCCTCGCTCCCCCCGAGCAGCTGGCGGGCGGTCTCGACGAACACCCGCCGGTTGGGCAGGCCGGTCAGCGGGTCGTGACGCGCCAGCAGCGCCGCACGCTCCTCCGCCTCGCGCCGGGTGCGGATTTCGGCGCGCAGGTTCATCGAGCCGCGGATGATCAGGACCAGCCAGGCGAACGCCAAGCATGAGAGCCCGGGCAGGATGATGCCGAGGCGCCAGCCCGCATGGGTGAAATCGAAGCTGCAGACCCGCTGCAGCGTCTCGGCCCCCGGGACGACGAAGCCGACCCCGATCGCGGTCATGCCGACCATGATGGAGGGCGGCGCGGTCAGCCAGGCAACCGTGCGACCCAGCAAGCGGACGCCAGAAGCGAGTGGAGGCATGGCAAACCTTCCGGACACGGCGCCATGCTATGAGCAGGCAGTTAACTCCCGGTGATCGGAATGTCTCGGTTCCCACATTTCGTCCCAGCTCACGGCACTTTTCCGGAGTGATGAAGCAGAGACGGCTCGGATCAGGCGAACATGGAAGCCACCCTCTCCGGCGGCACGTCTTCGATGCGCGCCGGCTGCCAGCGGGGCTGTCGGTCCTTGTCCACCACCATGGCCCGCACCCCCTCGGCAAAATCGGCGTGGCGGGTCACATGGCGGGTCAGGGCGAGTTCGGCCTCAAGACACTGCGCGAGGCTGCGGCTGGCGCCGGCGGTGACGATGGTATGCGACCAGAGCACCGCGGAAGGCGACATCTCGCGTAGCGTGGCGAGCGCGCTCTTCGCCCAGTCCGACCCGTCCGCCTGCAGCCGGGCCAGGATCTCGGGCACGCTGCCGGCGCCGAAGCAGTGGTCGATGGCCGAGCGCTGATTGGCGAGGCTGAAGGGCGGCGGCGGTTCGGCAAAGCCGGCGAGGGCGGCGACCCCGTCCCGCGCCAGCGCCGTCGACAAGGCCTCCAGCCGGTCGCGTGCAACGTAGTGGGTGGCGAGGCCGGCGTGCACGGCATCCCCGCCCTGCAATCGCGTCCCGGTGAGGGCGAGATACATGCCCAAGTATCCGGGCAGCCGCGGCAGGAAATAGGTGGCCCCGACATCGGGAAGCATGGCGATCGCGGTTTCCGGCATGGCGAACACCGCCGCCTCGGTCGCCACCCGATACCGCCCGTGCACCGACACGCCGATGCCCCCGCCCATGCAGATGCCGTCGACGAGCGCGACATAGGGCTTGGGGTATTCCGCGATCGCCAGGTTGAGCGCGTATTCTTCCGCAAAGAACGTCTCGATGGGCTCGGTCTCGCCGGCCAGGGCGTGTTGCCGGATCGCCCGCACGTCGCCGCCGGCGCAGAACGCGCGCCCGCCGGCACCCTCGATGACCACGGCATGCGGTCCGGGCTCCGCGCGCCAATCCTCCAGCGCCCCCCGCAGGGTGCGGATCATTTCGAGGTCGAGGGCATTGAGCGCCTTGGGCCGGTTCAGCACGATGCGGCCGATGCGCCCATCCCGGCGCATCAGCACGCTGGCTTCGGCCATCATCGCGTCCTCCCGCTCAGCGGCGGGATTTCGGCCTGCCGAGGAACTGCGCGGTCAACGCCGCCAGCACCAAGCCGTAGATGTGGCGTGCGCCAAGCAGCCGCCCCAGGCTCGGCACTACCGTGAAGGTTGCAAAGCTGCGCAACAGCTGGTCCTTCGCCTGATTGCGCACGTCCCGCGCTTCCCGCTCCGCCGCGCTCTCTGCCGAACTCGCCGCGAGCAGCCCGAAGATGATCGCAATGACGAGGTCGATCGCCAGCACGATCAGCACGCCCCACATCGGCCCGACATGCGGCCGCACCCAGACATAGATGGCGGCATGGGCGGCGGCCAAGGCGAAGAGCAGGAACAGCGCGGCGACCACGCCATAGACGGCGCGGAAAACCATGCGCCGCGCCATGCGGCGCAGGCGCAGGCCCTCCGCCTCAGCGGCGACCCGGGCGAGGCGGAGAGTGCGCATCGATCAGCGGAAGATGCGGCCGATCAGGTACCCCGCGGCCCCGGCGATCAGCACCGCCGCGATCGGCCGCTCGCGCACCCGCACGGAAACCGCTTCCGCCTGTTCGCGCGCACTGTCGCTGACGCTGCGCGCCGCGGCTTCGGCGCGTCCCGCGGCATCGGCGAGCATCGGCGTCACCCGCTCGCTCATCAACGACTCCACCTGCTTGCGAAGCTGTGCGATCTGCTCGTTGGTGTCGGCCGCCTTGTCCCGCACGCTATCGTAGCTCGCCATGGCCAGCCCCTCCTGGTTGTGGGTTTCCGTCGCCTAACGCACGTGCTCGACTGGGGGTTGCTCCGTTTCGGGAGCGAATAGGGGGAAGCCCGTCCGTCGATGCCGCCGTGCCCCTCGTTCCAGCCGATGGTCCGCCTTCGCAACATCCGCTCCGGGCCGCTGCGCTGTCTTTCGCTCGATGTCCAGGCCGGCGAGATCCTCACGGTCCTCGGCCCGCGGCACTCCGGCAAGACGCGCCTGCTGATGGTGCTGGCCGGCTTCGCGCCTGCCAAGGCAGGCGAGGTGCTGCTGGGTGGCCGGCCGATCGCCCGCACCCCGCCGCACCGGCGCGGGATCGGCGTGGTGTTCCGGCGCGATGCGCTGTTCGGTTCGCTGAGCGTGGCCGGCAATGTCGGCTTCCCCCTGCGCGCCCGCGGCGTCGGCCGACGCGAGCGGCAGGCGCGGGTGGCGGCGATGCTCGAGGCTGCCGGCCTGGGCGGCCTGGCGGACCGGCGGCCGCGCGACCTCGACCGGGTGCAGCGGCGCCGCGCCCTGCTCGCCCGCGCCCTGATCGGCGCGCCCGACCTGCTGCTGCTGGACGAGCCGCTGCGCGGCCTCGAGCCGGCGCCGCGGGCGGCCTTGCGGGAGGCGATGCGCGAGCTCTGCCGCGGCCGCACGGTGATCCATGCCAGCGCCGACGCCACCGACGCGCTGGCGCTCTCCGATCGGGTGGCGGTCCTGGCCGGCGGCGCGATCGCCCAGCTCGGCGCCCCCGAGACGCTCTACACCGCGCCGAGCAGTGCGGCGGTGGCGCGCAGCCTCGGCGAGATCAACCAGCTTCCCGGGGTGCTGACCGCCATCGAGGAAGACACCGCCTCGGTTCGCCTGGCGTGCGGCCCACTGGCCGAGGCCACGCTGGCCGATGCAGCCCCGGAGACACCCTGGGCGGTCGGGCAGCCCTGCCTGCTGCTGGTCCGGCCCGAGCGCGTCGCGGTCGCCGCGGTCTCGGCCGACGAGCTCGGCGGCAACGCGCTGCCGGCGGCGCTGCGCGAAATCGTGCATCTCGGCCCCCGGCTGCGTCTTCGCATCACACTGGGCATGACGCCGGCCGAGGGGTCGGAACTCATCGTCGATCGCCCCGCCGTCGCCGGTCTCGCCGGTCTGTCTCCGGGGCGGTCCGTAGCGGTGGCGTGGCAGCCGGCGCACGCCTGCGTGGTGCGCCCGGAGTCGGCCCCGGCGCGATGAACCGTCGCGAAAACCGCGCCCCGCGTTGCCGCCGGCGAAACTCCCGCACTACCCTGCGTTTCGGCGGCAACACGGCGGGATCCCGGTCCATGACATTGCGCGGCCTCTTCGCGGCGGGGGCAATCGTCGTCGCTGTCGCCGCGCCGGCAGCGGCGCGGGATCTCACCGTGGTGACGCGCAACGCGGCCGACGAGACCCTGCAGACGGCGTTGCGGCAGGTCTATTTCGGTCCGTTCAGCGACAGCACCGGCATCCCCGTCGCGGTGCAGGACTGGAGCGGCGGGCTCGATGCGCTGCGCGGGCGTGCTGCCGATTGGGACATCGTGCAGCTCACCGGAGCGGAGCTGCAGCCGGCCTGCGATCAGGGGCTGATCGAGAAGCTCGACTGGAGCGCGATCGGCGGGCGCGACCATTACCTGTCGCAAGGCGTCGGCGATTGCGGGATCGGCGCCTTCATGCACAGCACGGTGCTGAGCTGGGACCGCGACAAATTCCCCGCCACCCCGACCTGGCAGGATTTCTGGGACATCGCGAAATATCCGGGCAAGCGCGGCCTGCGCCGAAGCGTCAAGGGAAACCTGGAGATCGCCCTGATGGCGGACGGAGTAGCGCCGGGGGACGTCTATGGCACCCTGCGCTCCGGCGCCGGCGTCGACCGCGCCTTCCGCAAGCTCGATCAGCTGAAGCCGTACCTGGTTTGGTGGCAGGGAAACGGCGACGCCACGCGCATTCTCGGCTCCGGCGAGGTGCTGATGAGCAGCGCGCCGAACGACCGCGTCACCGCGGCCGACCGGACCGAGCACCGCAATTTCGGCATCCAATGGGGCGGGAGCCTCTACCAGGTGCAGGACTGGGCGATCATCAAGGACAGCCCGAACTTGGCGCAGGCCAACCGCTTCCTGGCCTTTGTCGGCGATCCTGCCCGGGAGGCGTCGCTCCTGCCCCTGGCTGCGGTGGGCGGCCTCGCCCGCCAGGCCAACGACAAGCTGGCGCCGGACCTGCTTGCGGTCTCCCCGAGCGCGCCGGCCAACCTTGCCGGGGCCTTGCAGGTCGATGCCGGCTTCTGGCGCGACAACGAGGCCAAGCTGAGCCAGCGGTTCGAGGACTGGCTGGGGCATTGATACGGGTCTTGCCGGCCGGCCTTGTCGTGCTGGCGACATTCGGGCTGCCGCATTTCTGGATCGCCGAACGCTGGCCGGAGGACGCGGCCACGCTGGGCGTCCTGGTGCTCGGCATTCTGCTTGCCCTGGCGCGCTGGCGCGGCTGGCGAGTTGCGACCTGGATTGCCTGGCTGGTCTGTGGGGCCGGCCTCGCGGCACTGATGACCGGCCGGGCGATCGGGGCCGCCGGCATCGGCACGCCCATGGTGCTGGCGCTCGTCCATGCGGGATTGCGGTCGGAGCGGCCCTCGATGACGCGCAGCGCCGCTGCTGCCGGGGCGTCGCCGTGGATGATCTTCCGGGAGCTTCTGCTGCCGGCGATGGCGCCTGGGATCGCGGCTGCCGCGGTGCTGGTCCAACTGACGGAGTTGGTGGCAAGCAAGTAAGGCGAGGGCTTCCGCTGGGGCAGCGGCCCCCAGACCCCATGACTTAAGGAAGAGGGGTCTGGGGACGACGGTCCCCGGCGGGGTCCCATGCGTCAGCGTTGGGGGCGGAGCCCCTCGCCTTCTTAAGCCGCGAGCGCCTTCCACACCTTCTCCGGCGTCGCCGGCATATCCAGATGGTCCACTCCCAAGGCATCGATGATGGCGTTCATCACCGCCGGCGGACTGCCGACCGCGCCGGCCTCGCCGGCGCCCTTCACCCCGAGCGGGTTGCTGGTGCACGGCACCTCGATCAGTTCCACCTCGATGTCCGGCAGATCGCCGGCCCGCGGCAGGGCGTAATCCATGAAGCTGCCGGAGAGCAGCTGGCCGGAATCCGGGTCATAGGCGGTGTGCTCCAGCACCGCCTGGCCGACGCCCTGCGCTACCCCGCCATGCACCTGGCCGCGCACGATCATCGGGTTGATCGCCTTGCCGACATCGTCGCACACGACGTAGCGCAACAGGTCGACGTGTCCGGTATCCGGATCGACCTCCACCTCGGCCATGTGGCAACCGTTGGGGAAGGTGTGGAAGTCGATGTCGGCGACCTCGGCTGCATCCAGCGTCGTCGCCTCCTGGCCGGAGGCGGCGCGCTGCCGCTGCCGCGCCGCCAGTTCCAGGATGTCCATGCCGCGATCGGTGCCGACGATGGCGAAGCGGCCGGCCTCGAAGACGATGTCGGCGGCGGCGGCCTCGAGCGCCTCCGAAGCCGCCTTCTTGCCCTTCTCGATGACCGTCGCCGCGGTCGCCAGGATCGCCTGGCCTTCGGAATAGAGGCTGCGCGCGCCGCCCGTGCCCCCGCCGACCGGAATGGTATCCGTGTCGCCCTGCTTGACCCTGATCTTCTCGCCGTCGATGCCCAGCCTGTCGGCGGTGAGCTGGACATAGGCGGTCTCGTGCCCCTGCCCCGTCGATTGGGTTCCCACATAGACATCGACAAAGCCGTCATCGGCGAAGCGGATCTCGGCGCGCTCGCTGTCGGCGCCGCCCGTGGCTTCCAGGTAGTAGGCCATGCCGATGCCCCGCCGGCGCCCCTGGCGCTC
>JAFAYM010000206.1 GCA_019240395.1 Acidisphaera sp. | reverse complement strand
CGACGCCATCCGCGACGCGGTGCGTGCCCGCGGCGGCAGGCCGGAGATCCCCACGAAAAGAAACCGGCACATCCAGCACACAGTCAATCGCATCTTGTATGCTACCCGAAACAAGATCGAGCGCTTCTTCAGCCGGTTGAAGAACAGCCGGCGCGTGGCCACCCGATACGATCATACCGCGAGCAGCTTTCTTGGCTTCGCCAAGCTCGCTACGATCAAACAGTGGATCAACTTTGTCCACGCGACCTAATAGCCTTTCAGGCCCAGCAAGTGCTGCGGGATCCTGAGATCGGGGCGTACCTCGCCTGGCTTGACGGTCAGTACAAGGAGGTTGGTAGACCAATCCGATCTCATCGGTATGCGCGCGAGCTTGCCAACGCGATTGCCGGCTCCCGCCAATAGCTGTCGGCCCCGAAACCGCTTGCACGAAGGCGCAATCGGCGGCCATCAGTGCGACGCTCTCTACGATTGCCACCGAGAAGTAACGATGCGTCCTCAGAGTCCCTTTCAAAACTGCCCGGCCAGTGCATTGCCACTCCCGTAATTGGTGCCGGCAGGTTACGCCCGACCCGCATCCCATCTCCGCCGCAAGCATCTCCCAGGGAGATGCCCGTGCGTACAACGAACAGGATGCCGGTCAGCGCCGCCCGAGGCGGCACGGGAGGTCGCCCGCCCCTTAGGCTTCGGAACCGGGCGCGGCAGCAGCGGCTCGATGACCAACCACAGCGAATCGGATACGAGAGGAAGGGCTATCAGCCCTCGTGGTTCACCTGGGAGTCGAGTACAAGGTTTTTAAAGCCATTCTTAAGAGGCGAGGGGCAGAGCCTCTCGCCTTGCCTCGCCTTTGCTGCTTATGGTGCGGCCGGGAAAGGGAGGCTTCATGGTCGACAAGGCACGCCTGCCGTCGCGTCACGTCACGGTCGGTCCCGGCCGCGCGCCGCATCGCAGCTACTATTACGCGATGGGCCTGACCGAGGAGCAGATCAACCAGCCCCTGGTCGGCGTCGCCACCTGCTGGAACGAAGCCGCACCCTGCAACATCGCGCTCTCCCGCCAGGCGCAGTCCGTCAAGAAGGGCGTCTCCGAGGCCGGCGGCACGCCGCGCGAATTCACCACCATCACCGTCACCGACGGCATCGCCATGGGCCACCAGGGGATGAAATCCTCCCTGGTCTCGCGCGAGATCATCGCAGACTCGGTGGAGCTGACGATGCGCGGGCATTGCTACGACGCTCTGGTCGGGCTCGCCGGCTGCGACAAGTCGCTGCCCGGCATGATGATGGCCATGGTGCGCCTGAACGTGCCGAGCGTGTTCATGTACGGCGGCTCGATCCTGCCCGGACGCTTCCGGGGCCGTGACGTCACGGTGGTGGACGTGTTCGAGGCGGTCGGCCAGCACGCGGCCGGCGGGATGAACGATGCCGATTTGCACGAGCTCGAATGCGTGGCGTGCCCGTCGGCTGGCGCTTGCGGCGGCCAGTTCACCGCCAACACCATGGCGATGGTCAGCGAGGCGATGGGCCTGGCGTTGCCCGGTTCGGCCGGCGCGCCGGCGCCCTATGAAGACCGCGACCGCTTCGCCGTCGAAAGCGGCCGCGCGGTGATGGCGCTGGTCGAAAGCCGCCTGCGCCCGCGTGACATCGTCACCCGCCGCGCTCTCGAGAACGCCGCGATCGTCGTCGGCGCCACCGGCGGCTCGACCAATGCCGGCCTGCATCTGCCGGCGATCGCCCACGAGGCCGGCATCCGCTTCACGCTCGACGATGTCGTCGAGATCATGCGCCGCACGCCCTACATCGCCGACCTCAAGCCGGGCGGCAAATACGTCGCCTTGGACGTGCATCGGGTCGGCGGCGTTCCGGTGATCCTGAAGGCGCTGCTCGAGGCGGGCCTGCTGCACGGCGACTGCCTTACGGTGACCGGCAAGACGCTCGCCGAGAATCACGCTGAGGTGGTGTTCCCAACCGACCAGGACGTCGTCTATCCCGTCAGCCGCGCGATTTCGCCGAGCGGCGGCGTGGTCGGGCTGAAGGGGAACCTGGCACCCGAAGGCGCGATCGTGAAGATCGCCGGCCTGCATGAGCTGCGCTTCGAGGGCACGGCACTCTGCTTCGACAGCGAGGAGGAGGCGTTTCGTGCCGTGCAGGAGCGCGCCTACAAGGCCGGTGACGTGTTGGTGATCCGCTACGAAGGGCCGAAAGGCGGCCCGGGCATGCGCGAGATGCTTTCCACCACCGGGGCCATCTACGGCCAGGGTATGGGCGAGCGGGTGGCGCTGATCACCGACGGGCGGTTTTCCGGCGGCACCCGCGGCTTCTGCGTGGGCCATGTCGGGCCGGAGGCCGCCGTGGGCGGTCCGATCGCGCTGCTGCGCGACGGCGACCGGATCGTCATCGACGCGGCGGAAGGGCGGATCGAGGTGCAGCTGAGCGAGCAGGAACTGGCGGCGCGCCGGGCAGCCTGGCAGCCGCGGCGTACCGACTACAACAGCGGCGCCATCTGGAAATACGCGCAGACCGTGGGGCCGGCCTGCTACGGGGCGGTGACGCAGCCCGGGGGCGCGGCGGAGACGCACTGCTACGCCGATATATGAAGGCCTAATACGAGTTCTCGGGCGCGCCGACTCATGGCCGTCATTCCCGCGAAAGCGGGAATCCATGTGCGGTGTGGACCCCCGCTTTCGCGGGGGTGACGATAATGGGTGGCGCTCTGTGGAACCTCGTATAATGCTTCCGCCGGCTGGTATCGCGCACCGGGTTGGCGGGCGGCGGCGCGCCAACTATGACCGTTGGTATTAAGTCGAGCTGCGGTCCGGGCTTGTCGCCCGGACCGCGTTCGGAGGCTCAGAAGGGTCGTACCAGCTCGCTCAGCTTGATGGCATAGCCCATCGCCAGGTAGCCGGCACGGTTCGGATGGATGTAGTCGCCCACCGCGCCGGTCGCGGGATTGGGACCGGTGCTGGTGTTCGGCACGAATTGCGGCATCATCTGGCCGGTCGTCGGATCCGTCGTCACGGTGTAGAAGTCGACGACGCCGTTGAACAGGCCGCTCGACTCGATGTAGGCGTTCAAGGTCAGGCGCTCCGCGGCGGCCGCGGGCGTGCCGCCGAAGCCGGCGGCTCCAAGCTCCGACGTGATCGTGCCGGCGACGATGCGAATGTGCGGAATGGCGGCCCGCAGCTGGGCCACCACGTTCTGGATGCCGGCTTCGATGGCGCTCACCGCGGTGCCGGCGCTCACATCGTTCGTGCCGTCCAGAAAGATGACGGCGGTGACACCGGATAGGCTGAGAACATCGCGTCCAACCCGCTGCACCGCTGCAGGCCCGCCGGAAGCCGGCGTGGCAGGCGTGTATGTCGCCGGCCCGACGATCTGGTTGCCGCCGATGCCTTCATTCACCACGACGACATATGGCCCATACTTCTCATGCATGCGACGCGCCAGGACATCGGGCCAGCGGTCGTCGCCGTTGATCGTCGAGCTCGTGCCGTCCGTGATGGAATCGCCCAACGCCACCACCAGCTGGGTCTCCGCGGGCGCCAGCATGTCGAGCGCATCGATGAAGTACCAGGAGGTCGTGCTGTTCGGCAGATTCTTGTCGTCCTCCTGCTTGCCGAACGAACCGGAGCCGGGATTGCTGACGTAGTTCGTCGTCATCGCCTTGGCGTGCCAGGTCATCGGCCCGCTCTGCCCGACGACATGGAAGCTCACGGCCAGCTTGCGGCCTTCAAAGAACTTCCGCTCCACGCCGCTTGGAGTGGCGGGGACGAAGGGCAGCTGCACCGGATCGCTCCAGACACTCTGGCCCGGCTGAACGGTGAGTTGCCGGCTGCCATTGAAGGTGATCGGCTGGTTGGTGCCGTCCTGGAGCACAGCGCCGATCTTCTGCAGCCCGACAAAGGCGGCATCGAACGTAACGGGCTGAGTGCCCCACACATTCGAGAAGCGGATCCGGGTCCAGCGAGACCACAGATCGGGGTGAACGATCAGCCGGAACGTCTGATCGTTGGCGCTAGGAGTGGGAAAGACGAATTCCAGATCAGGCTGTGCCACCGCACTGCCGCTGGGGTACGGCCCCTGGACCGAGGCGGCCCATGAGGTGATCCATTTCTGGCCGAATTGGGCCGACGCCGGCTGCCCGATGCCGACCGAGAACAGCAGCATCAGCAGACAAGCCCTCAATGTCGAGGCGCGCACTCTCATCCTCCCTGTTTCTTGTTACGCAAGGTTACCGTAAACACTGCCGTATGCGGCTGGCAATCGGTTTCGTGCCGCTGCGGCATCGACCAGTCGGTCAGCGGGTGAAATTCACAGCCGGCAACTCGGCAACTGGTTCCGGCAGGAGCAGGTCGCGTGCTGGGGGCATGTCACGTGGACGGAGCCGCAGCGACAGGCGTTATCGCTGCCGCAGGCGGCAAGGCCGACGGCCAGCAGGGCCGCGAGACAGAGGTCAGCCGCCGGTCGGCGAGGCCTCAGCCAGCGCAGAACACAGCCCCCGGACCAACTCGATCAGCTCGATGGCGACGAACGGCTTGCGGATCATCCGCTCGCGCGGACCCAGGGCGCGGCCCTCCAGCGCCTCGACGTCGCCGGTCATGTAGATCACCCCAAGCGAGGGCCAGAGATGCATCGCCGCCTCGGCGACGCGGAAGCCGTCGCCCAGATCGTCCCCGCCCAGCGCGAGATTGCGGTCGGCCAGCAGGATCTCGAAGTTTTCGGACTCCCGCAGCAGCGACAGCGCCTCCCGTCCGCCCGTCGCTTCGCGCACCCGCAGCCCCGCGCTCTCGAGCGCCCCGGCGAGGGTGGTCCTGAACAGTTCGTCGTCTTCCAGCACCAGCACGTCCGTCGGGACGACGCCGGCGCCCTGAGCCTCGGCCATGACGGCAGCCTGCGCATTCCACGACAGGACGTCAAGCCGGTCGTCAACCCGTGGTTTCGGGCATGGTCAGAGGATCTTGTCCAGGAAATCCCGCGTCCGCGCCTCGCGAGGCGCATCCAGCACCTGTTCCGGCGGCCCCTCCTCGACGAGCACGCCGCCGTCGGTGAAAAAGACCTGGTCGGCGACCCGGCGGGCGAAGCCCATCTCGTGGGTGACCAGGATGCAGGTCATGCCCTCGCCGGCCAGCTCCTGGATGGTCACCAGCACCTCCTTCTTGGTCTCCGGATCGAGGGCGGCGGTGACCTCGTCGAACAGCATCACCTTCGGGTTCATCGCCAGCGCCCGGGCGATCGCCACCCGCTGCTGCTGGCCGCCCGAGAGCTCGCCCGGGAAGCCGTCCGCCTTGTCGGTCAGCCGCACCTTGGCCAGCAAGGCGCGGGCCCGCGTCTCCACGGACGCGCGGTCCTGCCCCAGGACGTGCACCGGCGCCATCATGATGTTCTGCAGCGCCGTGCGATGCGGAAAAAGATTGTACTGCTGAAAGACGATGCCGACGTCGCGGCGTAGCGCCAGCGGGTCGAGCTTCGGGTCGTTCACCTCCCGGCCGGCGACGGTGATCGAACCGGCGGTGATCGGCACCAGGCCATTGATGCAGCGCAGCAGGGTGGATTTGCCGGACCCGGACGGGCCGATGATGCAGACCGTCTCGCCGCGATGCACGGTCAGGCTGACGCCGCGCAGCACCGGCACGGCGCCAAAGCTCTTTTCCACGTCGCGCATCACCACCACCGGCGGGCCAAGCGCGTGCGCCACTCAGCCCCGCACCAGCAGCCGGCGCTCGAGCGCCAGCGTCGCCCGGGCGATGGGATAGCAGTAGACGAAGAAGAGCAGCAGCAGGAACAGGTACAGCGGCAGCATCATCTCCGGCCGCGCGTCCGAGGAAATCGCCGCGCGGGTGATGGTGAGCCCGTCCTGGATGCCGACGATGGAGATCAGCGTCGTCGCCATGGTCAGGATGGCGTAGAGGTTCATCCATGGCGGCAGCATGCGCCGGATCGCCTGCGGCAGGATGATCAGGCGGATCGTCTGCAACCGTCCGAATGCCAGGCCGGCGGCGGCGCTCCATTGCGGCTCCGGGATGGATTGCAGCGCCCCGCGCACGATCTCCGCGACATTGGCGGCGACCGGCAGCGAGAGGCCCAGCACCGCCTTGGCCCAGTCGGGCAGGGGGATCGTCACGCCGCCGACATGCAATTCGAAGGGCAGCAGGAACATCACGTAGAACAGCAGCACCAGCCACGGCGCGTTGCGGAAGAACTGCGTGACCGCCCAGCTGATGCCGCGCGGCAGGCGGCCCGGCGCAATGAGCAGCAGCCCGAGCGGGGCGCCGAGCGCGGTGCCCACCGTCATCGACAGCACGCTGGTCAGCACGTTGAACAGGAAGCCGCCGAAGATCAGCGGCCCCCAGCGCAGGATCGCCTCGATCGGCCCCGGACGGACCGCCGCTCCCGCCTGCGCCCAGGCGACCGAGGCGACGAAGGCCAGCGCCACGCCCACCGGCAGGCCGGGCCAGGCCAGCGGTGCCCGGATCGCCGGCAACCGCCGCGGCTTGCACAGTACGGAAAGATGGGTCACGGCGTGTAGCCGGGAATGCGCAACGCGCGCTCCCAGCGCTCCATGATCCACACCAGGATGGCGACCAGCGCGATGTAGGTCGCCAGCAGCACGTACATCATCTCGCGGACGTTCAGCACCTCCGACCAGATCTGCGAGGCCGCGTAGAGCAGCTCCGGCACGCCGATCGCGTAGGCGAGGGTCGTCGTCTTCACCAGGTTGACCAGGTTGTTGGTCAGCGCCGGCAGGCAGATGCGCAATCCGAGCGGCGCCAGCACGTAGCGATAGGTCTGCAGCCGGCTGAACCCCAGCCCCTGGGCCGCCTCGACCATGGTCGGCGGCACCGCCTCGACCCCGGATCGGAAGATCTCCACGTTGAAGGCGCCGGCGAGCAGGCTGAAGGAGATCACCGCCCAGCCATAGCCGCCGATCAGCGGCTCCCGCGCGCCGGACAGCAGGCTGCCGATGGCGAAATAGAAGAAGACGAGCTGCACCAGCGGCGGCGTGTTGCGGAACGCCTGCACATAGAAGCGCACCGCCGCGCGCGCCAGCCGGGAAGGGCCCGACAACAGCCACGCCCCGAGCAGGCCGAGGATAATGGAGAAGACCATGCAGGACAGCGACAACCCGATCGTCGTGCGCAGGCCGATCAGGAAGCGATGCGCATCATAGGCGTCGGTGAAGACGGAAAAGTTCAGCCCGTGGACGTCGTTCAGCCAGCGAAAGAGGCCGGCGATCGGTCCGCCCACGCCTTACTTCGCCGCCAGCTTGTCACGCATCTCCTGCAGATACGGGCTCGGCTTGATGCCCCACTTCTTCTCGAGATCGAGGATGTGCCCGCTCTTCAGCCACTCCGTGCTCATCTCGCTGAGCAGCTTGCCGAACGGCGCGTTCACGTCTTCCAGCCGCACGCCCATCGCCCAGAGCTGCGGGTCCTCGGACGGCAGCGGCATATCGTAGTCCCGCCATTTCGGATCGCCGCCGGCCAGTGTGGACTCGATCAGCGTGTCGTCGAACAGGAAGCCGACGCAGTTGCCTGCCGCCAGCGCATTCATCCCATCCGGCACCGCAGGAAAAACCACCATGTCGGGCTGATACAGCTGCGCCACCCGCCGGTTGTAGTAGGCGCCCTGCACGGCGCAGAGCTTTTTCCCCTTCAGATCGGCCCAGGATTTCAGGCCGGCGGATTTCGGCGCCAGCACGTTGCTGGCGCCGGCGAAATAGTTGGGCTCGATCATGCCGATGACCTTGCGCCGCTCCGGCGTGTCGCCGAGCGTCGCAATGATCAGGTCGATCCGGCCCTGGCGGAGAAACTCCATCCGGTTCACCGCGGTGACCGGGACGAGCTCCAGCTTGACGCCGATCCGGTCGGCGATTTCGCGCGCCAGGTCGATCTCCAGGCCGACGATCTGGCCGGAGGGATCGATGAAGCCCCACGGCCGGTAGTCGTTCTTCACGCCGACCACCAGCACGCCCTTCTGCTTCACCGCCGCCAGCGTGTCCTCCGCCCGCGCCGCCGTGACGGACAGGCAGAGAGTGGCCAGGAGCACGAGGAGAGGGAGGATGCGTTTCATGCGGGGAAATGGCTCCAGGGAAGGCGGACGGAAGGAAGGAAGGTGAGGGGCTCTGCCCCTCATCCCCGCTGGGGACCGTCGTCCCCAGACCCCATGACTCAAGAAGGTGCGGGCGGATGGAGCCGCGTGTCCAGGGCAAACTTCTCCTGCAACCTCAGGGAATAGAAGCCCGAGGCGAAGGCGCCGACGAACATCAGGTTCCAGCTGTGAGTCGAGACCGCACTCGGGATCAGCACGAATTTGTGCCGTTCCAGCAAGGCATCCCCGAAACCTTGCTGTCCAGCGCTCGGCGTCCCGGGATACAGCCAGTTCGCATTCGGGATACTGCTCGCCTCGATGACCTGAATGTCGGAGAAATCGATTACGGTCATCGCCGTCAGGACGTGCGGAACCGTGTCCAGCACCTCGAACCCGGCGTGCGCCGCCAGTTCGAGAATGGCGGTGGCGGGGTCAATGGAGCAATAAACTGCCCGGACGCCACGACTGTTCCAGCGCCCTCCTGCGCGATAGGCGCCTTCACCACTGTCCCAAGTCTGGCGATGGATTGCCTGGTCCAGTCGCCACGCTACGAGATCTCTGCCGCCGAGGGCGGCAGGAAGCGGGGTCAAGTGTAGACGCCGTACTCAAGCCGGGTCAGGAGGCTTTCCACCAGCTGGATGCCCGCGGGTGTCGCCAGCAGATCGATGGGGCGCCGCCCGTCCAACCCGAGCGCCGGCCGGTCCAGCCATCGCCTGGCGGCATCGTCCGATCCGAAAACTGCCATTGCCTGGGCGAAAATCTCCGCGAACTTCCAGGCTCGCCCACTCTGCTCCGGGCTGAGCAGCTTCACCGGAGCCTCCTTGTGCCGCTGGTACGTCCGCAGGCTCATGCCGAGCGCCTTCTCCATCGCGGCGTCCATCCTGAGACCGACATTGGCGACGAGATGGGTCACCGCCTTCCCCGGCAGGCCCTGTAAAATCATTTCATGGGCATCGTGCGGGCCCCGCAGCCGATGCCGGAGGACCCGGTCACCGCCCAATAGGGCGGCTACCCGCTGCAGCTCCACCGCACCTGGCGATGCCTCGGCCTCCAGTTGGGCACTCACGACACCACCACGTCAGCTGTCGCCTTCAAGATGGCAGGTGACGTGGCGAAATTCAAGACGTTTGGTCTGCCCAGGCGGGTGGCCGAAGCGGCGGGGGTTCGATAGTCTCCGGCCGGCATGAGCGCGGGGATCGGCAACCGCCCGGGCGACAGGACCAGACGATGACCTATTCCTTCCTCCGCCTCGCCGCCGAGGCGCTGCGTGGCCAGACCGGCTGGACGCCGGCCTGGCGGAACCCGGAGCCGAAGCCCGACTACGACGTCCTGGTCGTCGGCGGCGGCGGCCATGGCCTCGCCACCGCCTACTACCTCGCGCGCGAGCACGGCATCACCAATGTCGCGGTGCTGGAAAAGGGCTGGATCGGCTCGGGCAATGCCGGGCGGCAGCATCGCTGATCGCCTGCGGCAGGATGATCAGGCGGACCGGCCCCGGATGGATTGCCGCTCCCGCCTGCGCCCAGGCGATCGAGGCGACGGTAGGGTCGGCTCGCGCACCGCCCTTCCAGCTCTCGGAAGTCCTATTCAGGAGCTTGATGATCGTGCGACCGCGCGGCAGACACCGATTTATCACGATCGTGATAAGGGCTCAACGGCTCGGCAAAATCTCCCGGCCTCCTGTAACACCCCTGGCTGTCCCCCATGGATTTCCCCCGCTTGGTCCTGGGACTGACATCTGCTGCAAACATCCCCATCCGCGTTTCTTCCAGTCCGGCAACTGAATCGTTTTAAGAGCGTTATAATATTTTTCTCCACTGACCTGATTGACCCTTTCGAAGGAGTCCATGTCTCCTCGTGGACCGACCACTTGCTTGTAAAAAGTCAGACTTGGGAACAAACTATACTGAAGCAACTGTGCCTCCGTACGGCCGTCCTTATAAATACGCATCTGGATCTTAGACCAGATTGGCGGGAAACCAAGCGCTTGGTGACCGACGATTTCTCCTGTGAAAAGGCCAAGTGCGCTGCCAGTAAACACGCCTAATGCTGTCCCAATCAACGGCACCACCGAACCGACGACACCACCGGCAACCGCACCCACAAGTATGCCGCCGCCCGTTCCGACTACTTCCGGGCTGACTGTTCGAGCGCCAACAACCTGTGTAAATCGGACGGCATTCGGCTCATCGAATATGGCGGTCTGTGTCAGAAAAGCATGAGATGGAATCCTAGCGTAGGATGGACCCCGATACATGCCACTACTCGGCATGAACCCGCGCCCGTTTACTCCAGCCCTGCCGGGGTACGCTTGAAACCAGACCTCCATGAAATTGCAGAACCGATAACCTCGGTTGCCCACTAGGAATGAACGGGAAACCGATTCCGCCGTGATTGGAACGACGTCAACCTCTGGCAAGCCAGTCGCTGGATCAATCCAGCTACAAGCAGCTGCTGCAAACGTTTGACTTGAGGTCATTTCTCCCCGGCCCGCGACTCAGCTCAGACCAATTCGCTCCGTAGCGCGCAGCACAGCGAAAACTTCGAGCAGTCAGCTTCAGCACACTGATCAAAAAGTCACGTTACCGAGTATTTCGATCGAAACTGCAGTGCAACCATTCCGTCCGGCTACGCCCGAATTCAGTACCTACGGTCACACACTCAATGCTGTAACAGCCACCCCGCAAGCCGCATGCGTGTCAACTTCGGATCGTATATCGTAACGGATTTTAAGGCAACGCCTTTCATGAGGTCAAGGAGCAGGTCCGCTACTTGGGCGCTCATGCCTCACCACGTCAGCTGTCGCTCGAAAGCAGACAGGTGACGCGGCGAAATTCAAGGGCGAACGCCCGACGTAGGCGGGTGGCCGAAGCGGCGGGGGTTCGATAGTCTCCGGCCGGCATGAGCGCCGGGATCGGCAACCGCCCGGGTGACAGGACCAGACGATGACCTATTCCTTCCTCCGCCTCGCGGCCGAGGCGCTGCGCGGCCAGACCGGCTGGACGCCGGCCTGGCGGGACCCGGAGCCGAAAGCCGAATACGACGCTCTGGTCGTCGGCGGCGGCGGGCATGGGCTCGCCACCGCCTACTACCTCGCGCGCGAGCACGGCATCACCAACGTCGCCGTGCTGGAAAAGGGCTGGATCGGCTCGGGCAATGCCGGGCGCAACACCACCATCATCCGCTCCAACTACCTGCTGCCCGGCAACGAGGCGTTCTACGAGCACTCCATGAAGCTCTGGGAGGGGCTGGAGCAGGACCTGAACTACAACGCCATGGTCAGCCAGCGCGGCGTGCTGAACCTGGTCAACAGCGACGCCGCACGCGACGCCGCGGCGCGTCGCGGCAACGCCATGCGGCTGCACGGCGTCGATGCCGAGCTGCTCGACGCGGACGGGGTGCGGGCGATGGTGCCCTATCTCGATTTCGACAACGCCCGCTTCCCCATCAAGGGCGGCCTGCTGCAGCGCCGCGGCGGCACCGCGCGGCACGACGCGGTGGTCTGGGGCTTCGCCCGCGCCGCCGACCGCCGGGGCGTCGATATCGTGCAGAACTGCGAGGTCACCGGCATCCGCGTCTCCAACGGCCGGGTCATGGGCGTGGAAACCACGCGCGGCTTCATCGGCGCCGGCAAGGTCGGGCTGGCGGTGGCCGGCAATTCCTCCCGCCTCGCAGGGATGGCCGGGATGCGGCTGCCCATCGAGAGCCACGTGCTGCAGGCCTTCGTTTCCGAGGCGATCAAGCCGCTGATCGATTGCGTCATCACCTTCGGCGCCGGGCATTTCTACATCAGCCAGTCCGACAAGGGCGGCCTGGTGTTCGGCGGGGACATCGACGGCTACAACTCATACGCCCAGCGCGGCGGGCTGCCGCTGGTCGAGGACGTCATGGAGGCGTTCATGGCGCTGCTGCCGCTCGCCGGGCGGCTGCGCGTGCTGCGCTCCTGGGGCGGCATCATGGACATGTCGATGGACGGCTCGCCGATCATCGACCGCTCGCCCATCGAGGGGCTCTATCTCAACACCGGCTGGTGCTATGGCGGCTTCAAGGCGACCCCCGCCTCCGGCTGGTGCTTCGCCTGGACGATGGCCAAGGACGAGGCGCATCCGCTCAACGCGGCGATGCGGCTGGACCGCTTCGCCTCCGGTGCGCTGATCGACGAAAAGGGCGCCGGCCCCTACCCGAACAAGCACTGAGAGAGACCGTTTGACAATGCTACTACGGCGGCCATCTGACGCGGCTTTCTGCGCTTCCGGTGCTCACGGCCGCAAAAGGCCGCTCCGCTCCGGTTCTCGAAAGCCACGCCAGCTGACTCGCCGTAGCGCATTCTCAAACGGTCGTTAGACGGCGTGCGCATTCCCTGTCCCCATTGCGGCGAGCGCGGCCACGAGGAATTTGCCTATTACGGCGCCGCCGATCCGCGCCGCCCCGACGCGGACGCGCCGCTCGAGGCGTGGCACGACTACGTCTACCTCAGAGACAACCCCGCCGGCCCGCATCGCGAGCTGTGGCAGCACGTCCATGGCTGCCGCCGCTGGCTGGAGGTGACGCGCGACACGCGCAGTCACGCCATCGCGGCGGCACGGGACGTTGCCGCCCGAGGAACCGCATGAGCCCATTCCTCGGCGGCTTCACGGCTCCGCTGAGCCAGCCCTGTCGCCTGCGCACGGGCGGCCTGGTGGATCGCGGCGCGCCGCTCGCCTTCAGTTTCGACGGACGCAGCTACGCCGGATACGCCGGCGACAGCCTGGCCGCCGCCCTGCTCGCCAACGGCGTGCGCCTGGTCGGCCGCTCCTTCAAGTATCACCGGCCCCGCGGCCTGCTGGCGGCGGGATCGGAGGAGCCGAACGCGCTGGTCGAGCTGCGCGACGGCGCCCGGCGGGAGCCGAACACCCCGGCCACGATCGTCGAGCTCTACGGCGGCCTGCAGGCGAGCAGCCAGAACCGTTTCCCCTCCCTGAGCTTCGACGTGATGGCGGCGGGCAACGTGCTCTCGCCGCTGCTCAGCGCCGGCTTCTACTACAAGACCTTCATGTGGCCCGCGGCCTTCTGGGAGAAGGTCTACGAGCCGCTGATCCGCCGCGCCGCCGGGCTCGGGCGCGCTTCCGGTCTCGATGACCCCGACCATTACGAGCGGGCGCATCTGTTCTGCGACGTGCTGGTGATCGGCGGCGGTGCCGCCGGCCTCGCCGCGGCGCTGGCGGCGGGGCGGCGGGGCGCGCGCGTCGTGCTGTGCGACGAGGATTGGCGGCTCGGCGGCCGGCTGCTGGCCGAGGCGGCGCGGGTCGACGGCTTGCCGGGGCCGGACTGGGCGGCGGCGGCGGCGGCGGAACTCGCGGCGCTGCCCGAGGTGCGGGTATTGCGCCGGACCGCCGTGTTCGGCGTCTATGATTGCGGCACCTATGGCGCGCTGGAGCGCGTTGCCGACCATCGGCCGGAACCCGGCCCGCACGAGCCGCGCCAGCGCTACTGGCGCATCGTCGCGCGGCGGGCGGTGCTGGCCGCCGGGGCGACCGAGCGGCCGCTGGTCTTCGCCGGCAACGACCGGCCCGGGGTGATGCTCGCCGGCGCTGTCCGCGCCTACCTCAACCGCTTCGCCGTCGCGCCGTGGCGCCGCGCCGTGGTCGCCACCTCCGGCGACGAGGGCTGGCGGACCGTCGCTGATTGCGCCCGCGCCGGCATCCCAGTCGCGGCGGTGGTGGACCGGCGCCGCGACGTACCGGTGCCGCTGGCCCGGCTGGCGGCGCAGACCGGCGCGCGACTCTTCGCGGGGGGCCAGATCGCCGCCGCCCGGGGTGCCGCCGTCCTCGGCGCGGTGCGGGTGATCGACGCCGCGGGCGCGCCGCATCTGGTCCGTGCCGACCTGCTGGCCATGGCGGGGGGATGGAACCCGGCGCTGGCCCTGACCACCCATCTCGGGGGCAAGCCGCAATGGGATGGAGCTGCCTCGGCCTTCATCCCGTCCGACCTGCCCCCCGGCATGGCCGTCGCCGGCGCCGCGCGTGCGCACTACGCGCTGCCCGCGGCGCTGGCGGATGGGGCGAATGCCGGCGCCGAGGCGGCGGCCGCCTGCGGCTTCGATGGAGCGGCGCCGCCGATGCCGCAGGCCGAACCGGGCGACGGCGCGGCCTCCCCGCTCTGGGCCTGCCCGAAAGCCCGGGGGAAAGCCTTCGTCGATTTCCAGAACGACGTCACCACCTCCGACATCGCCGTCGCGCATCGCGAGGGGTTTCGCTCGATCGAGCATCTCAAGCGGTACACCACGCTCGGCATGGCCACCGACCAGGGGCGCACCGCCAATGTCAACGGCATCGCGGTCATGGCGGCGCTGACCGGGCAGGGCGTCGAGCGGACCGGCACCACCCGGCTGCGGCCGCCCTATGTGCCGGTCGCCATCGGCGCCTTGGCCGGCCATCACCGCGGCCGCGACTACCGCCCGACCCGCCTGACGCCGGCGCATGACTGGGCCATCGAGCAGGGCGCCGTGTTCAACGAGGCCGGCGCCTGGCTGCGCGCCTCGCATTTCGCCCGTCCCTCCGATGCCGACTGGCTGCAGGCCGCGAGCCGCGAGGCGCTGGCGGTGCGCCAGGCGGTCGGCGTCTGCGACGTGTCCACGCTCGGCAAGATCGAGCTGGTCGGTCCCGATGCCGGCGGCTTCCTCGATCGGCTCTACATCAATACCTTCTCCACCCTGCCGGTCGGCCGCGCCCGCTACGGCGTGATGCTGCGCGAGGACGGGCTGGTGTTCGATGACGGCACGGTGGCGCGGCTGGAGGCGGATCGCTTCGTCATCACCACCACGACCGCCAATGCCGGTCCGGTGCTGAGCCACATGGAGTTCTGCCACCAGGTGCTGTGGCCGGAACTCGACGTGCATTTCGTCTCGGTCAGCGATCGGTGGGCGCAGTTCTCGGTGGCCGGCCCGCGGGCGCGCGAGGTGCTGCAGGCGACCCTGGAGGCCGGGGCGGATCTGTCGAACCAGGCTTTCCCCTTCATGGCTGTCGGCACGTTCCCGGTGCTGGGCGGGGTCGCGGCGCGCCTGTTCCGGATTTCCTTTTCCGGCGAGCTGGCCTACGAGATCGCGGTGCCCGCCGATCACGGCGACGCCGCCATTCGGGTGATCATGCGGGCGGGGGCGCCGTTCGGCATCCTGCCGTACGGTCTCGAGGCGCTCTCCATCCTGCGCATCGAGAAGGGGCATCCCGCGGGCGGCGAGCTGAACGGCCAGACGACGGCGCGCGATCTCGGCCTGGAGCGCATGATGTCCCGGCGCAAGGATTTCATCGGCCGCGTCCTGGCGCAGCGTCCGGCGCTGCTGGCTGCGGACCGGCCGATGCTGGTGGGCTTCCGCCCGGTCGACGCGGCGCGACGGCTGCGGTCCGGAGCGCATTTCCTGCCCCTCGGGGCAGCGGCGACGGTGGCCAACGACCAGGGCTGGATGAGTTCCGTCGCCTACTCGCCGATCCTCCGCCACTGGATCGGCCTGGGATTCCTGGCCGGCGGCACGGCGCGGATCGGGGAGCGTGTGCGGGCCGCCGATCCGCTGCGCGGCGAGGACATCGAGGTGGAGGTGATGGCGGCTTGCCAGTACGATCCCGAGGGGGCGCGCCTGCGTGTCTAGCACGATCGAAATCCGCTCGATCGCCGCCACTGTCCGGCCGAGAATGGGGCTGGGCCTGCTGTCCATTGCCGCAGGGCGGGGTGGGGCCGCCGCACTGGGGGAGGCGGTGCAAGCCCGGTGCGGCCTGGCGCTGCCGGGACCGGGGCGATGGGTGGGCGGCGACGACCTTGCCCTGCTGTGGTCGGCGCCGGATCAGTTCCTGGCGGTCGGCGGGACCGCGGGACTGACGGCACTGCCGGGGGCCAGGCTGATCGACCTTTCGGGATCGCGTATCGTGCTCCGCGTGTCCGGCCCCTGGGCCCGCGAGGTCCTGAGCCGCGGCGTTCCGCTCGATCTGCACCCCCGCGCCATGCAGCCCGGGCAGGTCGCGGCCACCGTGGTGGCGCATATCGGCGTGCAGCTCTGGCAGATCGACGAAACGCCGACCTATGATCTTGCCGCCCCGGTAAGCTATGCCGGCAGCCTGAGACGCTGGCTGGAAAGCGCCGGCGGAAACTTTCTTACTT
>JAFAYM010000130.1 GCA_019240395.1 Acidisphaera sp. | reverse complement strand
GGGCCACATCGCCGGCGTGGTGAACCCGCCGGAGGGCGGTAAATACAGCCACTGGATCAACCCCGAGCTGCCGGACAGCCCCGAGGAGTGGCTCGCCGGCGGCACCGAGATGGCGGGGTCCTGGTGGCCGGACTGGCAGCGCTGGATAACCGGCCTCTCAAAGACCCAGGTCGCGGCGCGCCAGCCCGGCGAGGGCAAGCTCAAGCCGATCGAGGACGCACCGGGCAGCTACGTCAAAGTGCGACTGTGCTGACGCGCCCGTTCTGGCTCTAATCCCAGTCGCGCGACACCGGAATGCTTAAAGCAAGATCGGCCTGGAATCGCTTTGCGATTCCAGGCCGATGAAATTGCTCGCGAAATATGGGGTTGAGCAGGTTCGCCTCGTGCGAACATGCTCTAGGGTGTCTGCTGTTTTGGAAGAAAACGGATGGGCGCGGCGCGACCGGCGCACGAGGTGTCGTGTGGCTCCCCGGGGTTGTCGATGAAGTCTGCGGCGATTTCGGCGCCGCACGGGCTGAACGCCCTGACGTTATGACCGATACGGGGAAACTCGACCCAGCGCGCATTGGGACCGATCAGTGCCGCCACATGCTGGCTGAGGGATGGCCGCGTGACGGGGTCGAACTCTCCCGCCAGCACCAGCGTCGGCACAGCGGTGCCGACCGGCACAAGCGGCGCGGGTCCGACTTCCGACCAATCGTCGCACCGATCGTAGGGCTGCAAGCGGTCGAGCACGCTCGCACCGGCCGGAAGCGGGTGGCGATAATGCGGACGATCGCGGCATTCGACGGCAAGGTTCGTCGCGGGGTCCACCTCCGCCGCCACGGCCGCGCGCGCCGACGCAAGAACCGTTCCGAGCCCCTGGTTGTCGCGGTCATGCACTGTCGCGATCAGGCGTGGCAGGCTCGGATAGGCGGAGGGATAGTAGATGAGACGGCTGATCAGAGCCTCGAACAGGGTCGACGTGAGGCGCACCCGATCATTGGGACGATGCATCTCCGTTGGCACGTTGACGATCAGCGGCGCGCGAGCGAGCCCGGACACTGTCTCTCGATAGGTGGCCGCTAGGTTGGGATACATGGCGGCACAGGCCTGGTCGCCGGAGCAATACAAGAAGAACGTATCGAGCGCGTCGGCGACGTTGGTCGAGTGCATCGGCCTCGGGTCCGGCGGATAGATTGAATCGAGCACGGCAGAGCGCACCGTGTCGGGATGCAGCGCGAGCAGGGTCATGGCAACGGTCGTGCCGTAGGACTCGCCGTAGACATTCCAGCGTTCGACCCCAAGCGCCCGCCGGACCCACTCGAAATCGGCAACGGTGACGCTGGTGCCGAAGTCCCTCATTTCAAAGCCGCGCGAGGTCGCCTCGGCGCGGCACGCCGCAAAGACGGCCCGACGCTTGGCCAAGGCATCGGCGCTCGGGTCCGTGGCGACGGCGAGGGCGGCATCGAGAAGCGCGCCATCGAGCTTAGGGCAGAGCTTTGGCTCCGATCGGCCGGTTCCCCGTTGATCCACGAGAATGAGGTCGCGGCTTGGGGCGTAGGGGGTCCGGGCCTGATGGTCGGCGTAGATGGTGAGGGGACCACCTGGGCCGCCGCTGATGTAAACGACGGGATCCGAGAAGGCGGGCTGCTGAGCGCTCCTGATGACGACAACCGCCAGCTTGAACTGGCCTGCACCGGGGTTCGCGTAACTTCGCGGGACGCTGACGCTGCCGCAGCGCAGGCGCGGACGTACAGCCGGCGAAATACTGGGAAGATCGCAGGCCGTTTCCTCGAAGACAGGTTGCAGCGGCTCCGTCCGGCCGCTCGCCTGCCCGTCGCGTGCAAGCCCGATCACCAGCAGCAGGCCGCAGATCGTCCCGAGGTTTCGCAACGAGGGCCGCACGGGCAAGGGCATGTGCCTACCGGGTAGCAAGCGCCAGGTTGGCCGCTAGGTGCCGATACACAGAGGGCTGCGCAGCTTGCGCAGCGCGGCGATCACGCTTTGCGGCGTGATCCTGCCGGTGCGCGGGTTGGCTTCGCTCGGGACGCCGCTGATCGACATCTCGAGCCGGGCGCTGTCGCTCTCGATGAGGATGGCGTGCTGGTTGCGGTCGATGGCGGGGTCGGCCCAGATCTCGATGGTCGTGCGATCCGGACCGATGCCGGCCAGGCTGAGCGCCGCCACGACGTTGACATTGGCGGGAAAGCCGCGGACCGCCTGCCGCGCCGTTCCCTCGAAGACCTTGCGGGGCGCCTGCAGACCCGTCAGGTCGATGCCGTTCTCCACGAGATAGGGGGCGCCTTGCAGACCGGCCGGCGGCTTGCGGGTCACCATGCGGGCCACCGAAACGGTGCCCTCCGCCGCGGCCTGCACCGCATCGAGACCGAGCAGCGCCCCGGTCGGCACAATGATCCGCCCGCCGCTTTCCCGAGCCAGTGCGGCGAGGTGGCCGTGGGTCAGCAAGGCGCCGACGCTGATCGCCATGAGCGTCCTGCCGGCTCGCAGGGCCGGCTCGGCGACCTCAAGGAAGACCGCCGCCGGGGCGCATTCCACGATCACATCGGCGAGCCCGGCCAGTTCCTTCAGGGGTGCGACGGCGACGGCGGAGCGGAACAAGGCGACGGTGTCACGCGCCCGCGCCTGGTCGCGCGCGGACACGGCGACGAGCCGCAGCCCGGGCAGTCCGTCATCCAGGGCCTGCGCCACCTTCCGACCGATGGCGCCGAGCCCACCGACCGCGACCGTGAGCTCGGGGATGCGCGACATGCCGCCGAGCATGCCGGGCGGCGGAGCATTCCCGCAAGCTGCGCCTGCCGGCTCACGATCGTCCCGGCCGCAGCACCAGGCCGGCGGCGGCCAGCATCAGCACCATGCCGACGGCGTCGGTGACCTGCACCCGCTCGCCGAACACCGCGATGCCCAGCAGCACCGAGATCACCGGCGAGACGAAGGCGTAGGTGCCGGCGCGGCTCGCCCCCCAATCGCGCACCAGCAGGAAATAGATGATCGTCGCGCCGAGCGAGCCGGGCAGCAGCAGGAACAGCCAGGCGGCCCAGGCCGCCTCGCCCCAGGCGCCGCTGGCGGCCTCCCGGGCTCCCGGCTCGAACAGCAGCGAGAGGACGAGCAGGATCGCGCCGCCGATCAGGTTGGAGGTCGCCGCCAGCAGCGCCGGGGGCAAGGTGCGCATCAGCGGCCGCGCCATGACCGACCCGGCGGAATAGGCGAGACAGCCGACCCCCAACGCCAGGGCTCCGAGCAGGGCCGCGCTGCCCATCGTGCCGTTGGCCGCCGCCGGCCCGAACAGTACCAGGATGCCGGCAACGCCCAGTCCGATCGCGCCGAGCTGGCTGGCCCGGAACGCTTCCTGCCCCACCGCCACGCTGAACGCGAGCAGCGACAGCGGCGTCAGCGCGGAGCTGATCACGGCGGCCAGTCCGCTGCCGATGTAGCGCAGCCCGTAGAGCTGGATCCCCGAATTGAGGGTAACCATGAGAAAGCCGAGCAGGGCGAGCCTGCCGAAGAGATGGGCACCGACGCGGACCGGCCGTCCTGTCGCGGCATGCCAGACCAGCAGGATCAGTCCGGCCGCCGTCCATCTTGTGCCGGAGAAAAAGCCGGGCGGAACCGCCGTCACGCCCACCTTCAGGGCGAGCCAGGTGCTGCCCCAGACCAGACAGAGGATGGTGAAGAACAGGCGCTGCCTGGAACGGGATGGCATGGGTCTGGTCCGACCGAGCTTCGCGCCGAGGCGCTAGAGCGTGATGACCGAAGGTGGAATCACCGCAGGTCTGAATCACGCTCACGATGCCGGATGGGTCGGAGGGTCGTCGCCTGACGGCGGCGAGTCATCGTCATCTGCTGCCCGCTCGAACGCCCGGGTGACGGCGATGCGGGTGAAGATGTAGCCGCCGAGGAACCCGGCGCCGATTCCGAACACCATCAGCGAGGCGACGACGACCGGGCGGGGGTCCTCCTTGAAGGAGTCGCCGATGCTGCGCAGAAAACCCGGGATCGACGTCACTTGAGTCAACCCGGCGCCGATCAAGGTCTTGGTCAGCCAGTCCGAGATGTCCTCGAGGTTGCTGTTGATGCCGAGGCGGGCGTGTTCGGCCTGGATGGCCCCGGCGGCCCCGGCCGCGGCGCCGGCCGCGGCACCGGCTGCCGCCGCCGCCGGCGCCCCCGCCCCGGCTTGCGTGCCGGCCTGAGCGCCTGCCCGAGCAGCGGCGGCGCCGGCAGCGGCCTCCGCGGGTTGCACCCCGCCAGCCTCTGCGCCGGCCTCTGCGCCCTGCGCCGCCGCTCCGCCCGCTGCTGCCGCTGCTGAATCATCGTCGCCCGGCCCCTCGTCAACGGCGGCATGCGGGGCGGGTCGACCAGCGGCGGATGGGCCGTACGCCGGCTGGCCGAGGCCCTGGGGCGGCAGACCGCCGGGAAGACCGAGGGGCGCGACGCCGGCCGGCCGGCTGCGGGGCACGCCGAACAGGAAGCCCAGGCAAGCGCCGGCGGTAGCGGCAGACAGCGTGACGAGCACATAGCCGCCAAAGCTCTGCTGAAACGGCTGGGCGCTCACGCTCCAGGGCTGGCGGTACGACCACATCGCAGTGGCGATCGTGCCGAGGGCTGCCACAGCCGAGAAGAACAGCACGGTCTGCAACACGTCCCGATGCCCCCGCGATCGGCGTCTGGCAGGTGCCTGCAGGAGAAAGCACGCAATGCAGCCGCCGATCACCGCGCCGCACAGACCGGCAACCGCCCAGTGATAGCGGAACGCGTTCAGCACCAGGCCGCCGATGACGGCGCCGAGCAGGGTCGCGGGCAGGACGAGCCAGGCCCGCGTCTGGACGGCCCACGTCATCATCCGGGCGGTCCGTTCCGTTCCGCTCACCTCGCCCTCCACCGATCCATTTCGCCCCCCGCACCCGGGCAGCCGCGGCTCAGCTCCCGGTACGTGCCCGCAATGCCGCGGCCTCGATGCCGGCCACCGCGCAGGTCTCGTCATTGTCGGAGGTGTCGCCGGAGATCCCGACCGCGCCGAGCAGGGCGCCGGCGGCGTCCTCGACCAGCACGCCGCCCGGGACCGGCACCACGCGGCCCTGGCTGGCGACCGCGAGCGCGCCGACGAAGGCGGGATTCGCCGCTGCACGCGCCGCCATTTCGCGCGACCCGAATCCCATGCCCAGCGCCCCCCAGGCTTTGCCGGTGGCGATCTCGACGCGCAGGATGCCCGAGCGATCCTCCCGCTGCAGGGCGATCGGATGCCCGCCCGGGTCGAGCACCACCACGGTGAGCGGCGCCAGCGCAAGGTCGTGACCTTTCGCCAGCGCGGCACGGATGATCGTGTCGGCTTGCTCGAGAGTGAGCCAGGACATGCGGCGTTTCCTACGGAACGGGGGTGAGCCGACGGCGTGCGACAGCTGGCCCGGCGGTTCGTGGCACGGGCGCGAAGGGACATGCGGGAATGCGAACGCCGCAGTCGTTACCAGCCCAGAACCGATGCTGGCAAGCCGCTCCTCGCATCCGGATTGCCGATTTTCCGGCGGCTTCTGCATACTCGCGCACGGCGCAGCGCTTCACTCCCCGGAGTTCCTCTTTGCTCGAGCCGGCAACCCTGGACGCCGCCGCCGTGCGGAGTGAAACGCCGTGCGGCGATGGCGTCATGGTCTGGCGCGCCTGGGGCGCCGGTCCGCCGCTGGTGCTGCTGCACGGCGGCAGCGGCTCCTGGCGTCACTGGATGCGCAACATCCCGGTGCTGGCGCGGACGCGTCGCGTGCTGGCGCCCGACCTGCCTGGCCTCGGCGACTCCGCCTCGCCGCCGTCGCCCTGGAGCCCCGAGAGCATCGCCGCGATCGTCGCCGGCGGGCTGGCCGACCTGCTCGGCGAGGCCGGCGCCTGCGATCTCGCCGGCTTCTCCTTCGGCTCGATCATCGCCGGACACCTGGCGGCGCTGCGGCCGGCCCTGGTGCGCTCTCTGACCCTGGTCGGCGCCGGGGCGCTCGGCCTGCCGCGCAGCCCGACGCCGCTGCAAAGCGTGCGCGAGAAGACCGGGGCAGCGCGCGAGGCGGCACACCGCGCCAATTTGGCAAGCCTGATGTTCGCCGACCCCGCGAAGATCGACGCGCAGGCGCTGCGCATCCAGGACTGGAATACCCGCCATGCCCGGGTGAGGAGCCGCGGCCTGGCCGAGAGCGGATCGCTGCGCGACGCCTTGCGCCATGTGCGCGCGCGGCTCGCGGCGATCTGGGGCGAGCGCGACGCGGTCTCCTGGCCGCATATCGAGGCGCGGGTCGCGGTGCTGCGCGCGCTGCACCCCGAGGTGGCGATCCGCATCCTGCCCGGCGCCGGCCACTGGGTAGCCTATGAGGCGGCCGATGCGTTCAACGCCGCCTTCGCCGAGCTCCTCGGCGCGGCCGCGTCGCGTCCTGCTCGTTGACGGCCGGCTCCCGGCCACGCTGGGCGGTGGTCTGCCTGCTCGGCGTCACGCAGATCCTCGCCTGGGGATCGTCCTACTACCTGCTGGCGGTGCTGGCCGAGCCGATCCGGAAGGCGACGGGATGGCCCGCCGGCTGGGTGATGGGCGGCCTCTCGCTGGGCTTGCTGGTCTCCGGCGTGGTCTCGCCGCGCGTCGGGCGGACCGTCGATCGGGTCGGCGGCCGCCCGGTGCTGGCGGCGAGCGCTGTTCTGATGGGTCTCGGGCTGCTCGGCCTGGCACTGGCCCCGGGCCCGGAGCTCTATGCCGCGGCCTGGGCGGTGCTCGGCCTCGGCATGGGCGCCGGGCTGTACGATCCCGCGTTCGCGACACTCGGCCGCCTCTATGGCGAGGAGGCGCGTTCGGCGATCACCGGCGTGACGCTGTTCGGCGGCTTCGCCAGCACCGTCTGCTGGCCGCTCAGCGCCCTGCTGCTGGACCGCGTGGGCTGGCGCGGTGCCTGCTTCGGCTATGCCGCAATTCAGCTCGGCCTGGCGCTGCCGCTCTATCTGTTCGGCCTGCCGCGCGAACCGCCTCTCGGCGCGCAAGTGCCGGCGGTCGGCGAGCCCGGGCCTCCGGGCCCCGGCCCGGTGGTCTTCTGGCGCGTCGCGATCGCCCTGACCCTGGCGGCCATGGTGATGACGGTGGTCTCGGTCGAGCTGCTGGCTGTCCTGCAGGCGCGCGGCTTCAGCCTCGCCGCCGCGGTCGGCGTCGGCGCTCTTCTGGGCCCGTCGCAGGTCGGCGCCCGGCTGGTCGAATTCGCCGTCGGACGGCGCAGCCATCCCGTCTGGATCATGCTGGCCGCGCTGATCCTGGTTGCGGTCGGGCTGGCCATGCTGCTGCTCGGGCCCGGGCTCGTGGTTGCCGGCATCGTGCTCTACGGCGCGGGCGGGGGGATCCGATCGATCGCCCGGGGAACACTGCCGCTCGCCCTCTACGGCCGTGCCGGCTACGGGGCGCTGCTCGGCCGGCTCGCCCTGCCGGCGCTGCTGGCGCAAGCGGCCTCGCCGACGATCGGCGCGCTGCTGCTCGGCGCATTCGGGCCGACCGGCACGCTGCTGACCTTGCTCGCGGCGGCGCTGCTGAATGTGGTTCCCGTGCTGCTGCTCATCCCGTATGCGCGTAGTCCTGGAGCGCTATCAGCCTGACCGGGATCGCTTCGCGGCGGCAGCCGGGGAATCATCAACAGCGAGCAGGTCGAAGAGAAGGTCGCTTCCTGGGGCTTCACCCCGTACAGCCTCGAAAAACTGAGCTTCGAGGAGCAGATCGCGCTTTTTCGTCGTGCGGAATTCGTGATTGCCCCGCATGGCGCAGGACTGAGCAACCTGGTTTTCTGCGCAGGAGATGCCAAGGTCATCGAGTTCATGCCGGATCCGGAGACACGGCCGTTCTTCTGGCGTCTGTCGGCGAAGCTGGGACTCACCCACGCCATGCTTCACTGCGGCAGATCGACGACGCGGACGAAGCGAACCGGTTCAACCGTCGCATGCACGTCGATATCGACCGTCTCGACACCCTCTTCCGGATAGTGGATGCACGGCGGCTCTCTTGATGGCCCGCCGGGTCCACGGCAAGAGCAGTGCGTTACTCAGCTGCGCGTCAGGCGGATCAGGCCGCTGACCAGGTCGAAAACGTCGAGCATGCGGGCGAGATAGTGGTCGTGCACGGAAAAGCCCGGGGTGGCCGTGTCGAAGAACTGGCGTTCCAGGGCGCCGATCATGCGCAGCAGCCTGGCACGGTGCAGGCCGAGCGCGCGCTGCATCGGGTCGGACAACACACCGGCGAAAGCCGCGAGGCTTGCGGAGGCCAGCATCAGCCCTCCCGTCGTCGTCGTCAGCATTCCCAGGGACGGTGCCACCGGGAACAGGCCGTACCAGACGCCGCCCAGCCAGCCGCCCAGCGGAAATGACGCGACCGCCGCCTGCTGCGCCATGATCCCGGCCAGCGTCGGGCCCAGAGAAACCGCGCCCGGCGTCAGCTTGTTGAACGCCACGGCGCCGGCGCCCAGGCTGAGCAGCCCCGTCGTGATCTCCGCGGCGGCGGCGCGGCTCATGCCATACTCGCCCATCGCCCGCGAAAGCCGCTCGCGGAAGACGGGATCCTCGCCGTGCCGAGCGATGTCGAGGAGCGCTGCCTCCAGCGCCTGTGCGACGATCGGTTCGGCAAGGATCGTCTCGGCCAGGGCGTCGCGTCGGCTCTGGCGCCGCTTCTGGCGGAAGGGCAGTTCCAGCAACTCGGTGTGCACCAGCCACTCGACCTCCCGCGCCACAGCCGTGGGCAGCAGGATGGAGCGGCGCAGCGCTCCGCCCATCCGCGGCGCGCCGAGCCTGTCGGCCAGCTTGGCGCCGAGCTGCATGACGATCTGCGGCGCCGCGAGCGAGAGGTTCAGCGGCGCTTTGGCGATGTCCCAGCCGAGTGCCGCCCGGTGCAGCGCCAGCGTGCCGCGCAGCGAGAAATGCGCATCGACGAAAGGCTCGACCCGGGCGCGGCGATCAGCGAAGTAGCGCCGCGCCCCCGCCTCGACCGCCGCAAGCGCCAACGCCCGGTCAAGCGCTCTCGCTTGAGTCATGGGGTCTGGGGGCTACCCCCAGCGGGTCTCACACTTCAGCATTTGGGGCGAAGCCCTGGCCTTACTTCCTGACTTGCTCTGATAGTTGTGCTGACTTCGCAACAAACCGCAGCGGTTCATCCCAATCGAAATTGCGGTAAACCGCCGCGAGATGCGCAAAAGGCGGCGATTGCGCGAACAACTGGAACGTCAGCCGGTGCCCGGCATAGTCGGAGTTCAGCAGGTCGCGCGCGAAGGCGAGCAGCCGCCGCCGGTCCTCCGACCGCCAGCGCTCGTTGATGGAGTAGAACTTCTCCAGCCACGGTGCGGTCTCCGCGTCGCGGAATGCGGCGGCATCCGGAGTGACGCAGATCTGGCCGCCGACCAGCTCGCGGGCGATGTGCATCATGGCGTGTAGTTGCGAACAGGCGAAGACGCGGCCAGTGAAGAGCAGCGACTGGTTCGGCATCAGCAGGCCGGCCGGGCTGCGCTCGGCGGTGGCGATCGCGGCGGTCAGGTGGGCATTGATCCCCTCGCGATAGCAGGCGAGCTGGGCGAGTTTCTCCTGCACCGCCTGCTGCTTGTCGAGCCCGGTCTGACGGGCATTGAACAGGGCCGCGCCGATCATCATGTCGGCGACCTTGAGGTTGCGCTGCACGAAGGCGAAGGCGCTGTAGCGGTGCAGCGTGGCACGGATGAACGTTGCGGCCCGGGTGTGGCGGTAGAACAGCACGTTCTCCCACGGGATCAGCACGTCGTCGAAGATCAGCAGCGTATCGACCTCGTCGAACCGGTTGGCCAGCGGATAGTCCTCTGCCGGGGCGCGCCCGGCGAAGCCGGTGCGGCAGATGAATTTCAGGTTGGGACTGCCGAGATCGCAGATGAAGCCGACGGCGTAGTCGGAGAGCTCGGCGTTTCCCCAGTTGGCGATGGTGGGCTTGGTGAAGGCCTGATTGGCATAGGCCGCGGCGGTCTCGTATTTGGCGCCGCGCACGACGATGCCGGCGTCCGTCTCGCGCACCACGTGCAGCAGCATGTCCGGGTCCTGATCCTGCGGGCGCAGCGAGCGGTCACCCTTCGGATCGGTGTTCGCCGAGACATGGAACGGATCGGTGCGCACCACGCGCTCGATATGGGTGCGGATATTCGCCGAGAATTGCGGATCGACTTCATTGAGCACGTCCTGGCCGTCGAACAGTGACCACATCTCGCCGACCGTCTCGTCGCCCACGCGGGTGACCACGCCGCCGATATCCTCGAGCACGGCGTCGGTGGCGGCGCGCTTGGCGTGCCAATCCGCCTGCGTGTAGGGCAGCTTGACGCCGACCGCCTGCTCGTCGCCGGTCTCGTCGCGCCAGGTCATGACCTCGCGGGTTTCCGGCAGGTGCTGCATTTCATAGATGCGGGCACGGATGTCGACGAGCGGACGGAACATCGGGTGGCGGGTGACGTCGGCGACGCGCTCGCCGTTGATCCAGACCCGGCGGCCGTCGCGGATGCTGTCGCGGTACTGGTCCGCGGTGCGGATCATCGGCCGCAAGCCGCGCTGAGGTGAATGGCGTCGGGGGCCCTACTCCGCAAGAATGGCATCAGCGATTTTCTCCGCCGTCATCATGGTGGGAACATTCGTGTTGGCGCAAGGCACGACCGGAAACAGCGAGGCATCGACCACCCGCAGGCCGCCGACGCCGCGCACCCGGCCGGCGGAATCGGTCACCGCCATCGGATCGCTCTCCGCCCCCATGCGGCAGGTGCACGAAGCGTGCCACACGCCGATCGCCGCCTGGCGGATGAATGCCTCCAGCTTCTCGTCGTCCTGCATCACCTCGTCGAACCGGAAACCCTCGACAACGACATTGTCGATGAGATAGCGGCGCAGCGCCGCCGGACCATCCAGCAACCGGCTGAACGCCGCGGTAATCCAGCGGTTCTTGGCATTGACCACGCCCACCTTGCGCACCCGGTCGCTGTAGGTCGCGGGAAACGGATCGCTGGTCACCGCGCGCAGCGCCGGCGTGGCATGCATCGCGCCGAGCCGCCGGAAGCCGTCCATCAGACGCTCGAGATCGCGACGGTCGGAGAGCAGGTTGAACTCGACGATCGGCTCGCGCCGCCAGTCGGCCGACGCCAGCCGCACCTGTCCGGACTCGGAGAACGTCTTGTACACGCAGAGCAGCAGGGAGCCGATCTGCTGGCCGACGGCATGCCAGGCGGATTTGTCGAGGCAGACCACGAACATGTCGCCGGCCGGTGCGTCGAACTGGCCGGAGGAATAGCGCAGCCCGACCACGATATGCCGCCGCGTGCCGCCGTTCATCCGAGCGTGCGGCTTGATGAAGGCGGACAGCGATATCGAGGGATGATCCATCAATCCCTGCCCGACACCGGGAACGTTGGCGATCACCGGAATGCCCAGCTCGCGCAGATGCGCCGCCGGCCCTACGCCGGCGCGCATCAGCTGCGCCGGGGAATGGATGGCGCCGCAGCAGACGATCACTTCGCGGGCACGAAACTCCGTCTCGCGGCCCGCCACCTGCGCCTTCACCCCGACGCAGCTGGCATTCTCGAACAGCAGCGCCTTGACCTGGGTGTCGGTCGAGATCGTCAGATTCCCGCGCCGTCGCGTCGCCGGGTCGAGATAGCCGATCGCGGCGGACACCCGGCGCTCGTAGAGGTTGGAAATGGTTATCGGGAAATAGCCGTCGGTGTATTCGGCGTTCTGGTCGGCGATGAAGGGAAGGCCGGCGGCTTCGAAGGCCTGCGCCGCGGCGGTCGAATGCCGGTGCCAGCCATCGGGGAAAATGCGGCGGATCGGAATGCGACCGTCGCGGCCGTGATACGGCCCGTCGAAATCCATGTCCCGCTCGACCCTGAGGAAATACGGCAGGACGGAGTTCCAGTCCCAGCCCTCGGCGCCGCGGGCCTGCCATTCGTCGTAATCCGTCGGCGCGCCGCGGTTCGCCAGCTGGCCGTTTATCGAGGAGCCGCCGCCGAGCACGCGGGCCTGCTCGTAGCGGCGCAGCGGCGGACGCTTTTCCGGCTCGTTGTGGCGCACCACCTGGGTGTGCACCTTGAGGTCGGTCCAATGGAAGCGCGGGTCGAAATAGACGGTGCCGGGATAGCTGTCGAGGATCTCCGGGGGGATGCGGCCCTCCGGCGTGTCCTGCCCCGCTTCGCACAGCAGCACCTTGTGCGCGCTGCGCGCCGACAGCCGGTTCGCCAGCACCGAGCCGGCGGAGCCGCCGCCGACGATGATGGTGTCGAACATTCCGTCCTCCGTTTCCCCGCCGCGGCAGATTACCGGGTTACGGCAACGGCAGGAAGGCGAGGCGCTCTGCCACCTACGCCGAAGCACGGGGCGCCGCTGGGGTCAGCGATCTCAGACCGCATCACCCTGATGGGCCCCTTCGCCGAATCGGCGCGGCTCGCGTGTATGCTGTGCAGCAGACGGAGCGAAGAGCACGATGGCGGACAAGAAAAGGGCGGCGGACGAGAAGAGACTGTGCGTGTTGCTGACCGGGCTTTTCGTGGACGCGCTGCAATACGTCGCGCAGAGCCGTATCGTCGAGACCGTCGAGCGCTGGCGGATGCACGTCGACCTGTCCGACGATGCGCAGCGCGAAGCACGCCGGCTGGCCGACGCGGTCGGGCTTGCCTCCGATCTCGCCCTGTTCATGCCATCGCCGAGCGGTGCGACGGCCATCGACCGCATGGCCCGCCACCGCAAGCCGGCGGATCGGGACGAAGCGGCGGCGGTGGCGGCGCTGCGCCAGGCGCGCTGGCGAGTGATGCGCATCGAAGAGCGGCAGGATCAAAGCACGCTCCGCTTCCGGGATCTGGCATCCGGTGAAACCCTTCGGGTCATCGATGAGGACATCCCCCCGCCCTGCATGGGCGTGAGCCTGGTCGGGCGGACGGCACCGCTCGGCGAGGGCAGCTACGCGCTGGTCGGGCCGGCCACCCCGCTCGACGAGGCGGCCCTCGCCGTGGCGCGGAGCTTCATGCGCCCGGACGGCAAGGGCCTGACCAACGCGCAACGCTGCGCCGAGGCGGTCTATCGTCAGCTGATCCGTCATGGTGGTCCCGAGCTCGTCGGGCTGAACCGCCCGCTCGATGACGCGAGCGGCCCGGACGATCCGGGCCTCGATCCGGACGAAGGTACGCTCGACGGGCTGGTCCAGGCTTGGGCGAGGCAGGGCGCGGATGTCGCGCCCGACCCCGCGGCGATTCAGCGCGTGCGCGACCTGACGCATCTGGACAGCCTGGTCGCAGCCCTCGGCGGTTCCGCCGCCGCCCGCGAACAGCGTCATGGCGGCTTGGCGGACGCCTACGCCCGGATCGCTGCCATCCAGATCGAGACGATCCAGCTTCGCCAGGCCAACGGCATCGCCGGTCTCTCGCTGCAAGGAGTTTCCGCCGCCCTGGCCGATGCCATCGCCAGCCACCGCATGCCGCCGGGAGCCCGATCGCTGTTCGAGGAGCTGGTCCGGCGGAGCCGGCCGGCCGCATCGGCCGGTGACGGCAACGGCAACCTCGAACGGCTGGTGCAGCGCATCCAAGGACTCCGGGCAAAGACCGTCGAGCAGGGATGCACAGAGGAGGAAGCGCTCGCGGCCGCCGAGAAGGTCGCCGAGCTGCTCGACCGCTACGGATTGTCGCTGAGCGAGATCGAGCTGCGCCGGCAGACCTGCCTGGGCATCGGCATCGACACTGACCGCCGCCGCCTGCGGCCGATCGACGAATGCGTGCCGGTGATTGCGGCGTTCTTCGATTGCCGCACCTGGAGCCAGCAGAGCGGCTCGGCACCGATCCGGCACGTCTTCTTCGGCCTGCGGGCCGACGTTACGGCAGCGCACTATCTCTACGACCTGGTCGAGCGCGCATTCACCACGGAAACCGCCCGGTTCGCCCGCAACGAGTTCTACCTGGAACTCGGATCGGGCGAGCGCCGGAGCGCCACGAACTCCTTCCAGATCGGACTCGCGCGCGGGATCGCGGGCAAGCTGCAGGAATTGCGAAAGGAGCGCGACGCGGCCCTGGCTTCCTCCGGCCGCGACCTCGTGCCCATCAAGAGCGCCGTCATCGAGGAAGACCTCGCCAGGCTCGGGCTGCATTTCCGCGCCCGCAACCGGGCGTCTGGGCGTTCCGTCATGACCGGCGCCTATGAGGCCGGGCACGCCGCGGGAACGCGCTTCGAGTATCGCCCCGGCCTCGCCGCCGCGGAGTGATACCAGCCGGCGGAAGCGTTGACTCCTCCAACGCTTCCGCTTTTATGACCGTTGGTATAAAGGCCGCTCAGGCGAGCTCGCAGATGTCGATGATGGTCAGCAGATAGATGCGGACCATGTCGAGAAAGTCGGCGATGTCCACCCGCTCGTCCGGCATGGTGTTGTAGCGGCCGCCGGGGCCGCACACCACGCCCTCCATGCCGGCGACACGGTAGAGATGGCCGGCATCCGTGCCGTAATAGCCCGGCGGCGTGATGGCGCCGGTCGGCTGGTCATGGTGGCGCACCGCGCGATAGGCTTGGTTGATCGCCCGGACGATCCGGCTGTCCTTCGCCACCTCGAAGGACGGCATGACGGGGCGGCCCGACAGATGCTCGGGCGTGAGCGTCGCCCGCAATCCGGGAAAGCGCTGCTCCAGCGCGTCCAGCGCGGCGCGCAGATCGGCCAGCGCGCCCTGCTCGGTCTGGCCGGGAGCGTAACGCCCGGAGCCCTTGAGGCGCACGAAATCCGCCACCTGCGGCGGCCGCCATTCCTGCAGCTCGCGGCCGAGCGCACCATGCACCACGCCGACATGCACCCGGTTGATGCGCGCGTGCTCGGGCGAGGCCGCGCCGGCGAAGGTCATGGCGTTCAGGCGCGGGATCAGGTCGCAGGCCGCGGCGATGGCGTCCACCGCCGCCTCGCGGTTGGAGAGATGGCGCGTGTTGCCGACCAGCTCGATGGTGAAGACGAAGGCCGCGGCATGCATGGTCAGCGCCTGCAGATCGGTCGGCTCGGAGTTGACGAAGTAGTCGGCACGCAGCCCGTCGCGCAGCAGCGCCAAGGTGCCCACCCCGCCCTGCAGCTCACCGACGACGAATGTGAGAATGACGTCGCCGCGCAGCTTCACCCCGGCCTCCACCAGGGTGCGCACCGCGCAGAAATAGGCGGCGTCGCCGGCCTTCATGTTGGAGACGCCGATGCCGTAGATGAAGCGGTCGTCGACCTTCCCCGCCCAGGGATCGACCGTCCATCCCTCCGACACGGGATTCGTGTCGACGTGGCCGTTGAACAGCAGGCTTTTGCCGCCGCTTACGCCGCGCAGCCGGCCGACGGCGTTGACGCGATCACCCTCGCCGAGCGGCCGCAATTCGGCCTCCAGGCCGAGTGCCTGCATCTGCTCGGCCATGAAGGCGGCGAGCTGCCGTTCGCCCTCGGTCTGGCTGTAGCTCTTGTGCTGCACCATCCCGCTCAGGAACGCGAGGCAGGCCTTCTCGTCGATGCGGGCCAGCAGGTCCTCTTGGGTCATGGAAAATCCTCTCAGCCGACAGGGGTTGGCGACGCCGCGATCAGCTCGCGGGTGTAGGGATGCACGGCCTCGCTGCCCAGCGCATCGACCGACAGCAGATCGACCAGCTCGCCCCGGCGCATGACGGCGATGCGGTGGGCGATCTGGCGCACCAGGCTCAGGTCGTGGGTGATGAAGAGATAGGCGGTGCCGTGCCGGCGGCGCAGCTCGAGCAGCAGCTCCACCACGGCGGCCTGCACGGAGACGTCCAGCGGCGCGGTGATCTCGTCGCAGATCACCAGCGCCGGTTTCGCGGCAAAGGCGCGGGCGATGGCGACGCGCTGCTTCTCGCCGCCCGAGAGCTGATGCGGATAGCGCCTGGCGTAGTCGGGTGGCAGACGCACCTGCTCGAGCAGCCGTGGCAGCTCCGCCATCGCGCCGCCGTAGAGCCGCAGCGGCCGGGCCAGCAGCGCGCCGACGCGGTGCCGCGGGTTGAGCGAGGCGTCGGGGTGCTGAAAGACGATCTGCACGGCGCGGCGGTAGGCGCGATCCATCTGCCGCGGCGAGGCCAGCGCACGGCCTTCGAACACCACCGCGCCGGTGAACCGCGCCAGGCCGGAAAACGCCCGCGCCAGGGTCGACTTGCCCGAGCCGGACTCGCCGACCACGCCCAGGATCTCGCCGCGGCGCAGCTCGAGGTCGACGCCGCGCGCCCCCATCACCGGCTTGCCGCCGAACAGCCGCGCTCGGCCATAGGCCACGCCGAGGCCGCGCGCCGCCAGAACGGTTGGTCCGCCCGGCCCGTCGGTCACCAGGCGGCGCTCCGGGCGCGGCACGGCCTGCACCAGCGCGCGCGTGTAGTCGTGCGTCGGGGCGCGAAAGATGCGGCGCGCATCGGCCTGCTCGACGACCTGGCCGCGGCGGATCACGGCGACGCGCTCGGCGACCCGCGACACCAGAGCGAGATCGTGGGAGATATAGAGCCCGGCCACCCCGGTCTCCTCGCGCAGCCGCCGGAACAATTCCAGGATGCGGGCGCCGGTGATCACATCGAGCGCCGTGGTCGGCTCGTCGAAGATGATCAGCTCGGGCCGGCAGGCGAAGGCCGTCGCGATGATCACGCGCTGCTTCTCGCCGCCGGAGACCTCGTGCGGGTAGCGCCGCATCAGCGCCGCGGGATCGCGCAGATCGACGTGGCGCAGCGCCTCGATGCCCGCCTGCCACGCCGCGGCTGCGCTCATGCCGCGATGGCGCGCCAGCACCTCCGCCACCTGCCGGCCGAGCGAAAGGGTGGGGTTGAGCGAGGTCGCAGGGTCCTGGAACACCATGCCGATGCGCCGGCCGCGCACCGCTTCCAGCTGCCTGGCCCCCATGCTTCGGAGGTCCTCCCCGTCGAGGCGGATCGCGCCGGACAGCTCCTGCGCGTTGCCCGGGAGATGGCGCATCACCGCCCAGGCGAGCGAGCTCTTGCCGGAGCCGGATTCACCCACGAGGCCGAGCACCTGGCCCGGCGCGATCTGCAGCGAGACCTCGTCCAGCACACGCACGGCGCCGGCGCGGGTCCGGTATTCCAGCGTGTAGCCGTCGATGTCGAGGATCGGGATCATCGCTCGTCGCGCGGGTTCAGCGCGTCGCGCAGCCCATCGCCGAGCAGGTTGAAGCCGATGGCGGTCAGCGCGATCGCCGCTCCGGGCGCCACCAGCATCCACGGCGCCTGGTGCAGAAAGGGCCGCGCTTCCGCCACCATCAATCCCCAATCCGAGGCCGGCGGCTGCGCGCCGAGCCCGAGGAAGGAGAGGGTCGCGAACAACGCCACCGCGAAGGCGACGCGGATCGTCGTCTCGATGACCACGGGCGCCACGACGTTCGGCAGCATCTCGCGAAACACGATCCAGGCGCCGCCCTCGCCGCGGGCGATCGCCGCACTCACATAGTCCTGTCGGCGCGCGGCCAGGGAAACGCTGCGCGTCACCCGCGCCATGCCCGGGGCGAAAGCGACGGCGATGGCGAGAGTCGCGTTGAGGCTGCCCTTGCCGAGCGTGTTCACCACGAGAAGCGCCATCAGCAGCCCGGGGATCGCCATGACGGCGTCGATCGTGCGCATGATCGCCTCGTCCCAGCGCCCGCCGAGATAGGCCGAGACGGTGCCGATGACGGCGCCGGAGAGCGTGCCGAGCAGAGTGGCCGCCACCGCCATCGGCACCGTGGTGCGCGCCCCGGCAAGCAGCCGGCTGAGCACGTCCCGGCCGAGCTGGTCGGCGCCGAACGGATGCGCCGCCCCGGGCACGCGGAAGCGGCCGAGGAAGTCGATCTTTTCCGGGTCCACCGGCGCGATGTCGGGGCCGATCGCGCAGATCGCGGCGATGAGCACGAGGATGACGAGGCCCATCGCACCCTGCGGCGTGCGCAGCAGGCGGAAAACCACGTCAGTCATAGCGGATGCGCTTGTCGAGCAGGGCGTAGGCGATGTCGGCCAGGAAATTGGCGATGGCGTAGGTCGCCGCCATGATCAGTGCCCCGGCCTGGATGGCCGGGAGATCACGCGATTCGATGGCGACGATGAGCTGCCGGCCGATGCCGGGAATGGCGAAGATCTCCTCGACGACGATGATGCCGCCGAGGAGGTAGCCGACATCCAGCGCCACGATGGTGATCACCGGCAGCAGCGCGTTGCGCACGGCATGGCCGAACAGCACGCGGCGTGGCGAAAGCCCCTTCAGCCGCGCCGCGCGGATGTAGTCGCTGTGCAGCACATCGATAGTCTCGGAGCGTACCATGCGCGAGACATGCGCGATCAGCACCAGCGAGACGGTCAGCACGGGCAGGCCGAGATGGCGGAGCCCATCCACGGGGTTGTCGGTCAACGGCACGTAGCCGGTGGCGGGCAGCCAATGCAGACGATCCGCCAGCAGCAGCAGAAGGAGCGTGGCGGTGACGAATTCCGGCAACGACACGCCGAGATAGGAGACGATGCCGGCCGCCAGGTCGATCGGCTTCCCCCGGCGCAGCGCCGCCGCCAGGCCGAGCGGCACGGCGAAAACCAGCATCAGCGCCAGCGCCAGTGCGGCGAGCAGCAGGGAGCGCGACAAGGCCACCAGCATCGTCGGTCCGACCGGCTGGCCGGTGCGCATCGACATGCCGAAATCGCCGCGCAGCAGCGCCGCCAGCCAGTGCCAGTACTGCAGCCACGCCGGGTCGCCGAGGCCGAGCTTCGCGCGCACCGCGGCGAGCGCCGCCGGTGTCGCATTCTCGCCCAGCAGCATCACCGCCGCATCGGCGGGCAGCACCTGGGTGATGCCGAAGACCAGCAGAGAGACGACCAGCAGCGTGTAGGCGATCAGCAGGATGCGCCGGATCAGCCAGGAGGCCGACATGCCGTCAGGAACGCTTCGGCGCGCCGGTCCCGAGCCAGACCCAGTCGAGGCGGAACACCGCGCCGCGCGGATGCAGCTTGTAGCCCTGGACGTAGCTCCGCTGCGCCGCCAGCAAGTCGAAAAACACCGGGATGACTGACGGCACCTGGTCGTGCATCAGCGTCTGCGCTTGGCCGTACAGTGTCCGGCGCTTCGCCTCGTCGGTGGTGACCCGGGCCTCGTCCACCAGCCTGTCGAACTCGGGGAAATTCCACCGCGTCTCGTTCCATGCGGCATCGGAGGTGTAGAGCAACGAGAAGATCGCGTCCGCCGTCGCCTGCATGTTGTAGAAGCCGACGTAGAACGAACCCTTCTTCCAGACCTGGTCGAGGTAGGTGGCGTGCGGCATCGTCTGCACGTCGATGCGAAAGCCGGCGGGCTTGGCCATCTCCCGCACGGCGATGCCCAGCTGCGTGCGGGTGGCGGGCGTGTCGGAGGCGACCAGCGTCAGGTCGATGCCGTCGGGAAATCCGGCCTGGGCGAGCAGCGTCTTCGCCTGCGCGATCTGCGCAGGACGCAACGGCAGCGCCTCGTAGAAGCGGTAGGCCGGGTTGATCGGCGTGTCGTTGCCGGGCGTGCCGTAGCCTTGGGCGACGAAGCCGACCATCGCCTCGCGATCGACGGTCAGCGCCAGCGCCTGGCGCAGGCGCACATCGCTGAACGGCTTCTTGTCGCATCCCATGTTGATGTTGAGGAATTGCCCGGACGGCACGCGCAGCGCCGTCACGCCGTCCGACGACGACAGACGGGCGAACTCGGACGCCGCGGCCGCGGACATCAGGTCGGTGTCACCGGAGATCAGCGCGGAGGCTTCCGCCGTGGCATCGGGATAGACCACCACCTCGACGCGATCGACATAGGGGCGCGCCGGGTCATAGAAGGCATCGTTGCGCGCGACCACCACCTGCCGGTCGGGCTCGTAGGATACCAGCTTGAACGGTCCGGTGCCGACGGCGCTGCGCGACAGCCGCTCGAGGCCGCTCGCAACCAGCGCCGCGGGCACGATCTTGGCGTTGGTGTAGGCGAGCGTCACCGGAAGATCGGCGAAGGCGGCCTTGAGCGTGAAGCGCACCGTCGTGTCGTCGACCGCCGTCACCTGCGCCACCGGCCCGACATTGTTGCGGCCGGGGGAGGCTGTCTTCGGATCGAGAATGGCGGTGAAGCTGGCGACCACGTCCTTGGCGGTGCAGGCGGAGCCGTCATGGAAGGTCACACCGGGACGCAGCTTGAAAATCCATTCCGTCAGCTCGGCATTGCCGGCCCAGGATTGCGCGAGATCGGGCTCGGCCGACATGTCCGGCGCCAGCCGGGTCAGGCCGCTGTAGAGCAGCTCGGCCACGAGGTATTCGGGATTGACCCGCGTCAGCAGCGGGTTCAGCACGCCGACCGCCTGGTCGACCGAGATGCGCAGCGTGCCGCCGCGCTTCGGCGCAGCGGTTTGGGCGCGCGCCGCCCAGGGCAGCATCGTGGCCGCGGCGCCGGCGGCGAGCACGCCCCGGCGGGTCGGGTGAAGGTGGATCATGGCGCTTCCTCGGGCATGAGGTCGGATGCGAAATCGGCGGCCAGATAGGCAAGCGTGCTGTGCGCGAGCGCCTTTATATCGGCGAGCGTGGTGTGCTCGTCGGCGCCGTGAATGTCGCTGTCCGGGCGCGCCAGGCCGCCGAGCAGGATCTCCGAAATGCCGGCGGCCTGCACCCAGCCCATGTCGGAACTGCTCGAAGCGCCCCAGCGGCGGAAACTCTCCGGGGGAAAGCCGAACCCTGCGCTCAGCGCCGCCTGCCAGCGCGGCCAGTGCGGCCCGCCGGGATCGCCGACCGGGGAGAGATGGCCGAGCAGATGGGTTTCCAGCCCGGTAGCTGGCCCGCCTTGCACGGCCTCCCGCACCGTCTTCTCCAGTTCGGCCACCGCCTCGGCAAAATCCTCCTCGGGAGCGTAGCGGCGGTTGATCAGCAGCTCGAAGCAGGCCGGCAGCGACGAGCCCTTCTGTCCGCCATGCGCCGCGGCGACGGTCAACAAGGCGGTGAGCGGCGCCTGGCCGTAATGCGGCGGCGCAGGCAGGGCGGAGCGGCGCGTCTGCACCTCGGCTTGCAGCCGGGCGAGCGCGTTGAGGAGCGGCAGCGCCGCCTCGATGGCGTTGACGCCGCCCGCCGGGTCGCCGGAATGCGCGGCGCGGCCGTGCACGCGCACCAGCAGGTCGAAGCTGCCGAAGCAGCCTGCCCAGATGCGCGGCGCGGCGCCACCGTTGAATGAGAGCAGGTGCCCTTCCACCATTCCCTGCTCCGCGAGGTAGCGTATCCCCGGATAGCGCCCGCCCTCCTCGTCGGTGCAGAACAGCAGCACCGGGTCGTAGGCGAGCGCGATGCCGCAGTCCTCCGCGGCGCGCAGGGCGGCGAACGCGGCGGCGATGCAGCCCTTCATGTCGGCCGCACCCCGGCCGTGCAGGCGATCGCCCTCGCGCGTGCAGGCCAGCGGCGGGCGCGTCCAGCCGTCGCCGGGGGGCACCGTGTCGACGTGGAAGTAGAGCGAGCAGACCGGGCGGCCGGTGCGGCGTGCGGCAATCAGGTTCAGGCGTTCGCCCCGCGCGCCGGGCGCCGCCCAGAGCGCCTCCGGCACCGTCACCTCACGGCAGGCAAAGCCCATCGCGTCCAGCTCCGGCCGCAGCAGCGCGGCGAACGCGGCATAGCCGTCGCCGGGCGGAAAGCTGGTGTCGCAGGCGAGCAGGCGCGCCATGTCGGCGAGGATGGCGGTGTCCGAGAAAGCCAGGCGAGGGCTCTGCCCCCAGCGGGTCCCATGCTTCAGCGTACCCTCCTGCGATCGCCCCCTCCTGCGATCGCCCAAGCCTGCCATCGGCGCGACCGGCCGGGCAAGCCGGTCAAGGCCGCTGCCGCGTTGCGGGCGAAGCCCCTAGGCTTGCGCGAGGTCCGGCCGGTCGCTGATCAGCCCGTCCACGCCCCATCGGATCAGGCGGGCCATGTCGGCCGGATCATTCACCGTCCACGGAATCACCCGCAAATTCAGCGCGTGGGCTTGCCGGAGCAGCGCCTGCGTCAAGCCGCCATGCTCGGGCGACCAGGTGCCGCCGCCTGCTTCCGGCATTCGCCGTGGGGTGCGGCGCGGAGTGAGCCAGGCGCGGGCGAGGCCGGGGCGGATGCGGCCGAGATGCTGCAAGCTGCGCCACTCGAACGATGAGAGCGTGACCCGCCCGGCAGCGCCGGCCGCCTCGACGACCGCGACCACGGCCTCTGCCATGGGCTCCGGGGCGACGGTCCGGTCCGGGTGCAGCTTCATCTCGATGGTGAGGCGAATGCCCGTATCGAGCGCCAGCACATCGGCGAGGCGCGGAATGCGCGCGCCGTCCATCGGGTGTTGCTCCGGGAACAAAGCGGCGTAGCGGCAGCCCGGCCGGATGCGCCCGACGTCGAAACGGCCCAGCTCGGCGAACGTCAGATCCTTCAGCAGCCTGCGGCACCGCAGCCACGTGCCGTCCGGCGTGCGGGTGATGTCCGGGTTCAAGGCGGGATCGTGATGCACGACGACCACGCCGTCGCGGGTCAGGCCGACATCGAGCTCGAAGCCATCGAAGCCGAGCGCGATCGCCGCCCGGAAACCCTCCAGCGTGTTTTCCGGGAACAGCCCGCGGGCGCCCCGATGTCCCAGCAGCTCGAATTGCGGCGCCACTCCCGTCGCCTTGCCGGGCAAACCTTTGCTGGAGTTCCTGCGAGCCCATATCGCATGGCGGCGAGCGGCCATAAAGTCGGGGACCGGAGCGGAGGAGGCAGCCATGTCGACCCATGAAGCCGATCAGGCAAAAGAGCAGGCCGGCACGCTGCGGTCGCCATGGTGGCCGGCGGGCGCACCCGACGGCCTCGCCGCGCCGTTCGACGGCAGCCTCAAGCAGCTCCAGGAGACGCTGGCGAAAGACCCCGTCCTGCACTCGCTCGATCAGGTCCTGAACGCCAATCCGCTGCACGAGGTGATCCCCATCGACTGGGCGGAGATCGCCCGCGCGCTGCGCACGGTTTGGCTGCACTCGCTCAGCGATCCTGCGGCGACGATGGCCATGGCGGCCAGGATGAACGCCGAGTTCTGGCGCTCCGCCCTCGACATCTGGAGCGAGGCGAGCCGGCGCTGGCTGGGCGGCGACGCCGGCGCCTCGGCGACACCGGCAGCCTCAGCGGACAAGCGCTTCGCCGCGCCGGAATGGCAGAACAATCCGCTCTATCGCACGCTCAAGGAGATGTACCTGCTCGCCTCGGACTGGCTGCTCAAGCAGGGTGAGATCGCCGGAATGGATGAGGCGGAGCGCACCCGCATCCGATTCCATCTGCAGCAATTCGTCGACGCGATGAGCCCGTCGCTGTTGCTGGTGTCCAATCCGGCGGCGCTGAAGCGGGCGATGGAGACCGGCGGCGCCAGCCTGGCCGAAGGGGCGCGCAACCTGCTGGCCGACATCAAGCAGGGCCGGCTGAGCATGGTGGACGCCACGGCGTTCGCGCCGGGCCGCAACCTGGCGCTGACCCCGGGCCAGGTGGTCTATCGGAACAAGCTGATCGAGCTGATCCAGTACATGCCGCAGACCCCGAAGGTGCACCAGGTGCCGCTGCTGATCCTGCCGCCGTGGATCAACAAATACTACATCCTCGACCTGCAGCCGAAGAACAGCATGGTGGCCTACCTCGTGTCCCAGGGTTTCACGGTCTTCATGGTGTCCTGGAAGAACCCGGACGCCTCGATGGACGGCACGACCATCGAGGACTACATGGAGCTCGGCCCGCTGGCGGCGAGCGACGCCGTGCGCGAGATCACCGGCAGCCCGACGCTGAACGTCATGGGCTATTGCATCGGCGGCACCCTACTGGCGATGACCTTGGCCTGGCTCGCGGCGAGCGGCGACAAGCGCTTCAATTCCGCGACTTTCATGGTGTCGCTGCAGGATTTCAGCAAGGTCGGCGACACCGCGATCTTCATGGGCGAGCCGGCGATCGACTTCATCGAGCAGCAGATGATGCAGCGCGGCTATCTCGACAGCCGCGAGATGTCCAATATGTTCAATCTGCTGCGCTCCAACGACCTGATCTGGGCCAACGTCGTCAACAACTATCTCATGGGGAACAAGCCGCCGGCCTTCGACCTGCTGTACTGGAACAGCGACGGCACGCGCATGGCCCGGGCCGCGCACAGCTGGTACCTGCGCAACACCTATGTCGAGAACAACCTCATGCATCCCGGGCGCGTCGTCGTGAAAGACCAGCCGATCGACCTCGGCCGCATCGCGCTCGACATCTATGCCGTGGGCGCCGAGAAGGACCACATCGTGCCGTGGTATTCGGCGTGGCGCATCACTCAGCTTGCCGGCGGCAACGTTCGTTACGTGCTGGCATCGAGTGGCCATATCGCCGGCATCATCAATCCGCCGGGTGGCAAGGGCATCTTCTGGACCAACGAGAAACCGGCCGAGACCGCCGAGGAGTGGCGCCGGGCGGCGATGCGCCACGACGGCAGCTGGTGGACGGATTGGACGAAGTGGCTGGCCGAGCACGCCGGCAAGAAGGTCGAGCCGCCCTCGCTCGGCAGCGACCAGCACCCGCCGATCGAGCCGGCCCCGGGCAGCTATGTGCTGGAGAAGTAGCGAGCGGTCCGAGCAGGAGAGGTTCGGTGCCCGGAAGCGAGTTCACGTCAGGAACGGAGCGCCTGCTCGATCGCGCCGAGGGCCTGTGCCGTCGCCGCGGCGCGCAGCTCACGGAGCTCCGCAGGTACGTGCTGGGACTGATCCTGGACAGCCCGAAGCCGGTCGGCGCGTATGATCTGCTGGACCGGCTGCGTGCGCGGCGCAAAGGGGCGGCGCCGCCGACCATCTACCGTGCCCTCGAGTTCCTGCTGGAGCAGGAGCTGATCCACAAGCTGGAACGGCTGTCCGCCTTCGTCGGCTGCGTACATGCGACGGAGGAGGCGCACGGCCACCGCCCCGAGGACGCAGTGCAGTTCCTCATCTGCAACCGGTGCGGGCAGGCGGCGGAACTGACGGACAAGCAGATCGGGCGAGCCCTGGTCGGCGCCGCCCGACGCCTCGGTTTCACGTTGAGCGGCTCGACCGTCGAGGTGAACGGGGTATGCGCGGTTTGTGCCGATGCCGGTTCGGTCGGCGAGGCGGCTCACGGCTCGAGGCGGTAACGGACGGGCACCGTCACCGTGAGTTGGCGCACCGGCGGCGGCAGGTGGGCGCCCCGCAGCATGGCTTGCGCCGCATCGTCCAGTGATTGCGATCCGGAGCTGCCCACCAGCTCCACATCCAGGACCCGGCCGTCCCGATCCACCGTGAAACGCACGACGGCGCGACCCTCCTCGCCGTTGCGGCGGGCTGCCTGCGGATAGGTCTTGTGCGCCTGAAGCCAGGCGGAAAGCGCCGCGCGCCATGCCGTGTCGTCGTCCACGGAAGCGGCTGCCGCGGCTTGCGGCGCGGCCGCGCGGTTCTCTGCCGTGCCTGCAACAGGCGATGTCGAGGGCGCCGACGGACGCCCTGATCCATCCTCCGGTGGCGACCGGGGTGGAGCGGGCTGGCGTGGTCGCCGGGATTCAGCCGGTCGCGGAGCCGCCCGGCGGCTGGGCGGCATCGCCGGCGAGGACGCCCTAGGCGCGAGCGTCGCCGGCATCGCGACGGACTCAGCACCCTGGGCTGGTCGTGCCGGCAGACTCACCGGGCTTTCGGGCTGCTGCGCCGCCGCCGGTTGCGGCAATGCCGGCTGTACCGGCTCCGCTGCGGGAGCAAGTGCAGCAGGAGGAGGTGCGTCGGCGGCATCGCCGGCGAAAATCATCGTCACCGCCTCGACCGCTGTCAGACTCGGCACGGCCCGCGGTCGGATCGCCAGCAGCAGGCTCAGCACGGCGACGTGCAGGCACGCCGCGAGCATGAGCTTGCTGGCGAGCCGCTCGGCAACCGGCCCCGAGCGCGCCATGGCGCCATGCCGGCTGGACAGTGTGCCCTGAACGTTACAGGATAACATTACGCAACGCTATAACATAAGCTACCGGATCGCTGCTCGAAAGGGAAACCCATGAAATGCTGGTTCGGAGTGGCCTGCGGATCAACGCTCGGCGCTCTGGTCGCCAGTTCCGTCCTGGCCGTCGAGGGGGGCAAGACCGAGCAGGCTCCGGTGGTCCGCCTGGTCGACGGGACGGATGCGCCGGGCGGGCTCGACCTGATGCTGCCCGATGTCGAAATCCTCAGCCGGCGGCTCGATCAGGCGCGCAGCGAAATCCAGCCGAGCCTCGGGGCCACCCGCTACGAGTTCAGCCGCCAGGCGATAGAGGCGATCCCGCAGGGCGACAATGTCCCGCTCAACCAGGTCCTCCTGCAAGCTCCCGGCGTGGCCCAGGACAGCTTCGGCCAGGTCCACGTGCGCGGCGACCACAACGAGCTGCAATATCGGCTGGATGGCGTGCAGCTGCCGGAGGGATTGTCGGTTTTCGGCCAGGCCCTGGAGACGCGCTTCGCCCACTCGATATCGCTGATCACCGGATCGCTTCCCGCGCAGTATGGTTTCCTGCAGGCCGGCGTGGTGGACATCACGACGAAGTCCGGCTCGACCGACCCCGGTGGCGAAATCTCGATCTACGGCGGCGCGCGCGACCTGTTCCAGCCGAGCTTCTCTTATGGCGGGCGGTCCGGCGCGATCGACTATTTCGTGACGGGCGACTGGCTGCATACGCGGGTTGGCATCGAGAATCCTACAAGCAGTTTCAATGCCATTCACGATCTCAGCAACCAGTATCACGGCCTGCTGCATGTCTCGGGCATCGTTGATCCGACGACCCGGATCAGCCTCATCGCCGGCGTCTCGAACGACGTATTCCAGATTCCGAACAACCCTCGACAGACTCCTTCGCTGGGACTGGTGGTCAACGGCATCAGCGGTTTTGACAGCTCGACCCTGACCGAGCACCAGCGCGAGATCGCGGATTTCGGCATCCTGTCGCTGCAGAAGCACCTCGACGCGTTTGATGTCCAGATCTCTGCCTTTTCGCGCTACACCAGCCTGTATTACAGTCCGGACCCGCTTGGCGACCTGCTGTTCAACGGCATTTCGCAGACTGCCGCGCGCTCTGTCTGGTCGAGCGGCGTGCAGGCCGACGCGAGCTGGCGTGTCAACGACACGCATACACTCCGCGCCGGCTTTCAGGTAACCGGCGAGCGGACGGTCGCCAGCACCGCATCGCAGGTCTTGCTGACCGATGACACGGGTGCGCAGCGCTCGGACGTGCCATCGACGATTTATGACGGATCGGCGAAAACCGGAGATTTATACGGGCTCTACGTTCAGGACGAATGGCGTCTACTGCCGCGACTCACGTTGAACTATGGGGCACGCTTCGATGTCGTTGACGAATTCACCCATGAGAATCAGATCAGCCCTCGCGTCAACGTCGTCTGGAAGGCGACCGGCACGACCACGGTTCACGCCGGCTATTCCCGCTACTTCACGCCGCCGCCTTTCGAGCTGGTGTCCGGCTCGACGCTCGGGCTGTTCAGCAACACCACGGCAGCGCCATCGGTGAACCAGGACAGCGTCGTCAGGGCCGAGCGAGACAATTACTACGATGCGGGCCTCAGTCAGGTACTGCTGCCGGGGCTGACGGTCGGGCTCGATGCCTATTACAAGCTGGCGAAGAACCTGATCGATGAGGGCCAGTTCGGCGCGCCGATCATCCTGACGGCCTTCAACTATGCAAAGGGCCAGGTCGACGGGGTCGAGGGTACCGCGAGCTATGATCACGGACCGTGGTCGCTCTACGGGAACCTGGCCTATTCACGGGCGATCGGCAAAGACATCGATTCAGCCCAGTTCAACTTCAGCGCGCAGGATCTGGCCTATATCGGCCAGCACTACATCCATCTCGACCACGATCAGCGGTGGACCGGATCGGGGGGAGCGGCCTACACCCTGTTCCAGGGAACGCCGAGCCCCGCCCGGCTTTCCGCCGACCTGCTCGTCGGCAGCGGTCTGCGGGCCAGCACTGCCACGGTGCCGAACGGGATGGCGCTCCCCGGCTATTACACGATCAATCTCTCGGCGGTGCAGACGCTGAACGTCGGCTCTCTGCATGGCACACAGCTGCGGCTCGACGTGATCAACCTGCTCGACCGCAAGTACGAGATCAGGAACGGCACCGGTGTCGGCGTCGGCGCGCCGCAATTCGGCCTGCGGCGCACCATCCTCGCCGGGCTCGCGCAACGCTTCTGACGGTCGGCCAGGGCCGGAGCGCGCCGGCTGGTGCTATTATCACCCGTATCGGTGCAGGTCGTGGCGCCTCGCGGGCCAGGCTTGCGCGCCGTCGCGCGACCATGGATGATTTTCGCAACAGAGTGTCCGGACCGCGATGTCCGACAGCGCCGGAGGGGAGATGAGCCAAGCCACCAAGGATGTGCCCTCGGGGGCCGAGCTTCCGCAAGACGGCGTGCTCTCCGGTCTGCGGGTGATCGAGCTCGGCCATTTCGTTGCGGCACCGTTCTGCACGCGCCTGCTCGCCGACCTCGGCGCCGATGTCATCAAGGTCGAGCCGCCGGGCGCCGGTGATCCGGTGCGCCAGTGGGGCCAGCAGGTGAACGGCCGATCCGTCTGGTGGTCGATGCATGGCCGCAACAAACGCTCGATCACCCTCAACCTCAAGCACCCGAAGGCCGTGGAGATCGTGCTGCGCCTCACCCAGAGCTGCGACGCGCTGGTGGAGAATTTCCGGCCCGGGCAGCTCGCCAAGTTCGGGCTCGGGCGGGAGGCGCTCAGAGGGGCACGGCCGGGCCTCGTCATCGCGCACATCTCCGGCTTCGGCCAGGATGGACCGTATCGTGACCGCGCCGCCTTCGGCGTCATCGGCGAGGCGATCGGCGGGTTGCGCTATCTCTGCAATCATCCGCCCGAGCTGACCGAGCTGCCGCCGGTGCGCGTCGGGATCAGCGTCGGCGATTCGCTTGCCGGACTCTACGCCGCGTTCGGCATCATGGCGGCGGTCTGGCGGCGCGACCGGGCGCGCGGCGGCGATGCGCAAGGGCGTACGCTCGACGTCGCGCTGACCGATTCAATCCTCAGCTTCATGGAGGGTCTGCTGCCGGAATACGGCGTGCTGGAAACGGTGCGCCAGCCCGTCGGCTCACGCATTCCGACCGCGGCACCGTCGAACGCCTATCCCAGCGCCGACGGCAAGTGGATCCTGATCGCCGCGAACTCCGAGCCGCTCTTTGCCCGCCTCGCGGGGCTGATCGGCCGTCCCGACATCGTCGGCGACCCGCGCTTTCAGGGCAACCAGGCGCGGGTGCGCAACGCCGAGCCGCTCGACCGGATCATCGGGGAGTGGTCGAGGCGGTTCACCGCCGCCGAGGCGGACCGGCAGCTCACCGAGGCGGATATTCCCTGCACGCAAATCTACTCCGCCGCCGAATGCGCCGCCGACCCGCAGTTCCGCGCGCGCGGCATGGTGCGCGAGGTCGATGACCCGCAATTCGCTCGCCCGGTCCTGCATGCCGGCGTCGTGCCGCACGTGCCGGAGAGTCCCGGAAGCGTTCGCTGGCCCGGCCCCGCCGTCGGTGCGCACACCGAGGAGGTCATGGCCGAATTGCTCGGCATGCAGCGCACTGAAGTCGAAGCACTGCGGCAGGAGGGAGTGATCTGATGGATAGTGGAACGAGGCCGGCGGTCGAGATCGTCGAAGTGGGACCGCGCGACGGCTATCAGGGCATCGGACCGTTCATTCCGACATCGACGAAGATCGCGCTGCTGGAGAGACTGGCGGCCGCCGGTCTGCGGCGCATCGAAATCGGCTCCTTCGTCAGTGCCACGGCATTGCCGCAGATGCGCGACACGCGCGAGGTGCTCGCGGCGTGCCGGCAACTGCCGGGTGTCTCCGCGCAGGTATTGGTGCCGAGCGAGCGGCGCGGCCGGGATGCGGTGGAGGCCGGCGCGCAATGCCTGGTGTTCGTGCTGTCGGTATCGGAAGCGCACAACCGCAACAACGTCCGCCGTCACCCGCTGGAATCCGCCGGGGAATATGAAAATCTCCTCGCCGCCATTCCGTCCGAAATCGGCATGCGCCTGGACATCGCGACCGCCTTCGACTGCCCGTTCACCGGCCGGGTGCCCGAGGCGGCCGCCTTGGCGCTGCTGGACCGGCTGATCCCGTTGCGGCGGGACGCCGAGATCTGCCTGTGCGACACCACCGGCCGGGTCGCGCCGGACCACGTCAAGGGGCTGTTCGCGGCGGCCCGCGACCGTTTCCCCGAAACCCCGGCCTGGGCCTTCCACGCCCATGACACCTACGGTCTCGGGCTCGCCAATGTCCATGCCGCTTTCGGTCAGGGCGTGCGCGTGTTCGACGCCTCCTTCGGCGGGCTCGGCGGCTGTCCCTTCGCACCCGGCGCAACCGGCAACGTCGCCACCGAGGACGTCGTCTGGATGTTCGAACGGATGGGCATCCCGACGGGGATCGACCTCGATGCGCTGGTCCCGGCCGCCCGCGAGGCCGCCGCTCTCCCCGGCGCGCTGCCGGGCGGACGGGTACGCGAGGCCCTGTCATCGCGGATCGGCACCGCGGTCCCGGACACCGCACGCGCCTAAGAGCACTGACGGCAGGGGCGGGCGGGCTCGCATGGCGGGCTTGCAGGGAAAGGCCTCGCGGCCGGCTCAACAGCCTGTCTTGGGCGTGCTATGGAGCCGCCTCGTCTCCGCACAGTCCGTCACTCGCTGCCTGTTAACCGCCGGCAAATGCCGTGGGAGTAGAACGTGCCGATGAAACGCAAGCCGGGCCGCCAGTTCTTCGCCAACCCGGGGCCGACCAACATCCCCGACAGCGTGCTGCTGGCGGTGGCGCATTACAGCGTCGACTTCAACGATCCCGCCTTCATCGAGATCTACGACCAGGCGGTCGCCGGGCTGAAGCGGATGCTGCGCACCGAGGCCGACGTGTTCCTCTACACCGCCTCCGGCCACGGCGCCTGGGAGGCCACCCTGAGCAACCTGTTCTCTCCGGGCGAGCGGCTGCTGATGCTGGAGACCGGCTATTTCTCCGAGGGCTGGTCGGCGATGGCGCGCAAGCACGGCCTCACCGTGCAGACGGTCGGCGCCGACTGGCGGCGCGGTGTCGATTTCCCGGCCGTCGCGGCGGCGCTGCGCGAGGATCGCGAGCACGCGGTCAAAGCGGTCTGCTGCGTGCACAACGAGACCGCCACCGGGGTGGTGCTGCCGCTCGAGGAGATCCGCGGCATCCTCGATGACACCGGCCATCCCGCGCTGCTGCTCGCGGACACCATCTCCTCGCTCGGCTCGATGGATTTCCGCATGGACGAGTGGGGCATCGATGCGGTGGTCGGCGGCAGCCAGAAGGGGCTGATGCTGCCCACCGGCTTCAGCTTCACCGGCGTCTCCGCCAAGGGCCTGCAGGCCAACGCACAGGCGCGGCTGCCACGGCACTATTTCGACTGGCAGCAGATGACCGAGCGCCGGCACCGGAGCTTCATGGGCACCGTGCCGACCACGCTGTTCTATGGCCTGCACGAATCCGTCCGGCTGCTGGAGGAGGAGGGGCTCGACCGCGTGTTCGCCCGCCACGCCCGCCTCGGCGAGGCGGTTCGCCGGGCGGTGCGCGCCTGGAGCGGCAATGACGGGCCGCAGCTTTTCTGCACCGATCCGGGCCGCGTCTCCAATTCCGTCAGCGCCGTCCTGATGCCCGAGGGTCACGACGCCGAGGCGATCCGCCGCACCGCGCTGGACCGCTACAACGTCTCGCTCGGCGGCGGCCTGGGCCGGCTCGGCGGGACGGTGTTCCGCATCGGCCATCTCGGGGATCTCAACGAACCGATGGTGCTCGGCACGCTCGCCGCGGTGGAGATGAGCCTGCGGGTCAACAACGTGCCGCATGCCGCCGGCGGCGTCGATGCGGCGATGGAGTGGCTGGCCGCGGCATGATCCGCCCAGCCCGGGCGGAGGACGCCGAGGCGGTCGCGGCGATCGTCGCGGCGGCCTACACGCCCTACATCGCGCGCCTCGGCAAGCCACCCGGCCCGATGCTCGACGACTATCCCCGCCGGATCGCGCAGGGCCAGTGCTGGGTCGCCGAGCAGGACGGGCAACTCGTCGGAATGCTGGTGCTCGAGGAGAGTTCGGACGGGCTGCTGCTCGACAATGTGGCGGTCGCCCCGGCGGCGCAGGGCAGGGGGATCGGCCACGCGCTGATCCGCTTCACCGAGGCGGAGGCGGCGCGCCGCGGCCACCGCACCATCCGCCTCTACACCCACGTGCTGATGACGGAAAACGTCGCGCTCTACACCCGTGCCGGCTTCATCGAGACCGGCCGGGTGAGCGAGAAGGGTTACGACCGCGTCTACATGGCGAAGACGCTTCGCTGAAGCGTCTCCTACCCGCATGCCTCGCTCCTGCGTCGCCCCCGGCTGGTTGGTGCTGTCCTAATTAGGGGCGCGGTGTCCTAAGTCGGCCAGCGGGTGTCCTAGTTGCGCCCTTATTCAGGGCGTGGAGATCGATGTGCCATTGCGGCCTCAATCTTGATGCCACCGCCCCCTTTGTAGATTAGATCGAAGATGTTCGCGGCGGTTTGAAGCCACTTAACGCGATCTTCGAGCCCCCACTCTGTGTCAGCGGTCGGAAGGCGATCCACTAGGCCGCGCAGCAATGGGTCAAGTGGCGGCTTGCCTCCACCGCCGCCCGACTTTTCGTCCGCGCGCTGCTCGGGGGGCAGTTCAATAGGCTTTGTGGTAGGAGATGCAGTAAAGGACGGTCGGACCAGTCGATCCTCGCCATGGATGAAGAAACCGGCTTGTTGGGCAGATCGCATGAACGCCTGCCGCGCCTTGTCGGTTTGCTTTGCCGCAACTCCAAGAAGCGCCATCTCGCGCTCCAAAGCGGCCGGCGGCGGCAGCGTATAGCCCCGGTACTTGTCATGAATGGCCGCATACAGCGGGACTGATAGAAAAGCCTCAGCTCGCGCCTCGGCCTCGGTACTCGGATCAACGATACGACATCCGACCGGTGTAAGCGTCACCATGCCGCCGCTGCGCTTCGCGACCCGAAACGTGCCAGCGTTAGCAACACGCCCATTGAAGGCCCCACCCGTCATAGAGACATGCAAATAGGCCGCGAGTTGGTCCAAAGCGCAGGACATGCCGGCGTTCTGGTGGATCGCCTTCGCGATCTCCACCGAGTCATTCAGGTCATTGTATGGAAACTCAATGGTGGAGCGTTCGTATACGCGCTTCCCGCCTTCAGATTGCGGAGCGGCCGCGTCCGCACTCTCGGTCTTGCTCTGTTCCGCCATAAAAGGGCGCGCTCCTTCCCGCTCACCAGGTTGCATCTGCCTCTCTATAATGGGCCTTCGGGTTCAGGCGCAATTTAAAAATGGCGAGACGCGCATTTTGGTCTGGCGATCCCGCCAGACTTGCGCTACACAGACCCGTCTTCAGGAGCCCGCACATGACCAGGAGAGTGAGAGCCCCCGCGTTCTACGGCCGACGCGAGGGGTGAGGATAATCAGGCGGCGCCGCTCCCGAGCGCCTTCAAATCGAGCGGGAGCGGCGCCTAACCGGCCTTTGCATATCCCCGGTCGT
>JAFAYM010000100.1 GCA_019240395.1 Acidisphaera sp. | reverse complement strand
GATCGCCAGCGACAAGGGCTACGGCCGCCGGCTGGTGGACATGGGCGGCATCCCGATCCTCGGCGGGCTCGAGACGCTCGGCGATTACGGCAACCTGGTCGTGGCGCTGGAGCGCAAACGCCTGCCGTGGGGCCTGATCGAGAAGATCATGGGCGAGAACTGGGTGAGATTTCTCGGCGAGGTCTGGGCCCCCGCGTCCGAGACCCGATGAGTCAAGGGGCGGTGTGCTGCGTCGCCGACGCGATCGACTCCCGCAGCACCGCGGCGATCCGCTCGATCTCCGGCTCGCTGACGACATAGGGCGGCGCGAGGTTGATCACATCCTCGCGGTTGCGCACCAGCACCCCGCGCGCCTGCGCCTCCCGCCGCACGCGCGCGCCGACCTCCATCCCGGCGGGGAACCGGCGACGCGACGCGCGGTCGGCGACCAGCTCGACCCCGACGATCAGGCCGAGGCCGCGCACTTCGCCGACGCACGACAGGTCGAGTGCTTCGGCAAGGCGCTGACGCAGCAGACCGCCGAGCCGCTCGACGCGCGCCAGCAGACCATCGCGCTCGATGATCTCGATTGCCTTCAGCGCGACGGCGCAGCACACGGGATTGCCGGAGAATGTCGAAGAGTGCATCCAGCGCGGCCGGCCGGCACGGATCGCCTCGGTCACGGCCCCGCTCACCATGAGGCCGCCGAGCGGCAGATGCCCGGCGGTCGCCGCCTTGCCGAAGGTCAGCATGTCAGGCGCGAAATCTGCGACATGCTGCATGCCGAACCAGCGTCCGGTGCGGCCGAACCCGGTGATCACCTCATCGACGATGAGCAGGATGCCATGCCGCGTGCAGATCCGCCGCGCCTCGCGCAGGAAATCCTCGGGCAGCACGATCACCCCGCCGGCGCCCTGCACCGTCTCGAGGATCAGCGCGGCCACCGTCGAGGCGTCCTCCGCGGCCACTGCCTCTTCCAGGAGGCGCGCCGCCGCCATGCCCGGCGTCTCTCCGGGGCGCGCGAAATCGCAGCCATACGGATAGGGCGAGCGCAGCTGCACGAAGCCCGGCAGGCGCGGCCCGAACATCTCGGCGAAACCGGCGATCCCCGAGGCGCTCATCGTCGCCAGCGTCATGCCGGCGAAGCCGTGCTCGAGGTAGAGCACCTTGACCTTGTCCGGCCTACCCATGCGGCGCCAGTAGAACCGCGCGGTCTTGAACGCCGCCTCGTTGGCGTCCGCACCGCTGGCGGTGAAGAAGGTGGCGGCGAGGCCGCGCCCGGCCAGCGCTGCCAGCCGCGCCGCCAGCTCGATGGCGGGCGGGTTGGAGAAGCCGGCATAGGTGCTGCCGAAACCCAGGCGGCCGAACTGCGCCGCCGCCGCCTCGCCGAGCTCCGTCACGCCGTAGCCGAGACAGGCGTTCCAGACGCCGGAGACCGCGTCGAGATAGCGCCGCCCCGCGACATCCACGATGGTGGCGCCCGACCCCTCGGCCAGGATCGCGAGGTCGGCCGGCTCGCCGCCGAGGCTATGCAGCAGATGCGCGGCGTCCAGATCGTCGAGCCGGCTCATGCGTCCTCCTCTCCGGCGGGCACGGCGCGGCCGTAGCACCGCTCCGCGGCATGCGGGGTGACGGTGCCGTCGCGCAGGTCGCGCGCCAGCGCCTCGGCGGAGCGTTCGCGCGGATCGCCGAAGCCGCCGCTGCCGGGCGTCTCCAGCAGGATGACATCGCCGGGCTCGACCGCGACGGTGCGCTTCGAATGGATGGGCTGGCCATTGCGCAGCAGGCGCGCGCAGGATCCGGCAGCGCCGCCGTGCATGCCGAGCGGCGGGTGGTGGATGCGGTCGCCGCGCACCGCCAGGATCAGCGGCTCGCGCGCCCGCGACTCCCACTCGAACACCTGGCCGAGGCCGCCGCGGCTGCGACCGGCGCCGCCGCTGTCGGGCAGCAGTTCCTTGCGGCGGATCAGGATCGGCTTCTCGCTCTCGGTGAACTCGACGGGCGTGCCGGAGAAACTCGCCGGCCAGCCCAGGCAGGAGATGCCGTCGCGGTCGTGCCCGGCACCGAATCCGCCGTTCAGGAACATCATTTCGACGAACGGCCGGCCCGCCTGGTCGCGCCCGGCCAGCACCGGCAGCCAGGCCGGCGTGCCGCAATCCGCCACCACGCGGTCCGGCACGACGCCGCCCAGCGCGCGGAACACCACGGCCTGCAGGAACTGCGAGGTCATCGCGCGCGCACCGAGCGGCGCCGGCGGTGCGGGGTTCAGCACGCAGCCCGGCGGTGCCGACACGTGCAGCGGACGCAGGCTGCCGCCATTGATCAGCCCGCCCGGCCGCGCCACGCAGATCAGCGGGAACACCGTCTCCGCCGTCGTGTAGTTCAGGCAGCAATTGATGCCGCGCGCCGATTGCGGCGAGCTTCCGGCATAATCGACGAAGATCTCCTCGCCTCTGATGTCGACGCGCGCCGCCAGCCGGACCGCCTCGTCGAAGCCGTCGGTGAACACCTCCGTCGTGTAGCTGCCGTCGGGCAAGGCGGCGATCGCCAGGCGCATGGCGGCCTCGGCGTGATCGAGCAGCGCGTCGGCTAGCACCTGGAAGTCCATCGACGGCTGCTCCGCCAGGAACTCGCCGACCCGGCGCCCCAGCACGCGATTGGCGGCGAGCTGCGCCTGCAGATCGCCGAGCACCAGATCCGGCACCCGGGAATTGAGCCGGATCAGCGCGAACAGGTCGGGGTTCGGCCGATGCGCGATGAAGGCGCGCATCAGCGGCAGGCGCAGGCCCTCCTCGAACATGTCGGTCGAATCGGCGGAGAGCACGCGTCCCCCGAGGTCCGAGGCGTGGGCGACGTTGGCGGCGAAGCCGACCAGGGCACGGCGATGGAACAGCGGCGTGATCAGCGTCAGATCATTGATCTGGCCGGTGCCGCGCCAGGGATCGTTCTGGATGTAGCTGTCGCCGTCGCGCAGTGCGGCCGCCGGCACGGAGCGGACGAAATCCGCCATCGTCAGGCAGAGGCAGCCGATGAAGGCCGGCAGGCCCTGCGAGGGCTGCACGATCATCCGCCCGGCACGATCGAACAGTGCCGCCGAGAAATCGCCGGCGTCGGTCACCACGCGCGAGAAGGCGCTCTGCAGCAGGGTCGTGGTCGCTTCGTCGACGAAAGCGACCAGCCGGCGCCAGCCGATGGTCAGGGTCGCGGTGTCGGGCACCCATCGCGGTTCGGTCATGCCGCGCTCCCGCCTTCCGCCAATGTGATGTGAATGAGCCCCGCCGCATCGACGCGCGCGGTCGCGCCCGGCGGCACCAGCACGGTGCTGCCCGCGTCCTCGACGATCGCCGGCCCGGCCAGGCGGCTGCCCGGCGCGAGACCGCCGCGGCGGCGGATTTCGGTCTCGACCATGGCGCCGGCAAACCACGCCGGCCGCCC
>JAFAYM010000301.1 GCA_019240395.1 Acidisphaera sp. | reverse complement strand
TCATGCGAGCGCACCCGCCGCACGACACGGTCGGCAACAGGCTGGCGAAGGCGCTCGACATTCTGGAGGCACCTTGGCCCAGGCGCGAAGAGACATTGTTGCGTGAGCAGTTCCAGGACCGGACCGGACCGGCGACAGCGCGAAGCGTTCGGTTGGTGGAATGGATTTTGGCGACGGGATTGGAGCGGTTCCAACCGCCCACGCCGCTGCCGCCCGTGGTTCCGGAAGATGTACGGCTGGTCTGCTGGATGGCCATAGAAGCGGAGAGTGCCGCATGATGCGGGGATACATGCCGTTTCTCGGAAGAACGCCGGCCGGCGGACCAGCTTTCCTGACGGGGCACGAAAGCCCGGCATTATCGCCTTCCCAAGGGGTTCGGCCGCGCCTAGCATACCGGAGCCGTATCGAGCGGCTGGACTGGTCCAGGGGTAAAGCGGGGGAGGCGGATCTTTGACAAAGCTTGCGCTGCTTGGTGCCGGCGGCAAGATGGGTGTGCGCTTGGCGACGAATCTGCAGGGTTCGCCCTTCGACGTCTCTCATGTCGAGATTTCCGCGGAAGGACGCAGCCGTCTGCGCTCGGCCGTCGGCGCCGAGTGCGTCGAACAGGATCAGGCACTCGCCAGCGCGGACGTGGTCGTTCTGGCGGTGCCCGACCGGCTCATCGGCCAGATCGCCCATGGCATCATCGGCAAGGTCCGCTCCGGGGCTACGCTGGTCGTGTTGGATGCCGCCGCACCGCATGCCGGACAGATGCCGGACCGAAAGGACGTCACCTACTTCGTCACCCATCCCTGCCATCCGCCGATCTTCAACGACGAGACGACGCCGCAAGCCAGGGAGGACTTCTTCGGCGGGATCGCGGCAAAGCAGCACATCGTCTGCGCCTTGATGCAGGGGCCGGAGGAGCACTACGCCCTCGGCGAGTCGGTCGCCCGCACGATCTACAAGCCGGTGATGCGCGCCCACCGCTGCACCGTCGAGCAGATCGCCATTCTCGAACCCGCTTTATCGGAAACCGTGGCCATAACGATGTGCCTCGCCGTGCGCGAGGCCACCGACGAGGCCGCCCGCCGCGGCGTGCCCAAGCAGGCCGCCGTCGACTTCGTCCTGGGGCACCTCAACATCGGTCTCGCCATCGCCTTCAACATCATGCCCGAGGGCCGATTCTCGGATGGCGCGCTGCACGCAATCGAGAAGGCAAAGGTGCAGATCTTCCGGGAAGGCTGGCTCGACCGCGTGTTCGACCCGGAAGCGGTCCTGCAGTCGGTCCGCGACATTTGCGGACCGGCGAAGGCCGCCTGACGGAGAGGCTCTATTGCGCCAGCGTGCGGACGGCCTCCTGCACCGCCATTCCCGTGCGCGCACCCTGCTTGGCCGCCGCACTGTTCACGCGCGATATGATGCCGTGCTCCCACATGTCGGCGGCATCGCCGATCCGCCCGCTTTCGTGGCTGACCGCACAGGCGGGAACGTCGCGACCGTCCAGCATCGCCAGGCCGGCGATCCCCGCTTCCTCCTTGCCGATTCCGGCATCGTTGAAGAAGACAGCCGTCAACGGCACAGCGAGCGCAAACTCTCCGGAGCTCTGTCCGCCGTGCGACGCGGAGACGATGATCGCCCCGACATCCCCGGGCTCGATCTTGGTGATGGAATCGACCAGGATCACGGGGTGGCCACCTTCATGCGTGACCGTCTTCCTCAGCATTCTTTTCCTCCCTTGGGCGAAGTGCGCCGTCGGCTTGCACTGCCGGCCAACGATCGTCCGGGATACCAAATTATGCCGCCCGCTTCCAGAGCCTGGGAACGCGGCGCCTGACATAGCGATCGGCAGGGTGTGAGATGCAAGGCGTCAGATTTCTCGGCTTCGACGTGTTCGGGACCGTCGTCGACTGGCGGACGAGCGTCGCGCGGGAGCTTCGACCCTTTCTGCAGCGTTATGGGCTGGCGCAGCTCGACCCCGCCGCCATGGCCGATGAATGGCGCGGCATGTATCAGCCCTCGATGGAACCCATACGCAAGGGCGAGCGCGGCTGGACGCGCCTCAGCGTGCTTCATCGCGAGAATCTGCAAGCCGTCTTGCGGCGCCATCACCTCGATCCGACCCTCATTCCGGAGGCCGAACTCGCCGATGTCACGCGCGCGTGGGAGCGGCTCGACCCCTGGCCGGATTCCGTGCCGGGTCTGACGCGCTTGAAGAGCCGCTTTGCCATCGGCACGATTTCCAACGGAAATGTCAGTCTGATGATGTGGCTCGCCAGGTATGGCGGCTTGCCGTGGGACGTGATCGCCGGCGCCGAGCCGACGCGGTCCTACAAGCCCCAGCCGGAGACATATCTTGGAACCGCCGAATTGCTCGGGCTGCGTCCGGAGGAGTGCGCGCTGGTTGCCGCGCACAATAACGACCTTAAGGCCGCTCAGGCCTGCGGCTTCAAGACCGCGTTCATACCGCGACCGACGGAGCACGGCCCGGGTCAGACGAAGGATCTCCGTGCCGAAGCAGCGTGGGACGCGGTTGCGGAGGATCTCGTCGACCTCGCCCAGCGGCTCGGCTGCTGACGGTCAGCTCAGATAGACGCGCTGCAACGCGTCCTCGTCGGCCTCCTCCGGCTTCGCGTGCATGACCACGCGTCCGCGCGACAGCACGTAGAGGTCGGTCGCCATCTTCAGCAGCCGCGGCACGGTCTGCTCGGCGACGACCACCGTCATGCCGAGGTCGCGGTGCATCCGCTCCACCACGTCGAACACCGACTGCACCATGACCGGGGACAGGCCGAGGCTCGGCTCGTCCAGCAGCAACAGCTTCGGGTTGCCCATCAGGGCCATCGCGATGGTCAACATCTGCAACTGGCCGCCGGAGAGGAAGCCGGCCGGGCGGTCCTGCATCTGCTGCAGCACGGGAAAGTAGCCGAACACCATCTTCAGATGGGCTTCGGCGGTCTTCGGCGAGAGGAAAGATGCGGCGCGCAAATTCTCCGCTATGGTCAGGTTGCGGAAGCATTGCCGGCCATCCTGCACCAGGGCGACGCCGCGGCGGGTGATGGTGGCGGGATGCGCACCCTTCAGCGCGGCACCCTCATACGTGATCTCTCCCCTGACGATCTCGCCGAGCTCGAAGGGCAGCATTCCCGCGACCGCCTTCATCAGGGTCGTCTTCCCCGCGCCATTCGGCCCGAGCAGGGCGACCAGCCCGCCGCGCTCGACGGTGAAGGTCACACCCTGCAACGCCACGATGGCGCCGTCGTAGTGGACCTCCACGTCGGAGACCTGAAGCATCATGGCGTCTAGCTCGCGTTGATCCATTCGCCGGTGGGGACGTATTTGCCGTCCTTGATCTCGGCGATCCGCGCCTGGATCGAGCCCTGATGGTTGGCGAAGTTGAGCGGTGGCGTGATCCCGCCGTCGTCCAGATTGGTCAAAGCCTCCATCTGCTCGCGGACCGACTGCCGGAATTGCTTGATGTCGGATGGCGGATGGCCGCCGTTCTTCTTGATCGCATTCTCGATGGCAGCGGAAATGGCGATCCCCTCCATCCAGCCCTTCATGAAATAGATGTCCTTCTTCTCGACGGTCGCCTTGGCCGCAAACTGCTCGATCTGCTTCATCGCGGGGATTTCGGCGCCATAGGGCTCGTAGGCCTGGATGGCGCGAAAGCCCTCCGCCGCCGCGCCGAGCTGCTCGGGGATCGTCGGAGTGATGGTGTACAGGTTGCCGACGAACAGCTTGGCCGGCAGGCCGACCTTGGCGGCGTCGCGCAGGATGGCGATGGCCTGCGGGGCCGACGCCTGGATGTAGACCATATCAGGATTTCTGGACTTCACCCGCAGCATCTGCGGGGTCAGATCCTGCGCGTCGTAACGGAATTCGATCGTATCCACCAGGTCGAGCCCAAGCTTCTGGATGATGCCGGATTGCCGTACGACATTGACCGGACCGCGGCCGTATTCATTGTCCGGCGCCATGATCAGGACCTTCTTGCCGCCCTTGGCGGCGAGATCGCGGAAGGCGATGGTCATCTGCTGCTCGTAGGTCGGGCCCGCCATGAAGATGTAGGGATATTTCTTCGGATCGAGCACCTCGCTGGCGAAAGACTGCGTCATGAAGGGAACGCCATCGGTGTTGATCTGATCGCGCAGCGCCTGCACCGATCCGGTCGACCAGCCGTTGACGACGACGGCTTTCTCCTCATCCGCGCAGCGCCGATAGATCTTCAGCTCCTCGTCGAGCTTGTAGCGTCCGTCGAGCAGCAGCGCGTTGACCTTCGAGCCGGCGATGCCGCCCTGTGTCTGGTTGAGGAACTCCAGATAGTCCCGCAGGCCATAGCTCATGCCGTTGACCAGAGCATCCGGGCCGGTGATCGTTCCCCAGATGCAGACATTCACCTGCGCTTTGGCCGGCGATGCGGCCGCCAGGGCCAGGGCAACAAGTGCAGCAGCGGATTTGATTTTTTTCATCTGGAACGCCCCTCTGGTGATTGGCTGCCCTCGCCGGTCGCTCGCAGGCCTGCGGGCGGGACTACCCCGATGCGGCGCAGCTTGATCCGGCTCAGCAAAGCCGTCAGTCCGCGCGGCTCGAAGATCAGGAACAGGATGATCAGCAGGCCGAAAGCGAGCTCGCGCAGGGCCGAGAGAATGTCGGAAATCCCGGCGGCCTCGCCGACACGCTGGATCACTTCGGGCAGCAGCACGACGAAGGCGGCGCCGATGATCGGGCCGGGCCAGGTGCCCAGGCCGCCGATGATGATCATGGCGATATAGTCCGCCGACAGATCGAGCGTGAACGCCTCGGGGCTTGCCAGCCGGTTGGCAAACCCGATCAGTGCGCCCGCCATGCCGGCGATGAAGCCGCCGATGAGGAAGGCCCACAACTTCGTATGGCCGACATCGATCCCCATCCCTTTGGCGACGATCTCACTCTCGCGCACCACCAGGAAAGCGCGTCCGAGGTCGGTGCGCAGCAATCGGGACACCACCAGCCAGGCGATGACGAGGAGGACCAGCGACGGCAGCACCAGGCTTTCATCGGACGTCATGGGGATGCCGAAAATGCTCGGCGGCTTGATCACCAGTCCGGAAACGCCATTGGTCAGCGGATCGAGGATCTTGAACAGGTATTCGAGGATGGCCTGCGCGGCGAGCGTCGCGATCGCGAAATAGAGGCCGCGCAGGCGCATGGCCGGCAGACCGATGAGGGCGCTGACCAGCGCCCCGAGCACGCCGGCGCCCAGGATCGCCACCGCCCCGTCCAGTCCGGCATTGCCGAGATTGCCGGCGGTGTAGGCTCCCACTCCCAGCAGCGCGCCCTGCGCGAAGCTGATCTGGCCGCAATAGCCGATGAGCAGATTGAGCGAGAGCGCGCCGATCGCCGCAATGGCGACGGCGTTGACCAGGTAGGCGCCGTAACGGCCGAGGACGACAGCGAGCACGGCCATCACGACGGCGACGCCGATGGCGATGGCGATATGCCGCGTGCTCATCGTCTCACACCCGTTCCGTGCCGCGCCGGCCAAACAGGCCCTGCGGGCGCAGCAGCAGCATCGCCACGAGCAGGGCGTAGGGCACCACCTGCTGCAGCGCGCCGACCGAATAGATCGACGTGTGCGCGCGCAGGAAGTCCTCGAGTGCCGGGGTCAGCAGGCCGTCGGTGAAGGATTGCAGCACCCCCAGCAGCAATCCGGCGATCAGCGCACCGACGAGGCTGGACAGACCGCCCACCACGATCACGGGAAAGGCGATCATGCCGATCCCCGCCAGATCGAGAGACAGGCCGTTCAGGGTGGCCAGCAGCGTTCCGGCCAGGCCGGCAAGCGCCGCCGACATCGCCCAGGCGAGCGAGACCTGGTTGCTGACGTGAATGCCGATCGCCAGCGCCGCGCGGGTGTTGTCCGCGGCGCAGCGTTGCTGCAGGCCGATCGGCGTGAACTGGTAGAAGGCCAGGAAGCCGAGGCTCAGCACCAGCGCCAGGATGCCGGCGGCGATGTAGTTGTAGGTGATGAAAATCCCGGCGGCGCTGATCGAGCCCTCGGGAAAGACCTTCGGAAAGGCGATCTGATCCGGCCCCCAGATGATCAGACACGCGGCACGCGACACGATCAGCAAGCCGAGGGTGACCATCATCACGGCGACGAGCTGCGCCTTCAGCATCGGGCGCAGCACCAGGCGTTCGGTCAGCGTGCCGAGCGCCGCCAGCACCGCCATCGAGAAGATGACGCCGAGAATGGGAGGCAGCCCGGCGCTGAGCAGCACGTAGCTCACATAGGCGCCGACCATCGCGTAAGCGCCCTGGGCGAAGTTCACCACCCCCGAGCATTTGTAGATCAGCACCACGCCGATCGCGATCAGCGCATAGACGCTGCCGGTGGCCAGCCCGGCGACGGCGAGTTGCAGGACGAGGATCATGGCTCCCCCAGATAGACGCGGCGAACCTCGGGATCGGCCTGCACCTCGGCCGGCCGGCCCTCGAAGATCTTGCTGCCGGCGGCCATCACGGCGACGCGGTCGCAGGTGCTCATGACGACGTCCATCTTGTGCTCGACCATGATCACCGCACAGCCGTGGCGATCCCGGACATCGCGCACCGCCGCCGCCATCGCCATGCCTTCGTGCGAGGTCAGCCCGGCCACCGGCTCATCCAGCAGCAGAAGCTGCGGGTCTCCCGCCAGCGCCCGCGCGAGGTCGACCGCCTTTCGTCGTCCGTACGACAATGTCTGAATCGGCTTGTGCGCGACGTCGTTCAGCTCCAGCGGCGCCAGAATGGACTCCATCAGCAGCTCCTCCAGCGCGCGGTCCGAACGGAAGAAGTCGAGCAGATGCCCGCCGGTTCGCCGGTCCCGGCGCACGCCGGCGCCCAGCTTCGCGATGTCGAGAACCGTCAGGTCGTGCAGCGAGGCGACGTTCTGGAAGGTTCGCGCCACCCCCTTGCGCAGCAGCGCGCTCGGCGACAGGCCGATCAACTCGTCGCCCTGCCAGAGTGCGGTTCCCGTGTTCGGCCGATAGGTTCCGGAAAGACAATTGATGAACGTGGTCTTGCCCGCGCCATTGGGGCCGATCAGGCCGACGATCTCTCCGGGCATGACGTCGAGCGCCATCCCATTGACCGCGACCACGCCGCCGAAATGGATGGTGACGTCACTGGCGGTCAGAGCCATCTCGCCCGCACGGTGCAAAGATTTCGGTGGCTTGCGCGCATGTCACCGGCTCGCGACGATTCGGCGGAGGTCGGTTCTGATTTCGGCAGCGGTCGCGGGCTCGCCGCCGGCCTGGCGAACCAACCGCGCCGCCTGCTCCACCCAGCGGATATTGTCGAGCTCGGTCCCCCACGGCGCGTCCTCCAGCCCGACGCGCACGTGCCCGCCCCGTTCGGTCGCGGCCGGGATCAGCGGTCGGATATCGACGCCGAGGCCCGCCACCATCCATGGAGCGCCCGGCGCCGCCTCGGCCAGCAGCTGCAGATGCGCCGCCAGAAATTCCGGCCTGGCCGGAAAGCCCCAGGCGAATTCGTCGGAGAACATCAGGCGATAGATCGGCAGGGGTGTCTGCATCGCCGCAGCCAGCGCGGCGCCGAGCCGGGTGAAGCCCGGTTCGTAGATCGCGTAGCTGGGATGCAGGCCATGTTGCTTCGCCAGCGCCATGCCGTCGCGTATGTCGGGCAGCGGGTTCTCGTAGATGAAGCCCGGAGAGGCGTCGGCCAGTTCGCCAAAGCGGACGAACGCCACGGATCCCGGGTCGACCACCATCCATTCCAGCAGGCCGCGACTCGCGAGTTCGGCGACATGGCCATACCGTCGCCCGGCGCTGCTGGCGTAATCGGAGCCGGCGAGCGGGATGGTCGGGTAGACGATCACGTCCGCCCGCGCGCGGATGCCCTCGATGATGCGGGCGTACAATGACCAGTCGTCGCGCTGCCGCCCGGTCTGCGCGTCGTAGGCGTGCAGGTGCACGATCGCCGCCCCCGCCTGCGCGACGGCGATTCCGTCGGCGACGATCTCCTCGACGGAGATCGGGATGTCACGCTGCCGTTCGCGCCCCCACGCGCCGTTCAACGCCGCTTCGATCCACACGGTACGAGGGCGCACCATCCTCTCACCCGGGCTTCATGATGGCGGGCTGCTCCGTGGCGAACGCGTGCTGCGCGGCGAACCCTCGGTATCGCCAACACCCAATAGCGATCGATCGCGAATGACGCGTTGCACGCCGGCTCCCCCCTCGTCCGATCGGTATGCGCGCGCACGCGCTACCTCCGATGGAACAATCTCCTTGGCTCGCCGAGCTCGCGACTCCTCACGAGCGCTACCGGAAACGCGGGCGCGTCGAGCGTGACCTGCAACGATAGGATCGAAAACGTCAGCGACGCAACCCCGCCCTTCCGCGGCTGACGGCGCCGTGCGACACTCGAAGTTCGCCGGCAGCGGCACTCATCCGGCCGAGACGGTCGTCGCCTTGAAGGCGCGCGAGGCATTGAGCGGCAGGCGCGACATGGGGTTCAATCCCTGCCTGGTGAGGAACATTCGCAGGACCCGAAGATCGTCCTCTGGCCCCGTGCAAAGCAGACGAGTGGAGCGGATGAGCAAGCGTTTGGAGAACAAGGTCGCCGTCGTTTTCGGCGCCGGGTCGGTGGGACCGGGCTGGGGCAACGGCAAGGCGACGGCAACCCTTTTCGCGCGTGCGGGCGCGCATGTCGTCTGCGTCGACGTCAACCCGGACGCGGCGCAGGAGACGGTCGGCATCATCACCGGCGAAGGCGGTCGCGGCAGCGCCGGCGTTTGCGATGTCACCAACTCGGCGGCGGTGCAGACGCTGGTCGAACAGACAGCGGCCGAGCACGGACACATCGACGTGCTGCACAACAATGTCGGCTACGCGACAATGGGCGGCCCGATCGAGCTGGAAGAGGCCACCTGGCACCGCACCATCGACCTGAACGTCACGGGATGCTTTCTCACCTGCAAGCACGTGCTGCCGCACATGCTGCGCCAGGGCAGCGGTGCGATCGTCAACGTCTCCTCGGTCGCCGCAATCCGCTACACCGGCTATCCGTATGTCGCCTACTACGCGGCGAAGGCGGCGGTGAACAACTTCACCATGGGCCTGGCGCTGCAATACGCCGCGCAGGGCATCCGGGTGAACGCCATCATGCCCGGGCTGATGAACACGCCGCTGATCCATCAGCAGATCTCCGGCCAGTATGCCGATGCGGACGAGATGGTGCGGGCGCGCGACGCCGCCTGCCCCACCGGCCGGATGGGCACCGCCTGGGACATCGCCCATGCCGCATTGTTCCTCGCCAGCGACGAGGCCGCCTATATCACCGGCGTCAGCCTGCCGGTCGACGGCGGCCTGTCGTGCCGGGTGGCGTGACCATGGCGCGCGAATACCAGGCGGTGGAGCGCATCGAGGCGGACTACCTCATCGAAACGATGATCGATCCGCGCAAAGCGGCGGAGATCATGGCGGGCGAGCAGTCGAGCGGCACGTTCGTTCCGGTCCCGGGCGAGACGCCGGAACTGAAGGCGCGCTCCGCCGCGCGGGTCGACCGGCTCGAGTTGGTCGAGGGAGCGGTTGACGCACCCTCCTTGCCGACCACCGCCTCCGTCAAGCCCGGCAGCCTGCGCCGAGCCAGGCTGACGCTCTCCTGGCCGATGGGCAATCTCGGCCCGTCCTTGCCGAACCTTCTCGCCACCATTGCCGGAAACCTGTTCGAACTCCGGCAATTCACCGGGCTGCGGATCGAGGACATCCGGCTGCCGGACCCGTTCGCCGAAGCCTATCCCGGCCCACGCTTCGGCATCGAGGGCACGCGCCGGCTCGCCGGCGTGCCGGACCGGCCGCTGATCGGCACCATCGTCAAGCCGAGCGTCGGCTTCGGTCCGGAGGAAACCGCCTCGCTCGTGCAATCGCTGTGCGAGGGCGGCATCGACTTCATCAAGGATGACGAGTTGCAATCCGACGGGCCGTCCTGCCCGTTCGAGGCGCGGGTGCGCGCGGTGATGCGGGTGATCAACGCCCATGCCGACCGCAGCGGCAAGAAGGTCATGTACGCCTTCAACCTGACCGGCGAGCTGGACCAGATGCGCCGCCGTCACGATTTGCTGCTGGCCGAAGGCGGCACCTGCGTGATGGCCAGCATCAACTCGGTCGGCCTGGTCGGGATGATCGAGCTGGGGCGCTTCAGCCAGCTGCCGATCCACGCCCACCGCAACGGCTGGGGCGCGCTGACGCGCCATCCGCTGCTCGGCTGGTCCTATGTCGCCTGGCAGAAGATCTGGCGCCTCGCCGGAGCCGACCACATGCACGTCAACGGCCTCGCCAACAAGTTCTCGGAAGCCGACGAGAGTGTGATCCGCTCGGCGCGCGAATGCCTGTCGCCGCTCTTCCCCGGCAAGCCATGCCTCGCCATGCCGGTGTTCTCGTCGGGGCAGACGGTGCGACAGGCGCCGGGCACCTTTGCCGCGCTCGGCTCGACGGACCTGCTGGTGACGGCGGGCGGCGGCATCATGGCGCATCCGGACGGCCCGGCCGCCGGCGTCAGCGCGCTGCGCGAGGCGTGGGAGGCAGCGGTCGCCGGCGTGTCCCTCACCGATCACGCCCGCACCCATCCGGCGCTGGCGTGTGCGTTGGAGATGGCGTCATGAGCGCGGCGACGGCACTGCCCGACGGGCCGCTCGTCGCCTTCCTGGGCGACGACTTCACCGGCGCCTCGGCTTCCATGGAGGTGCTGGCCTTCGCCGGGCTGCCGACCGTGCTGTTCCTGGAGCCGCCATCACCCGAGCGGCTGGCCGCGTTCCGCTCGCACCGGGCGATCGGGATCGCCAGCACCGCGCGGTCGCGCTCGCCGGCATGGATGGACGCGTATCTGCCGCCCGTGTTGCAACTGCTCGCCTCGCTCGATGCGCCGGTGCTGCACTACAAGGTCTGCTCGACATTCGATTCGGCGCCGGAGGTGGGCTCGATCGGCCACGCCGCCGACCTCGCCATTGCCGCGCTGACACCGTCCTGGGTGCCGATGGTGGTCGCCGATCCCGGCATGGGTCGTTACCAGAGCTTCGGACATTTGTTCGCGATGGCGGATGGCCGGGGCTACCGGCTGGACCGGCACCCCACCATGTCGCGGCATCCGACCACGCCGATGGACGAGGCGGACCTCAACCGTCACCTCGCGCGTCAGACAAGGCGCAAGCTCGGGCTGGTCGACTTCGTGGCATCCAAGCGCGGCCAGGCCGAGGCGCAGCTGGATTGCGCGCTCGCCGCCGGCGCCGAGATCATCTCGCTCGACGTGCTCGATCGCGAAACCCTGATCGAGGCCGGACGGCTGATCTGGGAGCGCGGCGGGCGACCGGTGTTCGGCCTCGGCTCGCAGGGGTTCGAGGCGGCGCTGGTCGCCT
>JAFAYM010000232.1 GCA_019240395.1 Acidisphaera sp. | reverse complement strand
CTCGGTCAGCTCGCTCCGGAGATAGAGCACGTGCCCCGGCCCGACCGGACAGAACAGGATACGCCAGAAGCTGGCGTTGGTGGTGACGGGATCGCCGTCCTCGGCACTGAGCCGGATGAAGGGATTTTCGCCGGTCAGGATCACGCGATTCGCATCAGCCGTGCTCATGCTTGGTCCTCCGGAACCGCCTTGGGGCACAGATACCTCTGGCATAACGAGTTCTCAAGGTTTGTGACAAAGAATGAAGGTCACAGCCCGAGGGGAACTCGTGAGGATCATCGGCGCGTGGGCATGGCTCTTCGGCGCGCGCCGGTCGGCGGGGCAACTCGGCCGCTTTGCCGGGTCCGGCGAAGGACTTCTCGTCCACCGCCACGGCATCGTCATCGATCTGAACCAGGCCGCCGGCGAGATGCTGGGCCGCAGCACCCGGGAGCTTCGCGGCCGGCACATGCTGGAACTCGTAGCGCCGGATTTCACCGCGCTCGTGCAGATGCGCCTGAACCGGCCCGAAAACCTCGCCTCGCCCGACGGCGAGCGGATGGAAATCGAGCTTCTGGCGTCCGGCGACCGGCACGTGCCGACCGACATGGTCTCCCGCTCCATCGAGCTCGATGGGCAGCCCGCGGTGGTGGTGACGCTGCGCGATCTTACCGAGCGCCGCGCCGAAGCGGCGAGGCTCCGGCACGCGGCGTATCATGATCCGCTGACCGAACTGCCGAACCGCACGCTCTTCGACCGGCTTCTCGTGCGATCCCTCGAGCACGCGGCAGCGACCGACGGCCAGGTCGCAGTCTACCGCCTCGATCTGGACCGCTTCGCCGCGGTGGAACGGCTCGGCGATCACGCCGGAGACAAGCTGCTCGCCGAGCTCGCGTCGCGCTTGCGCGGTCATGTCAGGGCGATCGACACCGCCGCCCGGCTCGGCGGAGACGCATTCGCCGTCATCCAACCACTCACCGACGGGCTGAAGCAGGCCGCAGACGTGGCGATGCGGATCGTCAAGGGGCTGTCGGAGCCGACGGAGATCTACGGTCAGCGTGTGGCCGCTTGCGTCAATGCCGGCGTCGCGGTCTTTCCCGCGGATGCCGCGAGCCCGGGGGCGCTGGTCACATCAGCCGAAACGGCGCTGTATCGGGCGAAGCAGGACGGCCGCGGTTGCGTGTGCTTCTACGACGCGGCGATGGACCGGTTCCGCCGGCAGCATCGCGAGCTGGAGCAGGATCTGCTCGAGGCGGTGAATGCCGACGAACTGGAACTGCACTTCCAGCCGATGTTCGATTGCCGCAGCGGCGACCTGCACGGCTTCGAGGCGCTGCTGCGATGGATTCACCCGGTTCGCGGCGAAATCCCGCCGGACGAATTGATCGCCGCCGCCGAGCCGGCGGGGCTGATACGCCGCATCGGCGCCTGGGCGCTGGAGGCGGCCTGCGCGGAAGCGGCGTGCTGGCCCTCGCCCTGGCGCGTCGCGGTGAACCTCCCGTCACCGCAGTTCCGCTTCCCCGAATTGCCCGAGCTGATCGACGAGACGCTCTCGCGGACCGGCCTCGCGCCGGATCGCCTGGAGCTGGAGGTGAAGGAGGGCATGCTCACCGACGACCCGGCGTCCGCCCTCGATGTTCTCGAGGCGCTGCATCGCCGGAGCGTCCATGTGTCGCTGCAGGATTTCGGCACCGGCACGTCGAGCCTGAACGCCCTGAGCCGCTTTCCCGTGGACAAGATCAAGATCGACCGCTCCTTCATCGAGGGCATCGGTGAGGGCGCGCAGGCGCCGGCGATCGTCGACGCCATGGTGAGGCTCGGCCACGGCCTGAATCTCTGCGTTGCGGTCGAGGGCGTGGAGACGCCGGCGCAGCTCGATTTCGTGCGGCGCCAGCAATGCGACCAGGTCCAGGGAAGCCTGCTCGGACCGCCGATGCCACGTGCGGCACTTCCCGAGATGTTCGTCAGGCGCCTGGAGCAGGCGCCGAAGCCCCGGGGCAAGCCCGTCCTTCGGCTGGTCAGCACTTCGTGACGGGGCAGGGGCCTACTGCGTGGCGCGGCCGATGCGCAGCAGCACCGCGCCGAAAATCGCCGCCATGACGGTGATCACCACGATCAGCAGCCGCAGCTGCGCCGCCTCGGCGCGCGCCTCGGCCAGGAAATGCGCGTGCATCGCCGCCCGCTCGGCCCGGATGCGCGAGGCCGGCGCGCCCGTGCCGTGCAGCACGGCCTCGGCACTGTCGCCGAGCGCCGGCCGCAGCGCATCCAGGGCTCTCGGATCGGCCCCCGCTGCGATCACGGCAAGGGTCGCGTCGAGGGCGGCGTCGCGGTGCAGCGCCCGCTCGAGCGGCAGCGGCGCCGCATAGGTCGCGAACACGCCGGTCAGGCCGACGACGGCGAAGCTCATCGCCAGGAAGGCCGTCCAGGCCGCACCCGCTCGTTCCGCCATGCCCGCTCCTCCTTGACAGGGGCGGCGCGCCGGCCTAATCGCCCGACCCCATGAAAGTCCGCAACAGCCTGAAGGCCGCCAAGACGCGCGACAAGAACTGCCGCGTCGTGCGACGCCATGGGCGGGTTTATGTCATCAACAAGAAGAACCCGCGGATGAAGGCAAGGCAGGGGTGAAGGAAGGCCAGGGCTCCGCCCCTGAACGCTGAAGGAGGGGACCCGCTGGGGCCCGTCGGCCCCAGACCCCATTCATACGAGGTTCCACAGAGCGCCACCCACTATCGTCACCCCCGCGAAAGCGGGGGTCCATGCGGCATATGGATTCCCGCTTTCGCGGGAATGACGGCTATGAGTCGGCGCGCCCGAGAGGGGGCGAAGCCCCTCGTCTTGCTTGCCTTCCTGTCCTCCGCAGCCCTCGCCCAGGCCCCGCCGCTGCTCGACCAGCTGCTTGCGGCGCTCAAGGTGGCGCCGAGCGAGGACATCGCGGCCAATCTGGAACAGCGCATCCGCGAGGCCTGGCTGAACGCCGGCTCGCCCGCCGTGACGCTGCTGATGTCGCGCGGCCTGCGCGACGCGCAGGCCGGCGCGCAGCAGGAGGCGGAGGCGGATTTCGATGCCGCCATCGTGCTCGATCCCAACCTGGCGGAAGCCTATGACCGCCGCGCCGTCACCCGCTTCCAGCAGGGCGACTACGCCGGCGCGGTGCGCGACATCGAGGAGGCGCTGAAGCGCGAGCCGCGGGACTTCATCGCGCTGCAGGACCTCAGCCGCATCGCCGAGTCCCGCCACGATTGGGCCGGCGCCTATGCCGCCTGGCAGAAGGTGCTGGAGCTCGACCCGAAGACGCCCGGCGGGGAGATGCGGCTGAACGAGCTGCGGCGGCATGCTGAGGGTGAAGGCATCTAGCGGTCCGATCCTGACGCTTGAGCGCAAGCGTCAGGTGAATCGGCCCGCCCACTAACGGTCGGTGAGCCGCACCTCGATCCGGCGGTTCTTGGCGTAGTCCTCGGGCGTGTCGCCGCTCGCCAGCGGCTGGTTGTCGGCAAAAGCGGTGGCGGCGAGATGGCTGGCCGGCACGCCCTCGTTGATCAGCAGCTTGACGACGTTGATGGCGCGCTGCGCCGAAAGCTCCCAGTTCGAAGCGAAAGCGCCCTTGCCGACCACGGGCTGCCTGTCTGCGTGGCCGTCGACACGCAGGATCCAGGGCAGGTCCGGCGGGATCTCGTGGGCGATGTCCAGCAGCGTGGTGGCGAGCGCGCGGATCTGGTCCTGTCCCGCCGACGTCAGCTCGGCGTTGCCGACGGGGAACAGCACCTCGCTCTGGAAGACGAAGCGGTCGCCGACCACCTGGATGCCCTGCCGCCCGGCGAGCACCTCCCGAAGCCGGCCGAAGAACTCGCTCCGATAGCGCTGCAGCTCCTCGACCTTCGCGGCGAGCGCGGTGTTGAGCCGCTGGCCGAGATTGGCGATCTGCACGTCCTTGTCGCGCCCGGATTTCTCCGAGATGTCGAGCGCTGCGGCGACCTGCGTGAGCTGGGTGCGCAACTGATCGATCTGCTGGTTGAGCAGCGCGATCTGCGCGCGGGCGCTGTCGGAGAGCTTCTTCTCGTCTGCCAGCTGCGCCTCGACGGCCTCGCGACGCTGCTGCTCGGTGGTGGCGCGCACCGCCGCGTCCTGTGCCTGGCGTTCCAGCTCGTCCCGGAGCGCGGTCAGCGCCTGCACCTGTTGGGACAGTTTCGCGAGATCGGAGAGCCGCGCCTGGATCGTCTCCTTGTCCGCGGTCACCGTGCGGTCGAGCTCGGACATCTGCTCCTGCATCGCCTTGAGCTGCGCCTGCGCACTCGCCAGCTGGCGCTGCGCATCGGCGAGCTGGGCGGCGACGGCGGCGTTCTGCTGCCCCGCGACGTCGGTCTGCCCGGCGGCCTCGGCGAGCTGCGCCTGCAGCTGCTCGGTGCGTGTCGCCGCGGCGCGCGCCTGCAACTGTGCGTCGCTCAGGCTGGCGGCCAGGCGGTCGCGCTCGGCGCGCAGCGCGTCGCGGTCGGCGACCGCCTTTTCCGACTGCTCGCGCAGTGCCGCAAGCTGCTGGGACAGCGTGTCGCGCGCCGTGTTGGCGGCCTGCAGGTCGCGATTGAGCTGTGCGATCGACAGGCGCAGCTCGGCGGTGCGCCCGCGCTCGAGCGACAGCATGTCGCTGAGCTCGGCCATCTGCCGGTTCAGCCGGTCGAGCGCCCGGTCGCGCCCGGAGAGGGCGACGGACAGGAAGGCCTGCGCCAGCACGAACACCAGCAACACGAAGATGATGACCATGAGCAGGGTGGACAGCGCGTCCACATAGCCCGGCCAGGCATCCAGCCCGTTGGAGGCGCCGCCACGCCGTCGGATGCTGAGCGCCACGCTACCTCGGCTGCTCTTCGGCCAGCGCCGCGATGGTGCGGGTCAGGATGCGAATGTCGTTGCGCAGCTCGGCGGTGCTCTGGACGCGGCCCTGCTCGCTCTCGGTCAGCAGCCGCTGCACGTAGAGCTCGATATTGCGCAGATGCCCGCGCGACGCCTCGTCGCCGCCGCGCTCGCTGAAGCGCTGCAAGGCCGGGGCGAGCGAGGCCTGCGCCTCGGCGACCCGCAGCATCAGCTGCTGGTTGGTGCGCATGGTATCCGACAGGGTGCCGATGCGCTCGGTCAGCGAGAGCACCGCGGCGTTGGCCTGGCTGCGTCCCTCTTCGCCGCGCGCCAGGATGCGCTGCAAATTCTCCATGTTCTCGGCGGTCTGCTCGAGCAGCGCCTGCACATAGACCGGCACCGAGCCCTCGCCCTCGGCGCCGAGCACGCCCGAGGAGAGGCGCGTCAAGCCGGCAAGCCACTCCTCGAACTCGTTGAAGAAGCGATTCTGCGCCTGGCCGGCGGTGAGATCGAGGAACCCGAGCACCAGCGCACCGGACAAGCCGAACATCGAGGAGGAGAAGGCCGTGCCCATGCCGTGCAGCGGTCGCGCCAGCCCGGATTTCAGCTGCTCGAACAGCGCGTTCAGATCACCCGATCCGACCGACATTCCGCCGATCACGTCACCCACCGCGCCGACGGTCAGCAGCAATCCCCAGAACGTGCCGAGCAGGCCGAGGAAGATCAGCAGCCCGGTCATGTAGCGCGAGAGCTCGCGGCTCTCGTCGAGCCGGCTGCCGATGCTGTCGAGCAGGCTGCGCATCGCCGGCGCGGAGAGCGTGAAGCGGTCCTGGCCGTCGCGCGATTTCTGGGTGCGCGTCGCCAGCATGCTGGCCATCGGCGCCAGCAGCTTGGGTGCGGGAATGGCGGCGATGCGCGTGCGGGTGCGCTGGAAGGTTTCGAGCCAGGTGACCTCCGGAGTGAGGCGCAGCACCTGGCGCAAATTCCACAGGATGCCGATCAGCAGCACCAGCAGGATCAACCCGTTCAGCACGGGGTTGTTGGCGAAGGCGACCAGCAGCACGCGCGACAGCACCAGCGCCACCACCAGCACCGCCGCCAGGAACACCAGCATGCGCAGGAGATAGACGGTGGGCCGGGTCATCGCGGCGGTGTCTGCGCGGCTTGCGCGCCGGCGAGGGGGCTCGCAGCCGGTGCGGCGGCCGGGTTCGCCGGCGCGTCGTTGCTGGCGATGGATACGTCGACGCGGTCCGGCGGCGCGTCGCCGATGCCGTTGGCGCCGAGGGCGCGGACGTAGATGCGGGTTGAGGGAATCCCCTCATGGATCAGCACGCTGCGCGCCGCCAGTGCCCGCGACAGCGACAGCCGGCGCGGTGTCGAGGCATCGTCGGGCTTGCCGGGGGCGTAGGCCAGCACGTTGAACACCACGCTCGGGTTCTCGGTCGCGGTATGGGCGAGCACGCGCAGCGCGCCTTCGGTGGTCGGGTTGAGGTCGGCGCGCTCGGCGCCGAAGGTCACGCGGATGCCGCTGGTGATCTTCGCCACGTCGCCCGGCGCGTCGGCGGTGACGGTGGGCAGCGGCGGCGGCGTGGTGGGGTGGGGCGGCGCCTGCGGCACGGCGGGCAGGAGGACCGGCACCGCCGGCGCCGCCTGCGGCACGACCGGCGGCGGCGCGGCATGCGCCACGGGGCGAGCCGGCGGGTGCGCCGGAGCATGCGCGACGGGATGGCGCGGCGGCGGACGCCGGCCGTGCGCCGGCGCCTCCTGCGGCTCAGGCGCCGGCTGCTCGACAGGCGGTCCGCCGAGCTGGTCCAGGGCGTGCGGGTTGACGGTCACCTGCGCGGCGACCGGGGCTGCGTCCAGAACCGGCCAGGCGAGCAGCAGGGCGGGAAGCAGGCGGCGGATTGCAAACAGGCGTGTGGGCATAGGGAGCGTGACCCTAGCCGAGCGGGGAACGCCGCTCAAATCGACCTGGTCGCCGCCGCCATGCCATCGAGCACCAGCTCGGCCAGGCGCGGATGCAGATGCGGATTGGCCGCCACCACGTCGCCGGTGCCGCGCGGATCGGCGCCGGCCGGGTCGGTCGCATAGCCTCCCGCCTCGCGCACGATCAGCAGTCCCGCCGTCATGTCCCACGGCTTCAGGCCGAGTTCCCAGTAGCCGTCGTAGCGGCCGGCGGCGACCCAGGCGAGGTCGAGCGCCGCGGCGCCGAACCGGCGGATGCCGGCGACCATCGGCATCAAGGTGCCGAGCGTGCGGGCAAAGGCGAGGCGGTGCTGCGGCGCCACGGCGGCGAACGGAATGCCGGTGGCGAACACCGCGTCTTTCAGCTCGCGCCGCGCCGAGACGCGCAGCCGGCGTTCGTTGACGAAGGCGCCGACACCCTTTTCTGCCCAGAACATCTCGTCCACCGCCGGCGCGTAGATCAGCCCGGCGACGGTCTCCGACCCGCCGTCAGACAGCCGGCGCTCCAGCCCGATGCTGATCGCCCAGTGCGGCATTCCGTGCAGGAAGTTCGTGGTGCCGTCGAGCGGATCGATGACGAAGCGCCACGACCAGTTCTCCGATCCCTGCGCGCCGCTCTCCTCCAGCAGGAAGGCGTAGCCGGGACGCGCGCGCTCCAGCTCCTGGCGAAGGGTCTGCTCGGAGCGCAGGTCGGCCTGGCTGACGAAATCGGAGGGGCCCTTGATGCTGACCTGCAGCTGCTCGGTTTCGTTGAAGTCGCGCAGCAGGCGCTTCGCCGCTTTCTGCGCGGCGTTGGCCATGATCGTCATGTGAGGGGAAAGGTGCTGCGCCATGCTGCGGCTTTAGGGGGCGCCGATCAGCCCTTGGCGCGCTCGACGTAGCTGGCGTCCTCAGTGCGCACGACGATGCGCTCGCCGGTCTCGATGAAGGGCGGCACCATCGTCTTCACCCCGTTGGAGAGTTTTGCCGGCTTGTAGCTGGATGCCGCAGTCTGGCCCTTCACCACGGGATCGGCCTCGGTGATCTGCAGCACCACGGTCGCCGGCAGATGCACGGCGACCGGATCGCCCTCCACCAGATCGACCGTCACCGGCATGTTGTCCTGCAGGAAGGGCGCCGCGTCGCCGAGCAGGTCGGCGGGGATCATGGTCTGCTCGTAGCTCTCCGGGTCCATCAGCACGAGGTTCGAGCCGTCGGTGTAGGAGTAGGTGTACTCCCGCTCCTCGGTGAGCAGCCGCTCGACGGTGTCGGCGGTGCGCCAGCGCTCGTTGGTCTTGTTGCCGGTCTTGAGGTCGCGCATCTCGACCTGGATGAAGGCGCCGCCCTTACCGGGGGTGATGATCTGCTGCTTGAGCACGGTCCAGCGGCGACCGTCGTGCTCGATGACCTGGCCGGCACGGATCAGGTTCGCCTGCTGCTTCATGGCCTGCTCGCGGGGGGAGAGGGGAAGCCGGGCTTCTAGACCGAAGCCCCGGGAGGGGCAAGCTGAGCACCGCTTCCGCCCGCCTGTTCAGCGAACGCGCCTGTTCAGCGAACCGGCGCTGCGGCATGGTTCCGCGGCTCCAGCCACGGCGGGTCTTGCCGCAACCGATGTCGCTTCCCCACTGGCATCCCGACAGCCTCGCCGCGCGCATGCCCTTCCTGCGGCGGCGCGCCCGGCTGGTGCAGGCGGTGCGCGCGTTCTTCGATGCGCGCGGCTATCTCGAAGTGGAAACGCCGTATGCCGTGCCGGCGCCGGGGGAGGAGGTGCATCTGCGCACCTTCGCGACCGAGCGCGAGCGTCCCGACGGCGCGCGGGAGAGGCTCTGGCTGCATACCAGCCCGGAATTCGCGATGAAACGGCTGCTGGTGGGGGGCGCCGGCAAGATCTTCCAGCTCGCCCGCGTGTGGCGCAATGCCGAGGGCAGCGACACGCACGCGCCCGAGTTCTCCATGCTGGAATGGTATCACCCGGGCGCCGGCCTCGCCGATTTGATGGGGGAGACGGAGGCGCTGCTGCGCGCGGTGCTGCCGCCGACGGTGCGCTGTCGGGGGGTGACCACATCGCTCGAGCGCTTCGCACGTGTTTCCGTGCCCGAAACGTTCATCCGGGAGTGCGGCGCCGATGTGCTCGGCACGGCCGAGGACGCGCCCGCGCTGGCGCGGCAGGCCGGGACGAGCCTGCGTGCCGGGGAGAGTTGGGAGGATCTGTTCTTTCGTCTGCTGCTCGAGCGCGTGGAGCCGAAGCTCGGCCGCGATCATCCGACCTTCCTGACGCACTGGCCGGCGGCGCAGGCAGCGCTGGCGCGGCGCGACCCCGCCGATCCGCGCGTGGCCGAGCGGTTCGAGCTGTTCGTCTGCGGCCTCGAACTCGCCAATGCCTTCGTCGAGCTGACCGATGCGGCGGAGCAGCGGGCGCGTTTCGAGGCGGATCGCGCCCGTCGGCACGCCGCTTACGGCGCGGACTGGCCGATGGATGAGGATTTCCTCGCCGCTCTCGCCCATGGCATGCCGCAAGCCGCCGGGATCGCGCTGGGCTTCGACCGTCTGGCGATGCTGGCGGCCGGGGCCGACCGGATCTCGCAGGTGCTTTTCCTGCCCTGACCGGGCCGGCCGGATCGGCGATTCGCCGACCCCCGGGCAAACCCCGCCGATCCCGCGGCGTTGCAGTGCCGCCCATCCTCGATCCCGGGAAAACATGAAAGCCGGCATCCTAGTGTCCCGTTTCCGAAATGCGTCGTTCTCACGACGCCCTTCGAATCGTGACACTATGCTTTTTCAGTGGCCTGCTCATCCCTTCCGTTCGCTGCGATGGACAGCGAACTTCAGGGGCAGGACACTAGCCTGTCTTCTCCTGCCGCCGCTGCTCTCCGCCTGCGCCGGCAGTTCCTCGACGGTGCCGCTGGCGGAGGTCAGTCGGCTCTATCCGCCGGGCTCGCTGCACGCGCCGATCCAGGACGATCCGGAGCGCGCCGGTCCGGGAGGCACGATCAATCCGGAGACCGGCGTGTCGAACGGCCAGTCCGGCGGGTTCTGATGGCGGACGATCGACCTTTACAAACCATCGAACATTTCGGGAGATTCTGACATGGCGCGGATCGTTGGCCTGGGCTTGACGCTTCTCGGCCTTCTCGCGGCTTCGGGCTGTGCGGGATCATCCGCGCCAGCCGGATATCAGGCGCTTCCCACGGCCGTGGTCGGCACGGCAATGACCGCCGACCCGGAGCGGGCGGGGGTCGGCAGCACCATCAATCCGGCCACCGGCATCTCGGAATCCGGCGGCGAATAGACAGGGAAGGAACTCCGATGGCTCAACCAATGCTCCTGCGGGTCTGCGCCCTCGCCTGTGCGGTTGCAGCCGCGGCGTGCGCCGCCCCGCCGCCGCCCTACCCGGTGTCGCAGGCGCCCGCATCCGCCATCGCGCCGCCGGGACCCGGCGGAACGGTGACGCCGAGCAACGGCGGCAACTACAACCCGGTCAGCGGCACCAGGAATTCCGGCGGCTCAGGCAATAAATAGGCGAAGGCAATAAATAGGCGAGGGGCAACAAATAGGCGATCACGCGGCGGCGATGGCGGCGTTCAGCCGTCGCACCGCGGCCGCCGGTCCCTCCGCGTCGCTCCACACCGCGGCGGCGACGGCGAGGAAATCGGCGCCGGCGCGCACCAGGGCCGCGCAGTTTTCCGCGGTGATGCCGCCGATGGCGACGCAGGGAAGCTCCATCAGCTCGGACCACCAGGTGAGGATTTCCGGGTCGGCGCGGATGCCGGAGTCCTTGGTCGTGGAGGGGTAGAAGGCGCCGAAGGCGACGTAGTCGGCCCCGTCCTCGCCGGCTTGCATCGCCAGGTCGCGGCTGGCCTGGCAGGTCACGCCGAGCATCCGATCGGGGCCGAGCAGGCGGCGTGCCTCGCGGGCCTGGGTGTCGGCCTGGCCGACATGCGCGCCGTCGCAACCTGTCCGGGTCGCCAGGTCCGGCCGGTCGTTGAGCAGGAACGCCACGGCGCGGGACTGTGCGACCGGGCGCAGGGCGTCGACGGCGCGCCGCACCGCGTCATCGTCGACGTCCTTCAGGCGGAGTTGCACCGCTGCGACATCGCCGGCGTCGAGCGCCTCGGCGAGCAGGCCAGCGAAGGTCAGGGGATCGAGCGCCGCGGGCGTGATCAGATACAGCCGGCAGCGCTCGCCCGCTTGGGTCGCGATCAGGCGCGGCCCTGATATATCTCGATGATGCGGGAGAGCATCGCCAGCGCCTGCTCCTTCGGCCGCTGGAACGTGTTGCGGCCGATGATGCTGCCGTTGGCGCCGCCGTCGCGCAGGCCCCGCACCGTCTCGTAGAGACCCTCGGTGTCGGTGTTCTCGCCGCCGGAGAAGACCACCAGCCGCTTGCCGCCGAAACAGCACTGCACGACGTGCTCGACGCGCTTGGCGAGCGTGGAGCCGTCGATGTGCTCCTTCTCGTACACCTTCTTCGCGGCCTCCAGTCCGATGTGATCGGTCGGCGGCTTCACCTTGATGATGTGCGCGCCCAGCAGCGCCGCCATGTGGGCGGCGTAGGCGCAGATGTCGAGCGCGGTCTCCGCCGCCTTGTCGAGGTTGGGTCCGCGCGGATAGCTCCAGACGACCACGGCGAGGCCCGACGCCTTCGCCTCCTCGGCCAGGGCGCGCAGCTCCTCCATCTGCTGGAAGGCGAATTCACTGCCGGGATAGATGGTGAAGCCGATCGCCGCGCAGCCCAGGCGCAGCGCGTCGCGCACCGAGCCGGTCACCGCCTGGTCCTTGTCGGTCGCCAGGCTGTTGCTGCTGTTCAGCTTCAGGATGGTCGGGATGGTCCCGGCGTAGCTGGCGGCACCCGCCTCGATCATGCCGAGCGGCGCAGCATAGGCGTTCAGCCCCGCCTCGATGGCCAGGGCGAAATGGTATTGCGGATCGTAGGCCGGCGGGTTGGGGGCGAAGCTGCGCGCCGGGCCGTGCTCGAAACCCTGATCGACCGGCAGGATCACCATCTTGCCGGTGCCGCCGAGCTTGCCCTCCATGAGGATGCGGGCGAGGTTGGACTTGGTGCCGGGATTGTCGCTCTCGTAGTTGTCGAGGATCCGTTTCACTCGCTGGGTGACGCGCATGGCGAACTCCTGGCTCGGGAGCCGCGGTGGTAGCCCAGCCGGCCCGCGATGTCATCTCACCGGCGTGGCATCCTGCGGCGCCAGCCACGGCCCGAGGCGGCGCGCGGCCCCGGGGAGGGCCATGTCGAGCGAGGCCGGCCGGGCAGGCAGCAGCAGCGCCCCGCAGCTGGCCGCGGCGCCGGCCGCGGCGGCATGGCCGGGGCAGGCGAGGTCGAGCACGAGGGTTTTCTGGCCGATGCGCAGCGCCTCGAAGGCGCGGCCCGCGGCGTCGGCGCAATCGAGGATGTCGAGGCACGGGCAGTCGGGATGCTCGGCCCGGGCCGCCGCGACCAGGGCGCGCCACCAGCCGCAGCCGGCGTAAAGGGCGGCGCCGCGGGCCGAGAGCAGGGCGACCGGCCGACCCTGTGCCAGGGCGGCCACAGCCTGCGCCAGCCCGTGCACCGTAACGGCCGGGTATGGAATCATGCTTGACGTTCAAGCCGGTGCGCGCTTTGAACTCAAGCGTTCTGACAACCGGCGGGGGAGTGATGGCCGAGGCTGACGATCCGGCGGCCGCGGCCGAAAGGCTGGCGGCGGCGCTGGAGCGGATCGCCGGCCTCGCGGCGCGATCCGCCGTGGCGCAGATGTCCGACGAGGAGCTGCAGGTCGCCGAGGCCAAGCTGGGCCGGACGGCGGACATCGCCGCCCGCCTCGATGCCCTGATCGCCGAGCTGCGTGCGGTTCTCGCGAAATAGCCAGGAGAGTGCGATGGCCCAGGTGACGGTGAAGATCAACGGCTACGCCTACACGCTCGGCTGCGAGGACGGGCAGGAGCAGCATCTCGAGGCGATGGCCGAGCAGGTCGAGGGCCGGATCGACAGCATCAAGGCGCTGGGTGCGCAGACCGGCGGGGAGGCGCGGCTGCTGGTGCTGGCGGCGCTGCTGATGGCCGACGAGCTGCATGACCTCAAGGTCGAGCAGGCGCAGCATCAACCCCGGCCGGAAGGGCAGGGCGCGGCACAGGCGAAGAAGGCCGAACGCCAGCTGGCGCACACGCTGGCGCGTCTCGCCGACCGGGCCGAGGAGATTGCGGCGGGCATGGGAAGGGCGTAGGTTGCGCAAGCGGGGCTGCCCGGTGCGTCAGGTACTTTATCCCCGGGGCCAGTAAGCATTCTCTCGGGAGCTGGCTCTGTCGTGGCCGTGGTCACGGTAACCGGCGCCCACCTGCAAACGCAGGCCTTGGGAGGATGAGACGCCAACGGCCATGGCGGCCCCGCACTTGCTTTCCGGACCTCACTCGGTTTCCGAACTGATCGAGCGCAAGCGGGCAGCCCGCGAGCGTGCGCTCGCCTTGCGTGCGGAATGCGACCCGGCGCTCGGCGCGCGCCTCGGGATGCACGTGCTGGCGGCGTGCCCTCCGGCGGCGGGGGCGGTGGTCGCCGGCTTCTGGCCTTTGCCCGGCGAGATCGACCTCCGGCCGCTGCTGCAGGCGCTGCACGATCATGGGCATGTCGTTACGCTCCCGGTAACACCGCCACGCGGCCGCCCGCTCGAGTTCCGGCGCTGGGTGCCCGGCGCTGCTCTGGCGAGCGGCCGCTTCGGCACATTGCACCCCGAGGGCGAGACGGTGCAGCCGGACTGGCTTCTGGTGCCGCTGCTTGCCTTCGACCGGGCGGGAAGGCGGCTGGGCTATGGCGCCGGCTATTACGATCGCACCCTGGCAGCACTTCCCGGTGCCTTCGCCCTGGGTTGCGGCTATGCCGCGCAGGAACTGGACGAAGTTCCCGTCGCCCCCTACGACGTCCGGCTGTCCGCCGTCGCGACTGAGCACGGGGTGATCGTCTGCAAGGACCCGTGACGGATGCGCATCCTCTTCCTCGGCGACGTCTTGGGCCGCACCGGGCGCGAAGCGGCGGGCGCGGCGCTGCCGAAGCTGCGGGCGGCGCTGCGCATCGACCTCGCGATCGTCAACGGAGAGAATGCCTCGCACGGCTTCGGCCTGACGCCGGACATGGCCGCGGCGCTGTTCGCCGCCGGCGCCGACGTGATCACGCTCGGCAACCATGCCTGGGACCGCAAGGAGATCGTTCCCTACATCGCCGAGCAGAAGCGTCTCATCCGGCCGCTGAACTTCCCGCCGGGCACGCCCGGCGCCGGCGCCGTCGTCGTGGACGTACCGGGCGGCCGTCGTGCCCTGGTCGCCAACACGATGGGCCGGCTGTTCATGGACGCGCTGGACTGCCCGTTCCGCGCCACCGCCGACTTGCTGACGAGATACCGCCTGGGCGGCCCGCCCGGCGCGCAAGGCATGCAGGCGATCGTCCTCGATTTCCATGCCGAGGCGACCAGCGAGAAGATGGCCTATGGCCATTCCTTCGACGGCCAGGTTTCCCTGGTGGTCGGCACCCACACGCACTGCCCGACCTGCGACCATCAGGTCCTGCCGGGCGGCACGGCGTATCAGACCGATGCCGGGATGTGCGGCGACTACGACAGCGTGATCGGCATGGGGAAGGCCGGCGCGGTGACCCGGTTCTGGCGCAAGATGCCGGGCGAGCGGCTGCATCCGGCGGAGGGCGAGGCGACGGTGTGCGGCACCTTCGTGGAGACCGACGACGCGACCGGGCTCGCCCGGCGCATCGAGCTGGTGCGCCTGGGCGGACGGCTCTCCCCGGCCATGCCGGAGGGCGCGAGCCTGGGCGGGGACTCGGCGGGCTGATAGCATCGTCCGATGGCCGGGCATTCGCAGTTCAAGAACATCATGCACCGCAAGGGCGCGCAGGACGCCCGGCGCGCCCGGCAGTTCGCCAAGACCATTCGCGAGATTACCGTCGCCGCGCGCATCGGGCTGCCCGATCCGGCGGCCAACCCGCGGCTGCGTGCGGCGGTCGCCGCGGCGCGCGAAATGAACATGCCGAAGGACACGATCGACCGGGCGATCCGCAAGGCCAGCGGCGCCGGCGAGGGGTCGGAATACGCGGAGATCCGCTACGAGGGCTACGGCCCGGCGGGGGTGGCGGTGATCGTCGAGGCGCTGACCGACAACCGCAACCGCACGACGGCGGATGTGCGCGCCGCCTTCAGCAAGCACGGCGGCGCGCTCGGCGAGACCAATGCGGTGACTTTCCTGTTCAACCGGCTCGGGGTCATCCGCTATCCCGCCGCTGCGGCGAGCGCCGACGCCATGCTGGAGGCGGCGATCGAGGCGGGCGCCGAGGACGTGCAGAGTGATGCCGAGGGGCACGAGATCACCACCACCCCAGAGGATTTCTTCGCGGTGCGCGACGCACTGGAGAGCCGCTTCGGCTCCCCCGCCGGCGCCGGCCTGGAGTGGCGCCCGGCCACGCTCGTCTCTCCGGATGCGGAGAAGGCGGCGAGCGTGCTGAAGCTGCTGGAGGTTCTCGAGGAGAACGACGACGTGCAGAGCGTCACCGCCAACCTGGAGATTTCCGACGCAGTGGCCGAGAGCCTGTCGCTGTCGGCGCTCTCCGGCTGAGAGGCCCGCGTGGTCAGGATATTGGGCGTCGATCCTGGCCTGCGCTTCACCGGCTGGGGGCTCATCGAGGCAGAGGGCAGCCGGCTGCGCCACGTCGCCGACGGGGTGATCGCGACGGACGGCGAGGCCAGCGTGCCCGAGCGGCTGAAGTCGCTGCACGATGCGCTGGCGGCGCTGTTCGCCGAGCATCGCCCGGGCGAGGCGGCGGTCGAGCAGACCTATGTCAACCGCAACGGCGCGGCCACCCTGAAGCTCGGCTATGCCCGCGGCGTGGCGCTGCTGGCGCCGGCGCTGGCTGGGATTTCCGTGCACGAATACGGCGCCATGGCGGTCAAGCAGTCGGTGGTCGGCACTGGCGGGGCGGCCAAGGAACAGGTGCAGATGATGGTGCGCCGGCTGCTGCCCGGGGCGGTCCTGCGGCGGGCCGACGCCGCCGACGCGCTGGCGGTCGCCATCTGCCACGCCCACCATCGCGCCAGCCGACAGCTCTGGGCGGCGGGAAAGATCATGGCGTGATCGCCAGCCTGACCGGCCGGGTGGCGGCGCTGGAAGCCGATCGGTGCGTCATCGAGGTCGGCGGGGTGGGCTATCTCGTGCACGCCTCGACGCGCACGCTGGCGGTGCTGTCCTCGCCGCCGGAGAGTGCCCGGGTGCTGGTAGAGACGCAGGTGCGCGAGGATGCGATCCTGCTCTACGGCTTCGCCGATGCGGCGGAGCGCGAGTGGTTCCGCCTGCTGACGACGGTGCAGGGGGTCGGCGGCAGGGTGGCGCTGAACATCCTTTCGGTCCTGGGCCCGGCGGAGCTGGCCGGGGCGATCGCCGGCGGCGACCGGGCCAGCCTGACGCAGGCCAATGGCGTCGGGCAGCGCCTCGCGGTGCGCGTGCTGACGGAACTGCGGGACAAATCGGTGCCGGCCGGCGGCGGTGCGGCGCCCGCCCAGGTGGCGCCGGCCGGGGTGGAGGGCGACGCGCTCTCGGCCCTGGTCAATCTGGGCTATCGCCGGGGCGAGGCGCAGGCGGCGCTGTCGCGTGTGCTGGAGCGGCTGGGTCCCAGGCCGGCGCTCGATGCGGTGATCCGTGACGGGCTGAAGGAGCTCGGCCGGTGAGCGGCGACGGGCAGGCGGAGGAACGGACGATTTCTCCCGCCCGGGGGGCGGATGACGCCGCCGAGGCGAGCCTGCGGCCGCAGACCCTGGCCGAGTTCATCGGCCAGCAGGCGAGCCGGGAGAATCTGCGCGTGTTCATCCAGGCGGCGAGGGGGCGCGGCGAGGCGCTCGACCACGTGCTGCTGCACGGCCCGCCCGGGCTCGGCAAGACCACCCTGGCGCAGATCGTGGCGCGCGAGCTCGGGGTGGGGTTCCGCGCGACCTCCGGCCCGGTGATCCAGCGCGCCGGCGACCTCGCCGCCATCCTCACCAACCTGCAGCCGCGCGACGTGCTGTTCATCGATGAGATCCACCGTCTGCAGCCGGCCATCGAGGAGGTGCTCTACCCCGCGATGGAGGATTTCCAGCTCGACCTGATCATCGGCGAGGGCCCGGCGGCGCGCAGCGTGCGCATTGATCTTTCCCCGTTCACCCTGGTCGGCGCGACCACCCGCGCCGGCCTGCTGGCGACGCCGCTGCGCGACCGCTTCGGGATACCGCTGCGGCTGGTTTTCTATACTCCCGCCGAGCTCGAGCTGATCGTCAGCCGCGGCGCGGGAAAGCTTGGTTTTGATCTTCTCACTGAAGGTGCCGCGGAAATCGCCCGCCGCTCGCGCGGCACCCCTCGGGTCGCCGGCCGGCTGCTCCGGCGCGTGCGCGACTTCGCGCAGATGCAGGGCGCGTCGACGGTCGATCGCGCCATCGCCGACGCCGCCCTGCAACGGCTGGAGGTGGACCGCCTGGGCCTGGACGCCATGGATCGGCGCTACCTCCTGCGCATCGCCGAACACCACGCCGGGGGGCCGGTGGGCGTGGAGACCCTGGCCGCGGCCCTCGCCGAAGCGCGCGACACCCTCGAAGATGTGATCGAACCCTACCTGATCCAGGAGGGCCTGGTGCTGCGCACCAGCCGGGGCCGGATGCTGGGCGAGCCCGGCTGGCGTCATCTCGGCCGGCGCCCGCCGCCCGGGCTGTCCGCCCAGCTCGACCTGCTCACCGCCGAGCCGCAGCCGCCGGACCGCGGGAGCATGGATGAGCTTTAGCCTGCCCTCCACGCTGGCGGACGGGCGGCATCGCTATCCTGTCAGGGTCTATTACGAGGACACCGATGCCGGCGGCATCGTCTATCACGCCAGCTATCTGCGCTTCGCCGAACGCGCCCGCACCGAGGCGCTGCGCGCGCTCGGGGTTCCCCATGCGGAACTGGTCGGCCAGCACGGCCTTATCTTCGTGGTGCGGCGCGTCAAACTGGACTATGTGCGTCCCGCCGGCGTGGACGATTCCCTGACCGTAGTGACCGAGCCGGTGGCCCTGGGTGCCGCGTCGGTCGCCTTGCGCCAGGTTTTCGTCAGCCAAGCCGGCGATGGCTGCACGGTGCTGGCGCGGGGAGAGATCGGGCTGGCCTGCGTGCGCATCGAGGGCAACCGGCCGGCGCGCATGCCGGAGCGCTGGCAGGCAGCGCTCGGCGCCATGCTCGCGGCGGGCGCGGCGCGGCGGAACGGAGGATAGGACTTGGACCGGGCAGTGGATGCAACGAACCTGGCGGCGCAGATGGCTCCCGGCGATCTGTCGATCCTCGGGCTGTTCCTGGAAGCCGACATCGTCGTCAAGCTGGTGATGATCGGCCTGCTCGCCGCCAGCGTCTGGGTGTGGGCGATCGTCTTCGAGAAATTCGCCGCGCTGCGCCGGGTGAATCGCGAGGCCGACGGCTTCGAGGACCGGTTCTGGTCGGGCGGCAGCCTGGAGGAGCTCTACGACGCCGAGGGCAGCAAGCCGCGCAACCCGATGGCCGCGGTGTTCGGCGCGGCGATGGCGGAATGGCGGCGCACCTCGCGGGTGGCCGGCGCCGATGTCAGCCGCTCCGGGGTGCGCGACCGGGTCGAACGGGCGATGGGCGTGACCATCACCCGCGAGATGGACCGGCTGGAGCGCTGGATGGTGTTTCTCGCCTCGGTCGGCTCGACGGCGCCCTTCGTCGGCCTGTTCGGCACGGTCTGGGGCATCATGCACAGCTTCTCCGCCATCGCCGCCATGCACAACACCAACTTGGCGGTGGTGGCGCCGGGCATCGCCGAGGCGCTGTTCGCGACGGCCATCGGCCTCGTCGCGGCGATCCCGGCGGTGCTGGCCTACAACAAGATCAGCACCGACCTGGCGCGCTTTGCCTCGCGGCTCGAAGGATTCGGCACCGAGTTCGGCGCCATCCTCTCCAGGCAGAGCGAAGAGCGGGCTTAGCGCATGGCCTTCAACCTCGCGAGCCGGGGCAAGCAGCGCTATCGGCCTCTCGCCGAGATCAACGTGACGCCGCTGGTCGACGTGATGCTGGTGCTGCTGATCATCTTCATGGTCACCGCGCCGCTGCTGACCTCGGGGGTGAATGTCGACCTGCCGAAGACCGACGCCGCGCCGGTCAACACCGACAGCCAGCCGCTGACCGTCTCGGTCAACGCCGCCGGCGACATCTATTTGCAGGACCAGCCGGTCGATCTGGCGGAGCTGGTCGCCAAGATGCAGGCGATCGCCCAGAACAATCCGGACCGCCGCATCTTCGTGCGCGGCGACAAGGGGATCACCTACGGCCGCATCATGCAGGTGATGGGAACCATCACCCAGGGCGGCTTCAGCAAGGTGGCGCTGCTCGCCGAGGTTCCGGTCGGACCGGCGCCTGGTGCTGCTGCCGGTTCTCCCCCTGGGTCGGCCGCTCCCGCCGGCCGCGTGCCGGCCGGCCAGCCTGCCGCCGCCGGCGGCCAGCACCGGGCCGGCCGGGGCTGAGCCGGGGTCGGCGGCGCGGAGGCCGGGGCTGTGTGGCTGAGCCCGCGGATGCGGCGCAGCGCGCTGCTTTCGGCGGCGCTGCACCTGGCGATCGGGCTGGCGCTCATCGTCAGCATTCCGTGGTCCCATCCACCGGATGTCGTGGAAGAAACCGCGGTGAGCATGGAGTTCACCGGGCCGCCGCAGCCGACGCAGAAATCGCCGGCGACCGGGCCGGTGCCGGCACCTGCCCCGACGCCGCAGCCGAGTCAGCAGGAGCCGGCACCGCAGCCGCCGACCAAGGAGCTGCCCGAGCCCCCGCCACCCCCCCCGCCGCCGCCGCCACCGCCGCCGCCGGCCCCGACACCGCCGACCCCGGTGCCCCCGGCGCCGACACCGCCGCCCACGCCGCTGCCAGCCCCCACCGTGGCGCCGCCGCCACCCCCGCCGCCCCCGCCGCCTCTGCCCGTTCCCCGCACGGTGACGCCGCCCAGCCCGACGAGCCAGCCGCATCCCAGCCCCAATCTGGCAGCCGAGAGCCGGGAGCTGCTGAACACGCTGGAAAAGCTGCGCGCCCTACAGAAGCAGACGCAGCCGCCGCGAGCCCACGCCAACCCGGTCCAGGGCGGCGCGCCGAATGCCGGCGGCAGCCCGAACGGCAGCGACACCAACGCCCTGACGATCGGCCAGCGGCAGGCGATCGGGGATGCGGTGCGGCGCTGCTGGACCTATGATGCGGGCGCCCAGGGTGTCGAGCAGATGCAGGTGCGTCTGCAGGTCGTGACCGATGAAAACGGCACGGCGCGGATGGCTCGGGTCGCCGGCACCGATCTCGGGCGGATGAGTGGCGACCCGGTGTTCCGCGCCTTCGCCGAGCGTGCGGTGCGTGCGGTGCTCAGTCCGCAATGCGCCAACCTGCCGCTGCCGCCCTCCATGCTGGGGGCGCCGCGCACTCTCGATTTCCGCTTCAGCCCGTGACGCAACCGGCCCCGTGTGCAACGGGTATCGACGCAAGAGGATCGACCATGACGCTAGTCTCAAAAGAGAGCGTGGGCATCTCAGAGGAAAGCCTGGGCCTCCCGGGAGCCGGCGTGGTGCATCGTAGACGCCTGCTCGGTGCCGGCGCCGCCCTGCTCGCGCTGCCGGCGGGCGCCCGCGCCCAAACCCCCCCGGTATCCGGTCAGCCCGCCGCGGCTTCCGGCCAGAGCGCGGTGATCGATGTCAACCGCGCCCGCACGGAGCCGATCCCCATCGCCATCCCGGATTTCACCGGCGGCGGCGGCGATTCGGACCGGCTGGGACGCGATCTGGTCGGCGTGATCACCAACGACCTGCGCAACTGCGGCCTGTTCCGGCCTCTCGATCCCGCATCGTTCATCAATACCGGCGCCGCCGGGGATTTGCCGAATTTCCAGAACTGGGGGGCGATCGGCGCCCAGGCGCTGGTGACCGGCCGTGTCGAAGGCGGCGGCAGCAGCGTGCGCGTCGAGTTCCGGCTGTGGGACGTGCTGCCGCAGCAGCAGATTCAGGGCACCGCCTACACCACCACGTCAGGCAACTGGCGCCGCATCGGCCACATCATCGCTGACGTGATCTATGAGCGGCTGCTCGGGGAAAAGGGCTATTTCGACACGAGGATCGTCTACATCTCCGGCACCGGACCGCGCGACCGGCGCACCCGTCGGCTTGCCATCATGGATCAGGACGGCGAGAACAATCGTTTTCTGACGGATGGTTCCTGGATGGTGCTGACGCCGCGCTTTCACCCCACGCGCGACGAGATCGCCTTCATGAGCTACGCCAACAACCGCCCCAGGGTCTACACCTTCGACCTCGGCTCGGGACGCCAGCAGGTGCTCGGCGATTTCGAGGGCATGACGCTCAGCCCGCGCTTCAGCCCGGACGGCTCGGCCGTCATCCTGTCGGAAACCCGCGGCGGCGGGGCGGATATCTATGTCGTCGAACTCGGCAGCCGCAGCGCCCGCCGGCTGACCAACTCCGGCGCCATCGACGTCAGCCCGTGCTACAGCCCGGATGGCAGCCAGATCGTCTTCAACTCCGACCGCGGCGGCGACCAGCAACTCTACATCATGGGCGCCGACGGCGGCGGCGTGCGGCGCATCAGCTACGGCAACGGCCAGTACGGCACGCCGGTGTGGTCGCCGCGCGGCGACCTGATCGCCTTCACCCGGCTGGGCGGCAGCTTCGCTATCGGCGTGATGCACCCCGACGGCTCCGGCGAGCGCATCCTCTCCGAGAGCTTCGATGTGGAAGGGCCGACCTTCGCACCGAACGGTCGTGTGCTGATGTTTTGGCGGACCTCGCCGGCGACCAACAGCCGCGGCGCCGGCTACGGCTCCCGGCTGGTCTCCATCGACATCACCGGTTTCAACGAGCGCGTGGTGCAGACGCCGACCGACGCCTCCGATCCGGCCTGGTCGCCGCTGGCCTCCTGACGGCCATCCCTGCGGTGGGATGGTTGGCGGCGGGACCGGCATGCAACATGCCGCCGGCAATCGTCGCAACCGGGCGGGCGGAGGTGCCGCAACGGTCGGAGACGCCTTGACCCCAGGGGAAACCGCGGCTAAGCGCCGGTTGAGGAGATGGCGCGAGTGAAACGAACCGCTCGCCCGATGCTCGCAACATGGCTCGCTCGCAATACTTCCAGGGACCACACAGCATGAACTTCAAGCTTCTCGGCGCCATCGCCGCTTTCGCCTTGCTCGCGGCTTGCGCCAGCACGCCGCCCACGACGGCCGGCGCCGCCGGCGGTTCGGGTGCCACGGCCGGCACCTCGGGCGCCATGCCGGGCAGCGAGGAAGACCTGGTTGCGAATGTCGGCGACCGCGTCTTTTATGCTTTCAACCAGTCCAACCTGAGCGGCGATGCCCGCGCCACCCTCGACCGGCAGGCCAACTGGCTCGGCCGCTATCCGCAAGTCAGCGTCCAGGTCGCCGGCAACTGCGACGACCGCGGCACCGAGGAATACAACCTCGCCCTCGGTCAGCGCCGCGCCAACGCGGCTCGGGACTATCTCGTCGCCCGCGGCGCCTCCTCCTCGCGCATCTCGACGATCAGCTACGGCAAGGATCGTCCGACGGCGCTGGGCGACAACGAGGACGCCTGGGCACAGAACCGCAACGCCATCACGTCCGTTCGCTGACGGCTACGAAGCAGGGTTGGGGCTTCGCCCCAAACCCCACCAGGAGGCCGAAGCCTCCTGGACCTCATTTCGCGCTGCGCGGCCGCTAGGGCTTCGCAGCGCGAACGCGTATAGCGGGTCAGGAGAAAGCCGATGAGGGCAGGTTTCCTGGCGGGGGCGTTTCTCGTCGCCTGCCTTTCGCCGGCGATTGCGCAGATGCAGAGCCGCGAGGGCATCGCCCTGCAGAACCAGATCCTGCAGCTTCAGCAGGAAGTGGAGCAGCTGCGCGACCAGCAATCCGCCGAGCCGGTGCAGCCCCGCTACCGCAGCTTGCCGCCGCCCAGCCGCGGCGGCGGCGCGCCCAACGACATAGTGGCGACGCTGCTCGACCGGGTCTCCCAGCTCGAGGACCAAGTCCGACAGCTCACCGGCCGCCTCGACGAGCTGGCGAACCAGACGCAGCGCCAGGGGGCCGATCTCGGAAAGCAGATTGCCGATCTCAACTTCCGCCTGCAAACTTATGGTGCAGGTGCCGCCCCTGTTGCGCCGCCGACTAACCCGGGCGGCTACGATACGGGAACCGGCGGCCCCATGAGCCCGCCGCCCACCAATCTCGGCGCGGTTCCCATGCCCACGCCCATGCCATCCGGGCCGGTGCCGCCGGTATCCATGCCGGGTGCGCCGCCGCAGCCGCCCCGCACGCCGGAGACCGGGTTGCAGCAGGGCTACGCGGCGCTGGGACGGCGCGACTACGCGGCCGCCGAGGCCGCGGCCCGGGACGTGCTGGCCGGCGGCCGCGGCCCGCGCAGCTACGACGCGCAGTTCCTGCTGGCGCAGGCGCTGGCCGGCGAGCGCAACTATCAGCAGGCGGCACTGGCCTTTGACGACGCCTATGACCGGGCCCGCACCGGCAGCCACGCCCCCGACGCCCTGCTCGGCCTGGCCAATTCGCTGATCGCGCTGAACCAGCGCCCGGCGGCCTGCGCCAGCCTCGACAAGCTGCGCGCCGAGTTCCCCTCGATGCGCCGGGATTTGCGAGAGGCGGAGGGCATGGCCCGGCAACGCGCGGGCTGCCGCTGACGTCGTTCGGCGACGCGGAATTCACCGCCCTCCTGCTCCCGCTCGGACCGTTCGAGCCGAACCCCCGCCTCGCCGTCGCCGCCTCCGGCGGGGCCGATAGCACCGCGCTCGCCTTGCTGGCGGCGCGCTGGACCCGGGCGCGCGGCGGCTCCGTGCTGGCGCTGGTCGTCGATCACGGATTGCGCGACGGATCGGCGGCGGAAGCCCGGCTGACGCTCGCGCGGCTGGCGGCGCGCGGCATCCCGGGCCGGCTGCTCACCCTGACCGGGCTGAGTCCCGGACCGGCCCTGGCGGCGCGCGCGCGCCGGGCACGGCTCGCGGCGCTGACCGAAGCCTGCCGCGAGCAGGGCATCCTGCATCTGCTGCTCGGCCACCACGCCGCCGACCAGGCGGAAACGCTCCTCATGCGCTCCCTCGGCGGCAGCGGCGCGGCCGGGTTTGCCGGCATTCCGGCGCTCCGCGAGGCCGACAGTGTCCGGCTGCTGCGACCCCTCCTCGGTGCGGCGCCGGAGCGGCTGCGCGAATTCCTGCGCTCCGAGGGAATGGCGTGCGTGGAGGACCCCTCGAACCGCGATGTCCGCGCCTTGCGGGGGCGGTTGCGCGGCTGGCGCAGCGCCACCCAGGACGATCGCGAGCTGGCCGGGGCGGCGGGCTCTGCCGGGGCGCAGCGGGCGGCGGCCGAACGGCGCTGGGCCGCGCTGCTGGCCCGCCGCGTCGCCGTGTTTCCCGAGGGCTACGCCGTGCTGAGCCCCGGCCCGCTGCCCGCCGGCGCGCTCGCGGCCTTGCTGCAAGCCCTGTCCGGAGCGCCCTTTCCGGTTTCCGTCCCAGCGGGCCTTGCGGCGTCGCCGCATCCGGCAACGCTCGGCGGCATCCGCCTGCTGCCGGCCGGCCGGCTCGGCCCGGGCCTGCTGCTGGTGCGCGAGGAAGCGGTCCGCCAAGGTCCGGTCGCGGCACGCCCGGGAGCCGTCTGGGACCGCCGGTTTCGCGTGCCGGACAGCACGGCACCGCCGGCCGATGCCACGATCGATGCACTGGCCGACGGCGCTGCCGGCCTGCGCCGCTTCTCGCCCCTGCCGGCCTGCGTGCTGCGCAACCTGCCGGCGCTGCGCCGGGGCGCCGCGCTGCTCGCGGTACCCCATATCGGCTACCCCGATCCGGCGACCTGCGCCGCGGTGCCGGTGCTGTTCAGCCCGGCGCGGCCGGCCGCCGGCGCGCCCTGGTTCGTCTCGCCGAATGGGGATGCGCGCGAGCCCTGGGCACCCTATGTTTACCTCCGATAGGGCAATAAGAGGCGACGCGGCACCGGTGCCCCCTTCCGGACCGTGTTCGGCGGACTTCCAGCGACAGCGCGGACCGGCCAGCAGGGGTGGTGGGGCACAGGACTGAACGCATGAGCAATTTCGGCCGCAACCTGGCGCTCTGGGTGATCATCGCCCTGCTGCTGGTGGTGCTGTTCAACCTGTTCCAGCCGGGATCGACCCATCCCCAGGCCAGCCAGGTGGCCTATTCCGACTTCATCGGCGAGGTGAACGGCGGGCGCGTGCGCGACGTCGTCATCCAGGGCCGCACCGTCAGCGGCCAGCTCAATGATGGGCGGAGCTTCCAGACCTACACGCCGGAAGACCCGACGCTGGTGCAGCGGCTGACCGACAAGGGCGTGCGCGTCATCGCCAAGCCGGAGGAGAGCGACGTCAACCCGTTGCTCCACTATCTCCTGAGCTGGTTCCCGATGCTGCTGCTGATCGGCGTCTGGGTGTTCTTCATGCGCCAGATGCAGGCCGGTGGCGGCCGCGCCATGGGTTTCGGCAAGTCGCGCGCCCGCATGCTCACCGAAAAGCAGGGCCGCGTGACGTTCGACGACGTGGCCGGCATCGACGAGGCGAAGAGCGAGCTGCAGGAGATCGTCGAGTTCCTGAAGGACCCGCAGAAATTCCAGCGCCTAGGCGGCAAGATCCCGAAGGGCGTGCTGCTGGTCGGTCCTCCCGGAACGGGCAAGACCCTGCTGGCGCGTGCGATCGCGGGCGAAGCCAACGTGCCCTTCTTCACCATCTCCGGCTCGGACTTTGTCGAAATGTTCGTTGGGGTGGGCGCCTCGCGCGTGCGCGACATGTTCGAGCAGGCGAAGAAGAACGCGCCCTGCATCATCTTCATCGATGAAATCGATGCCGTCGGCCGTCACCGCGGTGCAGGACTCGGCGGTGGTCACGATGAGCGCGAGCAGACGCTGA
>JAFAYM010000093.1 GCA_019240395.1 Acidisphaera sp. | reverse complement strand
AGTGATCCAACTGTGCCTTGAGCGAGGAGTTCCAGTGCCAGACGTACTTCGCCTGCCAGCCCACCTCGCTGCCGTCGCTATTACGAACGAAGCATTCGATGCCCGCATCGCCTCCGCGGCCTTTACGAAAGAAGGTGGCGCCGGCGGCGCGTGGCTCAAGGCACGCTAGCTGGCAACAGAGTTCCTCGAACCCAGTGTTACGACTGTTGTCCTGCGGACGAATGTCTTCGAATCGAATTTCTGGAAGACTCAACTCGCACTCGGAAGTTAGGGGGACGGGGTCGGACTGACATAGGCAGCTATCCGTTTTCTCTGTATTCCGCAACTTCAGCCAGCTACGTCTAGTGAGACCAAGAAAGTGACGGGGACGCCCGCTTCTGAAATTCTCCTATTAAGGTCGCCTAAGTCCGCTCTTCAGTCGGAAGCTGACCGGCGTCAATGTAAATTCGTCCAGTGCAAGTGTCCGCTCGACAAGGCTTCCTGCGAGCTACACATTCCGCGCCCCTTCGCCTCCCAGCCCACCCCGCGTATCATCCTGCGATGCACTACATCTCCACCCGCGGGCGGGCGCCCGTGCGCGATTTTTCCGGGGTGCTGCTGGCCGGGCTCGCTGAGGATGGCGGGCTCTATATGCCGCACAGCTGGCCGCTCCTCTCCGCCGCGGAGTGGCGGTGCCTGCGCGGGCTGCCGTACCCGGAGCTCGCGGCGCGGCTGATCCAGCCCTTCGTCGGCGAGGCCATCCCCTCCGCCACGCTGGGAACACTCTGCCGCGAGGCCTATGCCGGGTTCGGGCATCCCGCCATCGTGCCGCTGGTGCAGCTCGACGGCTCGCTCTTCGTGCAGGAGCTGTTCCACGGGCCGACGCTCGCCTTCAAGGACCTCGCGATGCAGCTGCTGGGGCGGCTGTTCGACCATGTGCTGGCGGAGCAGGGCGCGCGGATCACCATCCTTGGCGCCACCTCCGGCGATACCGGCTCGGCCGCCATCGAGGCTTGCCGCGGGCGCGCCAACATCGACCTCGTCATCCTGCACCCGCACGGCCGCACGAGCGAGGTGCAGCGCCGGCAGATGACCACGGTGATGGCGCCCAACATCGCCAACCTCGCCGTCGAGGGCAGCTTCGATGACTGCCAGGACCTGGTGAAGGCGGCGTTTTCCGATCTCCCGTTCCGCCGGGAGATGCGGCTCTCCGCCGTCAATTCGATCAACTGGGCACGCATCGCCGCGCAGATCCCCTATTACGCCGCCGCTGCGCTCGCCCTGGGCGCGCCCGACCGGGAGGTTGCCTTCGCCGTGCCGTCGGGCAATTTCGGCAACGTGCTGGCGGCCTACGCGGCGCAGCGCATGGGCCTGCCGATCGCCCGCCTGATCGTGGCGTCCAACCGCAACGACATCCTGGCCCGCTTCTTCGGGGCCAACGACATGTCGATCGCCGGCGTGGCGCCCAGCCTGTCGCCGAGCATGGACATCCAGGTCAGCTCGAATTTCGAGCGCCTGCTCTTCGAGCTGCTCGACCGCGATCCCGGCGCCACCGAAGCGGCCATGCAGGGGTTCCGCGCCACCGGCCGGATGACGGTGCCCGATCCGGCCTGGCGCCGGGCGCGCGCCCTGTTCGACGGCTTCCGCCTGGATGATGCCGGCACCGCCGCCGAGATCCGGCGCCTGCACGCGGCCAGCCTCTATCTCGCCGACCCGCACACCGCCATCGGCATCGCCGCCGCCCGCGCGCTGCCCGCCGGGCCGGGCGTGCCGACCGTCGCCATGGCCACCGCCCACCCCGCGAAATTCCCCGACGCCATCGAGCAGGCGATCGGCCGGCGACCCCCTCTGCCAAGCCACCTCGCCGACCTATATGACAGGCCCGAACGCTTCACCGTGGTGCCCAACCGGCTCTCGGCCATCGAGGCCTGCATCCGCGCCACCGTCCTGAGGAATGTCGCATGACCCCGCCCGACGCCGGCGACGCGATCCGCGTCACCCGCCTGCCCTCCGGCTTGACCGTGGTCACCGAGCGGATGGACCGGGTGGAGACCGTCTCGCTCGGCGCCTATGTCGCCGCCGGCACCCGCCACGAGGCGGCGGAGGAGAACGGCGTCTCGCACTTCCTCGAGCACATGGCCTTCAAGGGCACCGAGCGGCGCAGTGCCGCCGAAATCGCCGAGGAGATCGAGGCGGTGGGCGGCCATATCAACGCCTACACCGCCCGCGAGCAGACCGCCTACTACGTCAAGGTCCTCAAGGAGGACACCTCGCTGGCCGCCGACATCATCGGCGACATCGTCACCCACAGCACCTTCGAGCCGGAGGAGCTGGAGCGCGAGCGCGGCGTCATCCTGCAGGAGATCGGCCAGGCCCGCGACACCCCGGACGACATCATCTTCGACCATTTCCAGGAGACCGCCTTTCCGGCGCAGCCGATGGGGCGCCCGGTGCTCGGCAGCGAGGCGCTGATCCGCGCCATGCCGCGCACCACCCTGGTCGGCTACATGCGCCGCCACTACGCCGCCGCCAACACCGTGGTCGCCGCCGCCGGCAATCTGGAGCACGATGCGGCGCTCGATCTCATCGCGCGGCATTTCGCCGAGCTGCCGGCCGAGGCCCTGCCGGCGGTGGTCGCCGGGCGCTACCGCGGCGGCGAGTTCCGCGAGGAGCGCGATCTCGACCAGGTGCACATCGTCCTCGGCTTCCCCTCGGTCGCCTATGGGGATGTCGATTTCTACCCGGTGCTGCTGCTCTCCACCCTGCTCGGCGGCGGCATGTCCTCGCGCCTGTTCCAGGAGCTGCGCGAGAAGCGCGGCCTGGTCTATTCCGTCTATTCCTTCACCGCGCCCTACATGGATGGCGGTCTGTTCGGCATCTATGCCGGCACCGGCGAGAGCGAGGCCGAGGAGCTGGTGCCCGTGACGCTCGAGGAGCTGCGGCGCGTGCAGCGCGACGCCGGGGAGGTCGAGCTGGCCCGCGCCCGCGCCCAGGTGAAGGCCTCGCTGCTGATGTCGCTGGAAAGCACCGGCAGCCGCTGCGAGCAGCTGGCCCGCCAGCTCCAGGTGTTCGGCCGGGTGATCCCGACCGCCGAGACCGTGGCCAAGCTCAACGCCGTCACCTCGGAGGACGTCCGCCGCGCCGCCGCCCGGCTGTTCCGCGCCGCCCCGACGCTGACCGCGCTCGGCCCCGCCGACCGGGTGCCGGGACTGCCGGTCATCGCCGAGCGTCTGGCTGCGTAAAGGGGGCCGCATGAACGGGCTGGAGCTGCTCGACGATCTGCTCGGGCGCGCGCGCGCTGCCGGGGCCGAGCAGGCCGACGCGGTGCTGGTCGCCGGCACGTCGCTGTCGGTCGCCTGCCGGCTCGGCCGCACCGAGCATCTCGAGCGCGCCGAGGGGCGCGACCTCGGCCTGCGCGTGTTCGTCGGCCGCTGCTCGGCCATCGTCTCCGCCTCGTCCACCGATTCCGCCGGCTTCGCCCAGCTCGCCGAGCGCGCCGTCGCCATGGCCCGGGTGGTGCCGGAGGACCCGTTCGCCGATCTCGCCGACCCGCAGCCGCCGCAGGACCCGGCGCCGCTCGACCTGGTCGACCCGGCCGAGCCGGATGCCGAGAGCCTGCTCACCCGCGCCCTCGCCGCCGAGGAGGCCGCCCTCGCCGTGCACGGCATCACCAATTCCGAAGGCGGGGGAGCCGCATTCGGCCGCATCGACATCCATCTCGCGACATCCCGCGGCTTCGCCGGACACTACGTGCGGACCAGCCATTCCGTCTCCGCCTCGGCCGTCGCCGGCAGCGGCACGGCGATGCAGCGCGACCATGATTTCTCCTCGGCGGTGCACCTCGCCGACCTGGAGGAGGCCGCCGCGATCGGGCGCAGCGCCGGCGAGCGCGCGGTGGCCCGGCTCGATCCGCGCCGGCCGAAAACCGCGAAGCTGCCGGTGGTGTTCGATCCGCGGGTCGCCGGCAGCCTGCTCGGCCATCTGGCGGGCGCGATCAACGGCGCCGCGATCGCCCGGGGCACCAGCTTCCTCAAGGAGAAGCTCGGCAGCCGCATCTTTCCTGTGGGGATCTTCATTCACGACGATCCGGTGCGCCACCGCGGCCTGCGCTCGCGCCCGTTCGACGCCGAGGGCCTCCCGACGAGGGCGCGCGCCCTGGTCGAGGACGGCGTGCTCACCACCTGGCTGCTCGATACGCGCAGCGCCCGCCAGCTCGGCCTCAGCTCCACCGGCCACGCGGCGCGCAGCACCGGCGGCCCGCCCTCGCCGGCGGCGAGCAACCTCTATCTCGCACCCGGCACGCTCTCTCCGGCCGCGCTGATGGCCGACATCAGCGAGGGCCTCTACGTCACCGAGCTGATCGGCATGGGGGTGAACGGCATCACCGGCGACTACAGCCGCGGCGCCGCCGGCTTCATGATCCGCGACGGCGCGCTGGCCGAGCCGGTCGCCGAGATCACCATCGCCGGCACCCTGCCCGAGATGTTCGCCAACCTCGCGGCGGCCGACGATCTGCGCTTCAAGCGGGGCACCGACAGCCCGACCGTGCGCCTTGAAGGCATGACCCTGGCCGGCGCCTGACCCTCTGCTTTCATTCCCGCGGCGTCACCATATGACCGGCATGAACCACCTGGAGTCCCGGCCGATGCGCCGCTGCTCTTTCCTGCTCGCCGCCGTCGCGGCCCTCGCCCTGGCGCTCGCCCCTGGCCTTGCCGAGGCGCGGGCCGGCGGCGGCATGTCGATGGGCAGCCGCGGCGCGCGCACCTTCTCCGCCCCGCCGGCAACCGAGAGCGCGCCGTTCTCGGCCGCCCCGATGCAGCGCAGCATGACGCTGCCTACGACCCCCTCCCCCGGCTTCGGCCTGGGCAGCCCGGGCTACGCCGCTCCGATGGGCGCCCGCTCGCCGTTCATGTCGGGGATGCTCGGCGGCCTGATTGGCGCCGGCCTCGGCGGGCTGCTGTTCGGGCATGGCCTGTTCTACGGGCTGAACGGCTTCGGCAGCTTCCTCGGCTTCCTGCTGCAGATCTTCCTCGTCGTGTTGGTGGTGCGCTGGCTGCTGCGCCGCTTCCGCGGTCCGCAGCCGATCTTCGCCGGCTTCAACGGTTTCGCCCGCACCATGGGCGCCATGGGCCAGCGCGGCCCCCTCGCCGGCGGCCTCTATGGCGGCCCGCGCGGTGGCTCCGGCGGTGGCACGCCGCGCGGCGGCCCGCCGCTCGCCCTCTCGCCGGCCGACTACCAGGAGTTCGAGCGCATCCTGAAGAACGTCCAGGCCGCCTGGACCGCCAACGACCTCGCCGGCCTGCGCAGCCTCGTCACCCCAGAAATGCTGAGCTATTTCGCCGAGCAGCTCTCCGATCTCACCAGCCGCGGCCTGCGCAACCGCGTCACCGACGTGCGCCTGCTGAAGGGCGATCTCAGCGAGGCCTGGCGCGAGGGCGGCCACGACTACGCCACCGTCTCCATGCGCTTCTCGATGGTGGACGTGACCGTCGATGCGACCGGGCGCGTTGTCGAGGGCAGCCCGACCGAGCACGTCACCGCGACCGAACTCTGGACCTTCATGCGCGCCGGCGGCGGGCATTGGATCCTCTCGGCGATCCAGCAGGCGCGCTGACCGTGCGCCTAGGCGATTTCCGCGTCCTCAGCTTCGACTGCTACGGCACCCTAATCGACTGGGAAAGCGGCATCCACGCCGCGCTGCAGCCGCTGCTCGCGCGGGTCAACCCCGCCCTGTCGCGCGATGCGGCGCTCGAGGCGTTCGCGCGGGAGGAAAGCGCGCAGGAGCGTGAAACCCCGGGCATGCTCTATCCGGAGGTGCTCGCCCAGGTGTACCGGCGGCTCGCCGCGGGCTGGGGCGTCTCCGACGCCGGCGCCGAAGAGTTCGGCCGCTCGGTGAAGGACTGGCCGGCCTTTCCGGATTCCGCCGACGCGCTGCGCGCCCTCAAGGACCGCTACCGGCTGGTGATCCTGTCCAACGTCGATCGCGAGAGCTTCGAGCACAGCCGCCGCCGGCTGCAGGTCAGCTTCGACGAGGTGTGCACGGCGCAGGATGTCGGCTCGTACAAGCCCGATCCCGCGAACTTCGCCTATCTCCTGGCGAAGGTCGAAGGCATGGGATTCGGCAAGGCGGACCTCCTGCACGTCGCGCAGAGCCTGTTTCACGACCACGCCCCGGCGAAAGCCTGCGGCCTGGCGACGGCGTGGATCGATCGCCGGCAGAGCCAGGGGTGGGGCGCCACGGTGCCGCCACCCGCAGACGTCAGCTATGATTTCCGCTTTGCCGGGCTGGCGGAGATGGTCGAGGCAGCACGGCGAGGGCCCTGACGGAGCCTTACTGCCTCAGCGCCACAAAACCCATCATGGCCTCCCTGACCTGCTCATCGGACAGCTCGGGCCGGAGCAGCCGCTCCGCCTGGTCGCTGTCGCCGGCCATGGCCAGCGCCGCCGCCAGATCGTCGCGCACCCGCGGCGTCGGATTGCCGGCGGCGAGCGGCTGCAGCATCGCCACACCCCGCTGCGCATCCCCGCCCAGCGCCAGCGACAGGCCGAGATTGACCTGCGGCGCGACCTCGCTGGGTGACGCGGCGAGCGCGCGTCGGTAGGCCAGCTGGGCGTCCTTGTGACGCCCTTGCAGGTCGCAGGCGATGCCGAGATCGTTCTGCGCCGCGGCGTTGCGCGGCTGGCGCGCCGCCGCGCGGCGCAGCAATGCTTCGGCGGCAGCGGGGTCGGTGCTCAGCCGGATTCGGCCCAGCCCGATCAGCGCATCGACATTGCCCGGGGCGATGGTCAGCGCCCGCTGATAGCTCTCGGCGGCCTCGGCAGGGCGATTGAGCTCGTAGAGTGCGTTGCCCTTGCGGTCCAGCGCCGCGACGTTGCGCGGATCCGTCGCCAGCACCCCGTCGGTCACCGAGAGCGCCACCGCCGGCGCGCCGCCCTCCATCGCCGCATCGGCGACCCGCAGGCCGGGCTTGCCGGGGGCGAGCGGCGGATCGCTGCGATAGCTGATGGTGTTGTGGTTGGCGCAGGCGGTCAGGACGAGTGCCGCCGAGACCAGGATCAGGATGCGCATTTTTTGCCTCCTCAGAGCAGCATCCGATCGGGTGGAATCACCCGGTCGGATAAAGCTGCTCGCCAAAACAAAGAGCTAGAGCGTCTTGTGCGCCTATCAGCACGGATGATGCTCTAGTGGGACATCACGGCCAGCACCTGGATCATCGCCGGACCGCCGACGACCAGGAACACGCAGGGCAGGATGAACAGGATCATCGGCACGGTCAGCAGCACCGGCAGGCGCGCCGCCTTCTCCTCGAAGGCGGTGAGCATCTCCTGTCGCATCTCGGCGGAAAGCGTGCGCAGCGCCTGACTCAGCGGCGTGCCGTACTGCATCGTCTGCACCAGCGTGCTGCCCAGCCGCTTGATGCTCTCGAGCCCGGTGCGCGTCCCGGCGTTGATCAGGGCGGTGCGGGTGTCGGTGGTGATGCGCAGCTCGTTGGCGGTCAGCGCCAGCTCGTTGGCGACCGCCGCGTGCGCCGAGGCGATCTCCTGGGCGACGCGGGTGATCGACGGCTCGAGCCCGAGCCCGGCCTCGCTGCAGATCACCATCATGTCGAGCGCATCCGGCAGGCCGCGCTGCACCGAGGCGAGATAGCGCTTGCGCATCCAGCGCACGCCGTAATCGGGCATCAGCAGGCCGAGCACCGCCGAGGCGGCGAGGATCATGTGGTGCACGATCATGCTGAAATTGAAATTGTGCAGGATCGCCATGGTGCCGACGGGCAGACAGAGAAGGAACAGCAGCTTGAAGCCGACGAACAGGCCGAGGCCGTTGCCGCCCTGGCGGAAGCCGGCCGAAATCAGCGTCTGCTCGAGATTGGCGACCGTGCTGGTGGAGAGCAGGCCGCTGCGCGCGATGGTCGTGCCGAGCAACGCTATGAGGCGCAGCGGCAACGGGCTGCTGTCGCTCGCCCGCACCTCGGCCACGGTGCGGCGCCGGGAACTGCCCTGCACGGAGGCGAAGCGCGCCGCCAGCCGGTCCTGCCGGCGGATCTCGCGGGTCAGCATCCAGCCGCAGCCGCCCAGCAGCGGCAGGCCGGCGGCCATGATCTGGAGGAGGAGCGTGTTCATGCGAGGCTGCGGTTGATCATCATGCGCATGACGAACAGTCCGCCGCCGAGCGCGCCGATCGCCGCGGCCAGGATGTGCTCGCCCTTGGTGGTGGTGAAGAGCACGGCGATGTAGGTCGGGTTGAGCACCCAGAGCGCCAGCCCGGTGAGGATCGGCAGCGCGGCCAGGATGCCGGCGCTGGTGCGCGCCTCGGAAGCCAGCGCACGGCCGCGCGCCTTCAGCGCCACCCGCTTGCGGATCACGTCGGCGAGGTTCTCCAGCGTCTCCGCGAGCCCGCCGCCGGTCTGGTTCTGCAGCGACAGAGCGGTGGCGAAGAAGCGGTATTCCGCCAGGTTGTTGCGCGCGCCCATGTCGCGCAGCGCCTCGTCCAGCGCCCGGCCGATCGAGAGCTGGTCGCTCAACTTGCCGAACTCGGTGGCGGTCGGCTCGATGCTCTCGCGCGCCACCATGCGGATCGCCTCGGCCACCGGGATGCCGACCCGCACCGCGCGCACGATCATCGCCAGCGCGTCCGGGAACTGCCGGTAGAGAATCCCGGTGCGCCGCCGCTCGCACCAGCCGAAGAAGCTGCGGCACAGGAACACCCAGGCGATCGGCGCCAGGATATAGGCGTAGTCGCCGATCAGGCCGACGGCGAGGCCCAGCCCGGCGCGCACCAGGCCGGCGGCGACCCCGAGCACCAGCCACCACTTGACGGGGTAGAGGTCGGGCTGGCTCCAATCGAAGCCGAAGACGCGCGCCGCCATCCGGGCCAGGTCGTCTTTCGGCATCGCCATCGCAAGGCGGAGCAGCGGCGGCGCCTCGTTGACCCGCGGCCGCGCGTAGGCCGCGCAGATCGCGTTCATGCGCTTTCGGAAATGGTCCTGGCGCGTCTGCAGCCGCAGCACCAGCCAGCAGCCGAACCCGAGTCCGGCCAGCCCGATGAAGGACAGCAGCAGCAGTTCCGTCAGTTGGCGCATCAGCGGGTGGCCTCTTCCATCGCCGCGAGCCAGGCGCGATCGAGGCCGAAATACGACAGCCGGTCCATGAAGCTGGGCCGGGCGTGGCTCGGCCGGTAGTGCCCCATCAGCTTGCCGTCATGGCCCTCGCCATCGACCTCGAACATGAAGACGTCGTTGAGGATCACCACCTCGCCTTCCATGCCGCAGACTTCGGTGACCTGGGTGACGCGCCGGCCGCCGTCGCGCTGGCGCTCGACCTGCACGATGAGGTCGACGGCACCGACGATCTGCGTGCGCACGGCACGTGGCGGCAGGCCGAGATTGCCCATCATCACCATGTTCTCGATGCGGGTCACCGCATCGCGCGCGGTGTTGGCGTGGATCGTCGACATGCTGCCGTCATGGCCGGTGTTCATCGCCTGCAGCATGTCGAAGGCCTCGGCGCCGCGCACCTCGCCGATGATGATGCGGTCGGGCCGCATGCGCAGCGCGTTGCGCACGAGGTCGCGCTGGTTCACCTCGCCCCGCCCCTCCAGGCTGACCGGCCTGGTCTCCAGGCGCACCACATGCGGCTGCTGGAATTGCAGCTCGGCCGCGTCCTCGACCGTGATCACCCGCTCGCCGTGATCGATCAGGCGCGACATCGCGTTCATCAGTGTCGTCTTGCCCGAGCCGGTGCCGCCGGAGATGATGACGTTGAGCCGGCACCGCCCGGCGATCTCGAGCACGCGCGCCACCGGCGCGGTGAGCGAACCGAACTGGATGAGACGCGCGAAGTCGATGACCTTGCGACCGAATTTCCGGATCGAGATGTAGGGCCCATCGAGCGCCAGCGGCGGAAATACGATGTTGACGCGCGACCCGTCCTTGAGCCGCGCGTCGACCATCGGGCTGCTCTCGTCGATCCGCCGACCGATCGAGGAGGCGATGCGCTGGCAGATGTTGGCGACATGGGTGGCGTCGCGGAACCGCACGCCGGACATCGTGACCTTGCCGCCACGCTCGACGAACACGCGCTCCGGCCCGTTGACCATGATGTCGGTGATCGCATCGTCCTCGAGCAGCGGCTCCAGCGGGCCGAGGCCGAGCATGTCGTGCACCAGCTCGGACGCCAGCTCGCGCTGCTCGCGCCCATTCAGCTGCAAGCGGCGCTCGTTGGCGATCTCGGAAATCAGCCGCTCGACCTCGGGCTCCAGCCGGTCGGCCGCCGTGGTCGCCACGATCGCCGGGTCGAGCCGGGTCAGGCAGATGCTTCGCAGCTCGGCGATGGGCGCCGCACGGAGCGGTTTCACCGGATCCGGCGCCGCCACGGCGACCGGCCGGACCGGCGGCGCCGGTGGCGGCGGCGGGCTCGGCTCGTCATCGGCGCGGCGGCGCCCGAACGCCGGCGGAAGCTTGGTGACCACTATTTCATCAGCCCGAAGAGGCGCCGGCGCGGTTTCGGCTGCACCTGCAGATCCTTGCCGGCGACCGAGGAATCGAGCAGTCGGACGAAGGCGACCTCGCGCGCCAGCTGGATCAGCCCGGCCCGGAAGCCGCCCTTCTGGCCGGCTTCGGGCTCGCCCATGCTGGCCGCCGTGCCGAGCTGGCGCGGCAGATACGGAATGCACACGTCCGGCTTCAACTTGAGCGCGTCTTCCACCTGCGCGCGGCTCAACCCGCCAGGCAGGCCCAGGCGGTTGAGCACCACGACAGCCCGCCGCGGCTGCGTCGGCCCGCTCGGCAGGGCCAGCATGCGCAACGCCTCGCGTATTCCGGCGAGCGTCGGCTCCATCACCAGCACCCGCTGATGCGCATGATCGAGCAGGTCGCGGTAGAGCTGCAGCGGCGCGAACGGCACGTCGGCGACGACGAAATTGTAGCGCTTGCGCAGCGCGTCCAGCAGCCGCTGCGCCGCCCCGGCCGCGTAGACCGGCTGTTCGGTCAGCCGCTCCTCACCGGCCAGCACGTGCAGCCGGTCGCCGATCGGCTGGGCGACGCGCTCGACGAACAGCTCGTCGATGCGCTGCGGTGCCTCCAGCGCGGTGCGCAGGCCGGACCCGGCCTTGGCGTCGAGCAGCATCGCCGCGTTGCCGGTGTGCAGGTCGGGATCGAGCAGCACGGTGTGCCGGCGCGCGCCGACGCCGAAATACCAGGCGAGATTGGCGGCGATGGTGGTGGCGCCGACGCCGCCGCGCACGCCGGTGATGGTCACCACGCGCCCGCCATGCACCGCTTCCTGCTGCGCCGCCTGCGGCATCACCAGCGGCCCGAAGAAGCGCGCCACCATGTCGCGGGTCAGCGGCTTGTAGAGATACTCGAGCGCGCCGAGGCCGCGAGTCACCTGGCGATAGAAGTTGACGTTCTCCTGGTCGCCGACGACCAGCACCCGAACGTCGGGCTCGACCACATCAGACAGGTTGGCCAGCGCCGTGAAGGGTTGTTCCTCGCCGGAGACGTCGACGATCAGGATCTTCGGCGTCGGCATCTTGTGCAGGGCAGCCACCGCCACCCGTATGTCGCCGCGCCGCACGTCCAGTCCCTGCGGCGCCGCATCCACCAGCACCTCGCGCAGCACCGCTTCGGTCTCGGGATCGGTGACGAAGGCGAGCACGTGCGCACGGTCGACGCGCCCGGCGGCGGAGCGCTCGACCGTGGGCGGGGCGTTGAAGGATTCGTTTTCGGCCATCAGGGCCCCCCCTCGCCGCCCGAGGGGCTGCCGCCGCCCGCGCCCGACCCACCGCCTGACCCACCGCCCGACCCGCTGCCCCCTGGGCTGCCGATCTGCACGATGGCGCTGTCCGACAGCGACTTCACCTGGTCATGGCGCAGCCGCTCGACCGCGGCGGTGGCCAGTTCGCCCTGCGCCCCCTCGGCGCTGCGGCCCTGCACCAGGTCCATCGGATCGGCGACCTCTTCGGCGCGCATCACCATGTTGGACTGGTTCGGCCGCCAGGTTCCGGCGCGGCGATAGGGATCGACGACGCTGCAGCCGGCCAGCAGCAGCGATCCGGCGAGCATCGCCAGAGAAGCCCGAGTTCGCGTCATCGCGGGATGCCTCACTGGACGATGAAGCCGGCCGAGCCGGGAATGTGCATCGGCGCCGCCGGCCGGCGATCGCCGGAAGCGAAGCCGGTCTGGCGCAGCAGGAAAACCCGCTCCAGATCATTCGGCGCCACATAGCCGTCGGTCGGCAGCCTGACCGTGTCGGGCTGGCTGACCGGCTTGACGATATAGGGCGTCACCACGATCACCAGTTCGGTCTCGTTGCGGGTGAAGCTGTCCGAGCGGAACAGCGATCCGAGCACCGGGATGTCGCCGAGCCAGGGGATCGCCGAGGCGTTGTGCGACACGTTGTCCGAAAGCAGTCCGGCGATGGCGAAGGTCTGGCCGCTGCCGAGCTCCACCGTGGTGTCGGCGCGCCGCACCGTGAGCGCGGGGATCTGCAGGCTGGCGTTGCCGGCCTGCAGCTGCACCTCGCCCTGGCTCGACAGCTGGCTGACCTCGGGGCGCACCCGCAGGCTGATCCGGCCGTCGCCGAGCACCGTCGGCACGAAGGCGAGCGAGATGCCGTACTGCTTGAAGACGACGGAGACCGTGTTGTTCTGCTCGCTGACCGGGATCGGGAACTCGCCACCGGCGAGAAAGCTCGCGGTCTCGCCGCTGATCGCCGTCAGGTCGGGCTCGGCCAGCACCCGCACCAGATTGTCCTGCGCGAGGGCGTCGATCACCGCGCCGACATCGACGCCGCCGTTCAGGTAGGAGACGGCGAACTGCCCGGCGGCGATCGCCGGGGCGGCCGTGATCGGGTTGACGATGCCCGAGCTGTGGCCGACCACCGCGCCCACTGCCTGCCAGTTGATACCGATGTTGCGGCTGACCTCGCGTGACATCTCGGCGATGCGCACGTGCAGGGTGACCTGCACCGGTGCCGAGACGTTCAGCCGGTTGTCGATGGTCTGCTTGGGCTGCAGGTAGCCGCGGGCGGCGTTCACCGCCCGGTCGGCCTCCTCCGGACTGCTGACCGTGCCGGTCATCACCAGCCCGCTGGGAGTCTGCTGGATCTGCACGTTGCGGCCCGGCAGCAGCTTGGTGATCGCGCTCGACGCTTCCGCGGCCCCGTAGCCGGAGGTGCGCACCGTCACTTCGTACTGGGCGATCACCTTGCCCGCATTGTCCATCGCGGCGACGGTGGTGCGGCCGGGCGCCACCCCGAACACGAACAGGCTGGTCGGGCTGGCGGGCCGCACCTCGGCCACCTTGGGATCGGCCGCGAAGACACTGGCCGCGACGCCGGCCAAGGTCACCACCTGTCCGCTGCCGGCCTCCACGGTGAGCCCGTGCGAAGGCGCGGTCACCGAGTTGCGCGCGGCCGGCACCGGCGGCGGCCCCGCGCTCTGCGCCGGGACGGCTGCTGCCGGAGCCATCACGGGCGGCGAGAGAGACACCGGCGGGAGTGCCGGCGCAGCGGCAGGAGCCGGCGCGGGCGATCCCTGGGCAAAGGCGGCCGGCGCCGGCAGGAGCTGGGCGAACGCCGCCAGCACGAGCCCGGGCAGGGCGGTTCCGAGCGATGATTTCATGGGAAATGGAATTCCTTTCCATCCGCGGCGCCGGTGAACACGCGCACCGTGTTGACCGTGGTGGTGTTCTGGTGGACGTCGCGCAGCGCCGGAGAGACGTCTCCCGCCCAGGTGATCGCCGGGGCGACGGCTGGCGGCGCGCTGCTAGCCGCCGCGACCTGATCGGCCGAACGCACGGCCAGCGACAGCGGTCCCAGCTTGGCCGCGACTGTCACCGCCTCGGCCTGCGCCTGCGTCACTTCGAGCGTCGCCGTCCGCGCCGCCCGCGCCTCGCCGCCTTCGGGCGAGACGCCCTGAACCATCTGCTGGTCGATGGCGATCACCCGCACGTCCGACAGCACCGTCTCGCTGGCGATACGATGGCCGAGCGTCGTGTTCGGCTGATCGATGGACTGGGTGAGGATCAGGTCCACCCGGTCACCCGGCCAGATCAGGCCGGCGCTGCCGCTGATCGCATCCACGCCGACGGTGATGGCGCGCTTGTTCGGCCCGAGCACCGCGGCGAGGAAGCCATGATCGCCGGGGCGCATCACGTCGATCGGCAGCACCGGATCGTTGGCGACGAGGCTTCGCCGCACCATCGCGCCGAGCAGCGAGGAGCGCGCCGGCGGCGTATCGAGGCTGGCGCCGGCCGGCACCTGCTGCTGGTCGACTTCCAGCGGACTGAGGTCGTCGGGTTTCAGCAGGCTGCCGGCGCGCAGCGCATGCGCGGCGACCAGGATCTTGACCTTCACCGGCGGCGGCGGCGGGGCGACGGCGGCGACCTGTGCGCTGACCGGCGGACGGGTGCTCAGATAGGCGACGGTGCCGAAGCCGGCCAGGCCGAGCGCCATCAGGGCGAACAGAGCGACGCGCAGCAACATGGCGGTTCAGCCCGTCAACAGGGTGAAGAGGGCACCGACGGCGATCGCCGCGGCGTAGGGAAGCGAGAGGCGGCGGCGGATCCGCCGCTGCTCGATGCGCAGCACCCGCGCCAAGCGTCGCGTCGGTCGAGCCGGCGCCGGCGCCGGCAGCAGCCGCCCGAGCGACAGATAGAGCAGCGCCAGCCCGCCGCCGGCGAACGCGACGGCGGCGATCAGCCCCGGCACCAGTCCGGGTGCCACCAGCAGCGCCGCGGCGGCGAGCAATTTGACATCGCCCCCGCCCATCCAGCCGCGCCGCCAGCAGAACGCTGCTGCAACGAATACCGCCAGCGCCGCCCCCAGGGCGGCGAGCGGGTTGCCGCGGATGATCTGCAGGCTCAGGCCGACAGCCGCGAGCGCCGCCGGCACCCGGTTCGGGATGGCGCGCGCCGCCACATCCAGGCCGGTGGCCGCCACCAGCAGCAGGCAGGCCAGGATCGAAAGCCCGATCGTGAGGATCGGCAGGATCATTTGATTGGCACACCGGGGGCTGCGGAAGCGGGCGCTGCGGCATTCGCCGCCGCGCTGCCCGGCGTCGCGGCGACCGGCAGTGCCGCGTCGGGCGTCGCGCTCCCGGCCGGCGTCGCCTGGACGCCTGGCCGGCGGCGGATCAGAGGTTGCCGGCGATGTAGAGGAAAGTGGATTGTATGTTCGTGCCGAGGCTGGACACCGCACCGACGATCGCGGCGGCGATCAGCGCTGTGATCAGGCCATATTCCAGGGCCGTCACCGCCCGCTTGTCGATCGACAGAGCGAGCCAGATCCTCAAATTGGCGATCATCGTCTCCCCGCCTGTGCACGAATTTTCGACCTTGAACCGACGGATCGGCCGACCTGTGATGCGCCACCCTTCGCCTCGCCCTGAAGGCGTTGCAGCGTGCCCCGAAGCGCTCCGCAGCCGCCCCGAGCGGGGGGCCACGGCGTGCATCCGGCGGCGAAGGCATCGGATCGGCATCCTGTTTCATCGGGCACCCATTTTGGACGGCCGCCGCCAGAGCTGCTCACCGTGGCGGAGGCGCCCGCCACGGTGGCGAAAAGCCGTCCCGGCTCAGACGTCGCTGGCGACGGTGTTGAACGTGCTCTTCAGGTTGGTGCCGAGCGTGGTCACCGCGGTCACGATCACCGCCGCGATCAGCGCCGCGATCAAGCCGTATTCCAGCGCCGTCACCGCGCGCTTGTCGGTCTTCAGTTCCAGCCAAGCCCTCAGGTATTCGATCATCGTCCGTTCCTTTGTCCGCACGGCGCCAGCGGCGCGGCTGCGTTGATGTTGCCGACGGACCACCGGCAGTTTTGTCCGGAAGTGGATCTCCCGACGCGGCCCCGTCCCATGCAGAACACCACAGCGGCCTTGCAAAACCGTTAAGCGAACCCCGGTTTTTCATCCCGGGCTGTCCGGCGTGAACACGCGCGGCAGCCGCCACATCTGTCCCGCGACGGACCGCGGCCCCGGCGGGCGCAGCACAGCCAAACGGAACACCGGCGTGCGGGACGATGGCGCGCGGAACAATGGCGCGCCGTAAACCGCAGGGCGACCGGGGCTGTCGCCCGAAGGCCGGTACACCGCGACCGCCGCGGCGCTCGCCGCCAGCAGCACGGTGTAGGCGTCGGTGCCGGCCGGAGCCCGGTGCGCCTGGCCCGGCGATCCGCCCAGGCCGACCGACACGCGCTCGCCATGCCAATCGGCGAGCACCATCTGCTGATAGGGCAGGCCGCGCTCCGCCACCGCCGAGTGATAGAGCCCGACCGCCGTTTCCCAATCGCCGCTGCGCGCGTGCAGATCGCTCAGGAAATGCGCCGCGGCGGTGGCGTTGGCATCGGGGTCGAACGCCTCGGCCAGACTGGCGAAGGCGTCGGGATGGTAGAGCAGGTTGATCTGGAAGCAGCCGACGTCGATCGAGGCCACCCCCTGCGCCTGCAGCGCGCGAACCTCGGCGATCGCCGCCTCGGCGCTGGCGAAATAGCGGCCCTGGCCGGCGGCGTTGATCGAGAACGGCCAGGCCGCGACCTGTCCCGTCGCGGCGTCGAACCGGCCGCTCTCGACATGGCCGATCGCCTCGAGCAGGCCCGCCGGCAAGCCCCAGACCCCCTCGGCCGCCTGCGCCGCCTCGTGGCAGCTGCGCGCGCCCGCCGACGGGTCGGCAGCCGGCGCTGCGATTACCGGCGCGGCAACGCCCAGAATCGCCGCGCCCAGAATCGCGGCGAGAATCGCCGCACCCATAGTGTTGGCGCCCCGCCCGGCAAAGGCGGTCAGCGAGCCGGCGAAACGGGTGCGACCGAGCCTTGGCATCAGTTCTGAATCGTGCCGACGGAACTGGCACTCAGGGTCATCGACGGAAGATGCGTGATCGGCGCGATCGGCTTCCAGGCATAGGTCACCGACACCGTCACCTGGCTGCCCGGCGCATTGCTGTTCGAGGCATAGGTCACCGTGACGTGGCAGGTCGACACCGCCGAGCCGAGCAGCGGGGTCGCCGTTGCGGTGAAGGTGTTGCTGACCGGCGTCGGGCTGCCGGGGGTGACGGGCGAACTCGAGTTCGAGCCGTGCACCACCGCATAGCGGACCGCCCGATCGACGCCGAGATTGAGGGCGTGCTGAGCGGACATCATGCGGCCGATCTCGATGGTGCCCAGCAGCAGCATCAACGAGATCGACGAGGTCATGGCGAACTCGACCGCGGCGATGCCACGACAGTCGGCGCCAAGGGACGCAGTCATTGGATGCGGAAAACGCCGCTGGCGGAGAGCGAGTCCGGCGAGTGGAAGAACGGGCTCGGCGCCGGCAGGGTCACCGCCGTGGACGCCGTCAAGGTCACGTATTCCGCGAGCTGGTTGGGCGAGCTGCACGATCCGGTGCAGGCGATGGCCGTGCCGTTCAGCCGCGTGCCGTTCGCGGCAACGCAGTAGCAGGAGATCACCGCCGTGGCGGTGAGGCTCGGCGCCCCGGTGCCATAGCCGGTCTGGGCGGCCGACTGGATCGCGCTGACGGTGGCGCCGCTGCCGGCGTTCCACGCGTATTCCGCGGCCATGGTCAATGCGCGATCGAGCCGCGCCTGGGTGTTCATGATGACGCCGAAATCCGCCGCCCCCATTGCCAGCGGCACCAGGATCACCGACACCACGATCGCCGTCTCGACCGTCACCGAACCCGCACGGTCGCGCCGCCAGCGGCGCAGCGCCGGCAGGATGCGCAGCCTCATCGGAGCGTTTTCATTGCAGCAGCGCCAGCGCCCCGGAGGAGCCGCTCCCGGACGTGGTGGAGCTCGCCGCGATCATCGCCGATCCGGTGGCGTACACGGTATCGGCGATGACGCTCATCGAGCTGCTCGGCGCGGCGATGATCTGGGCATTGTTGTTGGCGTCCACCGCGCCGCACGGCGCGTAGAAATCGCCCGACAGCTCGAGCGTGCCGCCGCCGCTCAACGTGTTCGCGGGAGCCAGGCCGCCGGCCGACGGGCAGGTCTGCCAGAAGGCGATCCCCGCGGTCGGCCCGGTGGTCGGCGCAGTGATGCTCGTGGTGTTGGAGTAGTTCGTCCATGACAGCGAGCCCGGCGTGCTGCCGGTCAGCACGAAGGTGACGCCGGAGGCCGAGGTTATGTCGGCGTTGCTGAACGTCAGATTGCCGTTGACGATGTAGTAGATGCCCGGCGCGAACGTGTCGGTCGTGCTGTTGCCGCCGATCGTGGTGTTGCCGCAGAACACGTTCGCGGACTGGGTGAAGCTGTAGGGATTGGACTGCCAGGCGGTGGCGCTGTAGTTGGTGTAGTTGCAGCTCCCAGGCGTCGGCGCGGTCATGCTGGCCAGCGGGTTGGTTTCCGCGGCGGCGTTGGTGTTGCCGGGGGACGGGCTGAGAACGTTGCTGCCGCTGCTGCTCTCGCTGATGCCACCCACCGTGCCGACGGTCTTGCCGGACACGGTGCCGCTGTTGAGATAGATCGAATTGGTGGCGGTCGAGTTGGAGAAGATGCCGCAGCCTGAACCGGTGATGCTGCCCGAATTGTCCACGTCGATCGCGTTGGCGGCGGTCTTGTCGAGAGCCAGCACGCAGCCGGTAGCGCTGCCGTTGAGCCCGGCGGTCGCCGTCGTCGCCATGGCGGGGCGGCCGATCTTGAAAATGGCGCTGAAGAAGGTGTCGGCCGTGCTCTGCACGGTGACGCTGACCGACAGCTTGTTCGCCGCCGGCACGACGGTGATCGGCGTGACCAGGTGACCGATCAGATTGCCGCCGGTGATGCCACTCGCCTCGACATAGGCGGCGTTCTGGTAGTCGGCGGTGGTCGCCGAGCTGTCGCCCAGAAGGCGGCTGGCGCCGAGCGCCGCCGCATCCGCCGCCAGTTGCAGGCGCGAATACTCGCAATACCAGATGCCCGCATCCACCGCCATGCCGGTGAAGCCGACAACGACGGGGGCCACCAGGGCGGTGATGAGAAACGTGCTCGCCCGCCGCTCCCGCCACAAGGCACGGACCAGCCGGCAGGCCGGCGCGCCGACGCGACTCGCCTGTCCGATGGCCAGGCGGCACACCAGGAAAGGCCGGCGCCGGCGGTCATTCCTGACCGCCCCTGCGATGAGACGCGCAAATCCGGACATCGAACCGATCGGGTCAGAAGCCTCATCCATCCCACATGATGGTTAATCCGCCGTGTAATGGCGCCACGGAACGGCCAGAGGCGCCGAGGCGGCGGCGCTCGCCGGGGCGCTGTGTGCGCAGATGCACCATCACCAGGCCGATCAGCGCCGCACCGGCGAGCGGCCCGATCGGCACCGTGAACCCGCTCGCAGCACTCCGCGAGATCAGCGGGACCAGGAAGATGCCGCCGAAAACCAGCTTCTCGCCCGGGAGATAGCCGGCGGCGCGCGCCTCGCGGACCAACCAGGCGATGGCGACGCAGGCCAGCACCAGGTCGTAGAACAGCAGCAGCGGCACGGCTTCCAGGGTCGCCGCGATCAGCGACGCCGCGCGCAACGGCAGGCTCGGGCGGCGGCGCCATACCACCGCCACGAAGCCGGCGGCCAGCAGCGCCGCCACGCCCTGCGCGGCATAGGCCGCCGCCGGCGGCAGGCCGAGCAGGCGCGCCGCCCCGAACACGCTCACCATGGCGGTGAAGGTGACCTGGCCGGACTGGTAGATTTCCGGCGATCCGGCGAATGCGGCGAAGAAATCGTGCCAGGTCTGCACCCCGAACGCCACCACCGACAGCAGCACCAGGCCGAGCGCCGATGCGCCCGCCGCCACGAAGCTGCGCCAGTGGCCGCCCGCGGCGAGCGCCACCGGCACCAGCAGGCCGAGATGCGGCTTGTAGCAGAGCGCCCCGAACAGCAGCCCCGCCATTGCCGGCCGCCGGTCCAGCAGCAGCGTCGCGGCGCCGAACAGGCTGGCCGTGAGCAGCGCATTCTGGCCGATGCCGATGCTCCAGAGCACCGCCGGAAAGGCCAGCCCCGGCAGCATCGCCGCCCACCCCCGCTCGCCCACAACACGCTGGAGAACCAGCAGGTAGGGGGCGAGGGTGAGGCCGGCGAAGACCAGGAAGGCCGCCAGATACGGCAGGCGGGCCAGCGGTGCGCAGAGCAGCAGGAACACCGGGGGATAGAAGAAGAGCACGTAGCCGATGCCCGCCTGCGTCGCCTGCTGCTCCGCCGCGTAGTGCTCAGCGGCATGGTAGGCGAGCGCCGGCGTCCCGGCATCGGCGAGCGCGCCGGCGGCGTAGAAGCTGACGAAATCGGTGCTCGCCGGGCGATCCAGCGTGACGATCAGCCCGTGCGTCCCCGCCGTGATGAAGGCCAGGGTCAACAGTTCGGCAATCAGCAGAACGCCGCTCCAGGCCAGGATGCGCCCACGCCCGAGCACGTCGTTTCCCATGCCGGGCAGGCTAGCTTCGGCTGGATAACGACCGGTTTACGGGCTCGACGCTACAGACCAGCCGGTTCGGCTAGGTTTGAGAGCGTGATTCAGACCTGCGGTTAGTTCCACCTTCGGTCATCACGCTCTAGGCGTGCACCATCGGGCAATTGCCCTCGTTGAGCGGCCGGAAAGCCTCGTCGGCGGGGATGGTGCGCAGCAGTTTGTAATAGTCCCAGGGAGATTTGCTCTCCGCCGGCGTCTTCACCTGGAACAGATACATCGGGTGCAGCTTGCGCCCGTCCTGGCGCACCACCCCGTGACCGAACAGCGGGTCGTCGGTCGGCATCGCCTTCATCTGCGCGATCACCGCCCGGCCGTCCGCCTTGGCCTTCTCCGGCCCCAGCGCCACCACCGATTTCAGATAATGCGTCACCGCGGAATAGTCCCCGGCCTGGATCATCGAGGGCATCCAGCCGTTCATCCGCGCCCCGAAGCGTTTTCCGTAGGCGCGCGACGCGTCGTTCATGTCCCAGTAGAACGCTTCGGTAAGCGCCAGGCCCTGCGCCGCCTGCAGCCCGACGCCGTGCAGGTCGGGGATCATCATCAGCAGCGCCGCCAGCCGGGTGCCGTTGCGCGTGACGTCGAACTCGCGGGCCTGCTTGATGCAGTCCGTCGTGTTGGTGCCGCTGTTGGCCAGCCCGATCACCTTGGCGCCGCTCGCCTGCGCCTGCAGCAGATAGGCGGAAAAGTCGGTGGTCTCGGGAAACGGCGTATAGACCGAGCCCAGCACCTTGCCGCCCGCCTTGGTGACGAAGCTCGCGGTGTCGCCGGCGAGCTGGTGGCCGAAGGTGTAGTCGGCGCCGATGAAGAACCAGCTGTTGCCGCCTTCCGCCACCAGCGCCCCGCCGGTGCAGTTGCCGAGCGCCCAGGTGTCGTACACCCAGTGCACGTGGTTCGGGCCGCAGGCCTTGCCGGTGAGGTCGGAACTGGCCGCCCCGGTGATCAGACCGACCTTGTTCTTGTCGCGCACCAGCCCGGCGATCGCCAGCGCCGCCGCCGAGTTGTTGACGTTGGAAATCGCATCCACGCCATGGCTGTCGAACCAGTCCCGCCCGACCGCGAGCGCGATGTCGGGCTTGCTCTGGTAGTCGGCCTGCAGAACCTCCACTGTCAGACCGGGATGCGCCTGCATGAAATCCTCGGCCGCCAGCTTGGCGCCGACCACCGAGCCTGGGCCGTTGCTCGCCATGTTGGGCCCGTTCAGGTCGGTGAGCACGCCGATGCGGATGGTGGCCCCCGCTTGCGCCCGGGCGCGCGCCCTCGGCCACATCGCCAGGCCGCCCAGCGCAGCTCCGCCGCGCACCACCGCCCGCCGACCGATCGGCCGTTCCATGGCTTCCTCCCTCGGATCGCCGCGACGCTACGGCGAACCCGAGGCGGCGTCGAGGTTGGCGCTAGAGACCGAGCGGCAGCGGCGGGTCGTCGGGGCCGGAATCGCCGCCTTCCCCGGTGGACGGCGCGCCTTCGACCGGCTCGGGAGCAGCGACCGGGGCCGGCGTACCCTCGACAAGGGCGCCGAACTGCATGCGCGTCACGTAGTCGGCAAGGCCGGTGCGCGGGTCATGGCTGTACGGCCGGCCGGTGATCGCCAGGCGCGTCTCCTCCGGGTTTTCCCAGGAGCAGAGAAGAGCGCCGCTGCGGTTCACCACCGCACCATTCTGCCGTGTGCCGAAATAGGCGTTGTACGCGTCGTCAAGCCGCGCATCGAGGGTGTTCATGTAGGCGAGGCACGCGCGATCCTGCAGGGCCTTGGTCGCCAGGAATTCTTCCGCGCTGCTGCCGTACCGTCCGGTCCAATCGGCCGGCCGATTGACGTCACCGCCCGCGCGCACCGCGCCGATCTGGATCAGCGACGATGCGCCCATCTGATAGGCGCCCAGCGCGTTGCCATTGCGCAGCCCGTAATTCTCGCCGGTCAGCCGGGTCCGATCGCCGGATTCCAACACCCGGAGCAGCCGGAACAGCTCGCCGCCAGTATCGGTGAACGCCATGGCTCAGCCTGCCGTGTCCCACTGCGGCGCGAAGCCCGGATTGACGAAGCGCTGGTCCTTCGGCAGCCCGGCGATCACCTGCCGGTCCGCATCGTCGAGCTCGATCTGCAGCGCCGCCAGGTTCGCGCGCTGGCTGGCTTCGCGCTGCGCCTTCGGGATCGCCGCCACGCCGTCCTGGTCCAGCAGCCATTTCAACGCGACCTGCGCCGGCGTGGCACCGTGCTTGCGCGCCAGATCTTGCAGCGGCGGGTGCTCGGCGAGCCTGCCCTGTGCCAGCGGCGCGTAGGCGGTCACCGCCACGCCCTTCGACCGCGCATACGACAGCACGGCACTCTGATCGAGCAGCACGTGGTATTCGACCTGGTTGCAGACGATCGGCGCGCCGATCTCCTCGACGGCCTGGCGCATCAGCGCCACGGTGAAGTTGGAGACGCCGATCGCCCGCGCCCGCCCCTCCTCCTGCAGCTGCATCATCGTCTCCAGCGCACGCGGCAGGTCCATGCCGGGCGCCGGCCAATGGATGAGGTAGAGATCGACATAGTCGGTGCGCAGCGCCGCCAGGCTCGCCGCCATGGCGCGCCGCATCGCCTCCGGCGCCAGGTTCTCGAACCAGACCTTCGTGGTGAGGTGGATGTCGGCCCGCTTCACGCCGCCGCCGGCGAGCGCCGCGCCGACCGCGTCCTCGTTGCCGTACATCTCAGCGGTGTCGATGTGGCGATAGCCGAGCGCCAGCGCCCGCTCCACCGCTTCGCGGCCCTCCGCGCCCCGCATGCGCCAGGTGCCGAGACCCAGCTTGGGCATGCGCAGGCCGCCGGTGCTGATCGTTTCCAAATCTCACCTCTTCGAGAAATCGACGATGGCGGCAAAGCCGGTCTCGCTGCCGAACGCCAGATGCGTGCCGTCCGGACTCCAGGCGAGGGCGGAGATCGCGCCACGACCCGGCGACGCGACCGGCAGGATGCGCTCCGAGCCGATGTCGGCCAGCACCACCAGCCCGTCGGAAAAGCCGGCGGCGCAGGAATCGTGCCCGGGATGGCAGGCGACGAAATTGCAGGTGACCCCATCGCCGCCGGCGAGCTCGACGGGCGGCTTGCCCATCGGGCCGCCGCCGAAGAACGGCCACAGCACGATGCCGTCCGCCCCCGAGGTCGCCAGCCAGCGGCCGTTATGGGTGAAGGAGAGCGAGCGCGTCTTGCTGGGATAGCCGCTCATGCGCATGTGCTGCTCGTCGGGCAGCCGCCAGCCATGCAGCGCGTTCTCCTGCATCGCCGTCACCACCGCCTCTCCGCCGGGATGGATGGCGATCGCGGTGTGGCTGCCCTTCCAAGTCAGCACGCGCGGGCTGTCGCTCTTGGAGGCGACGAACCACAGGCTCGCGCCGTTGTAGTGCGACGCGCCGATGCGTTTGCCCTTCGTATCGAAAGCTAGCCCGGTGACGCTGGACGGGTGGTCGAGCGATTTCAGCGGCGTGCCCGCGGCGTCGAACAGATGCAGCCGCCGGCCAACGGCGCAGGCCAGCACGTTTTGAGCGCTGGCGACGTGCTCGACCCATTTCATGCCGTATTCCGCGATATCGCCGACCTCGCCGGCCGACGTCACCCGGCGGAACCGCCCGTCATCGCCGCCGGTCACGAAGCCCGACGCGCCGGCCGCCAGCGCCAGCACCGCGCCGTCATGCACGGCAATCTCGCGCCACTCCTCCCCCGCGACCAGACGCACGGTGCCGTCGCCAAGCGCGAAGGCCGCCTGCGCGCCGCTGCGATCGAAGGCGGCGGCGACGACGTAGGCGCCTAGATCGCGGTGGGCGCCGCGCGTCTGCAGAAGGAAGTCAGGCGAGGGCTCTGCCCCTGGCCTTTCTAGCTCACCTGACACGCTTCGAACCCGCGCCGCAGCTGTGGCCGGTTGAGGTTGCGGCCGATGAACACGATCCGACTGCGGCGCGGCTCGCCCTCCCGCGCCGGACCGATGAAGTCGCCGTCGGCGATCATGTGCACGGCCTGGAAGGCGAACCGGCGATCCTCGCCGGCATAGTGCAGGATGCCCTTGGTGCGCAGCAGGTCCGGCCCCTTCTCGGCGAGCAGCTGGCCGATCCAGGCGTTGAACTTCTCCGGGTCGATCGGCCGCTCCACCTCGAAGCTGACGCTGGCGATGTCGTCATTGTGCTCGTGCGAATCATCGGTCAGGAACCCGGGCTCCATCGCCAGCACGCGCTTGAGGTCGAAGGCGCCGCGATCGAGCACGTCGGCGATCGGCAGCGAGGCGCGCTCGGTGCGGTGGATTTCGGCGAAGCGGTTGATGGCGCGGATCTTGTTCTCGACCTCCGCCAGCTCCTCGGCGCTCACCAGATCGGTCTTGTTCAGCACGATGACGTCGGCGAAGGCGATCTGGTCGGCCGCCTCGTGGCTGTCGACCAGGCGCTGCGGCAGGTGCTTGGCGTCCACCACGGTGACGATGGCATCGAGCCGGGCGCGGCTGCGCACGCCCTCATCGACGAAGAAGGTCTGCGCGACAGGCGCCGGATTGGCCAGCCCGGTGGTCTCGATGATGATGCCGTCGAAACGGTCGCGCCGCTTCATCAGCCCGCCGACGATGCGGATCAGGTCGCCGCGGACGGTGCAGCAGATGCAGCCGTTGTTCATCTCGAACACCTCCTCGTCGCTGTCCACGACGAGGTCGTTGTCCACCCCGAGCTCGCCGAACTCGTTGACCACCACGGCGTAGCGGCGGCCGTGATTCTCGCTGAGGATGCGGTTGAGCAGGGTGGTCTTGCCGGCGCCGAGATAGCCGGTGAGGACGGTGACGGGAATGGTGCCCGGCGCTTCTGGTGACGACGTGGACGCGTCCGACATGCGGTTCTCCTTGGGGAACGGGATTGCCCCTGCATATAGGGCGCTGCGACCGGCAGGACGATGGGCCGCCGGGCAGGTCGCCGATCAGCCCGGCGCGAAGAGCAGCGACGCGCCGCCGGTCGCCTCGGCGCCGACCAGCAGCCCGGCCGGCAGGTCGGCATGCGGCACCCCCCGCTCCGCCAGCAGCCGGCGGGCGGCCAGGTTGCCGTCCCCCGTGCGCAGCACCAGGCCGGCGATGAACGGCAGCGCGGGGACCTCCGCGCCGGGAAACACCGAGCCCAGCGCCTCGGGCGGCAGCATCCGCACCATCCCGCGCGGCAGCGGCAGGGCGTAGCCGCCGAGCGGGTCCGGCACCACCGGCAGGCCGGCGAGGACCGACAGGCGCATCGACGTCGCGGCCGGCGAGGCCACCGCCATCACCACCGATTCCAGCGCCACCGCGCGGTTGGCATGATGGAGGAACCCCTCCTGCCAGATCGCCTCCGGGGTCAGGTGGCGGATCAGCTGCAGCGTGCCCTCCGGGGCCCGGGGCAGCGGCAGGCGGGCGAAGCGGGCCTTCAGGCCGGTCGGGTCGGCATCGTCCACCGGACGCTCGAGATAGGCGACGCCCGGAATGTCCAGCCCGGCCAGGCGCAGCCGCTGCAGGCTGGCCTCCTCGTCCTCGATCTCGAGGGCGATGATATGCAGGCCGGCATAGCGCGCCAGCGTGTCCTCGAGCGTGTTGAAGGCCGTCGGATCGACCACCGCGATCAGCTCGACATACCCCTCGCGCAGCATGATGCAGCGGTTGCCGGTGCCGAAAGCCTCGACCGGACCGTCGGGCGTGCGCCGGCCGGCGTGCCGGGCCCGCGGCGTCAGGGTGAAACCCAGGCGCTCCCACGCCGCGGCGAGCGTCGCCAGGTCAGGCCCGGCGACGCCGACATGGTCGAGCGCCGTCGCGCTGCTCATCGCACCGACTCATAATCGGGAAGGCGCCACTCCTCCGGCTCCGCCGCCGCCGCGTCGTACCAGGCCGCGATCAGCGGATGGGCGCGCACCGCCTCGCAATAATCGGCGCTGGCGGCGGTGATCTCCGGCCGGTAGGTCAGCAGCCGGGTCACCACCGGCGCATACATCGCATCCGCCGCGGTGAAGGCGGGACCGAACAGGTACGGCCCCCCGCCGAAATGCTCGCGCGTCCCGGCCCAGATCGCCTCGATGCGCGCGATGTCGGCGAGAACCTCCGGCGTGCGGGCGCCGCCCGGCTCGGTGCGGCCGAGATTCATCGGCAACGCCCGGCGCAGCGCGCCGAATCCGGCATGCATCTCCGCCGCGATCGAGCGCGCATGCGCTCGCGCCACCGGGTCCGCCGGCCACAGCGCCGGGGAGATCTCGGCGCAATACTCGGCGATCGCCAGCGTCTCCCAGACGTGGCTGGCGCGGTGCTCGAGATACGGCACCAGGCCGCTGGGCGAGACCCGCTTCACCGCCTCGGTCGCGCCGTGCCCGGTGAGCGGGATGACGATCTCCTCGACATCGAGCTCCGCCAGATGCACCGCCAGCCACCCCCGCAGCGACCACGACGAGTAGCGTCGGGTGCCGATGAACAGTCGTCCGTCCGGCATCGCCTGTGCCCTCCTCCCGGATGCGGGTGTCGGGGCCAGGATGCCACGCCCGCCTCCCGCGCGCCATTCAGAGCAGATCGCGATCGAACGGAATCACCCGATCGCGTGAAGATGCTCGTCAAAACAATAAGCTAGAGCATGGGCCCTGAGCCATGGCGAACGGAACATGCTCAGAGCGCGTCGGGCAGCTTCTCATGCACGTTGCGCGCCAGGTTCTCCACCGCGGTGACCTCGGCGAATTCCTGCGACTCGGCATCGGACACCACGGCCTCGATGCCGAGATGGCCGCTGATCCGGTGCAGCAGCTGGATGATCTTGGTGACCTCCTGCTCGGTCAGCAGGTTCACCTGCAGATCGAGGTGGCTGCGCCGGTCGGAGCGCAGGCTCATCCGGTTCTGCTTGATCAGCACGAAGGTCGAAAGCAGCACGCCCTCGAGCGAGACGATCATGCAGAGCAGCGCGAAGGGATACGGGTCGAAGGCCTGCAGCGAGGGGATCAGCCCGGTGTTCCACACCGCCCAGACGGCAAACCAGACGAGGTGCAGCGCCACGAACGAGACGGTGCCGACGAAAGTGGCGATCGCGTCGGAGAGCCGGTCGGCGAAGGGGCGCTCGCGCATCGCCGCTTCTTCGATGCGAACCACGGTCTCGATGTTCTCGATGGCAGTATGCGGCGTCTCGCCTTCGGCCATCGGTATCGCTCCTGGTGAGGAAGGTTTGGGCAGATTCCCCCAGACTCCATGACTAAGTAACGGATTCCAAAGGCTCCGCCGTCGCGCGAAGAGCGCGCAACGGTTTGGTGGGGGGCGAGGGGGGCGGAGCGGGCGAAGGTTCCACCGGCACAGCCGGTGGAATTGCCCGCGGAGGGAACGCCCCCCGCCTTACTTCGGAGAGGGCGATGTCCGCGAATACTCCCGGGCGGTGTAGGCGCCCCCCTGATACCGCTCGATCACCGGATTGCCGCTGAGCTTGCCGGCGAGCTGGCCGGCGTACGGGTCGGCGCTGTCCCGTGGCGTCCAGCCCAGCTTCTCGCGCGCATCCTTGCCCCAGAAGCTGCGGGCGTTGTTCGACGCCCCCCAGATCACCGCGCAGCCCGTCGCCTCCGCCAGCACGCAGCGTTCCATCAGCGACACCAGGTCGGGGTAGGAGAGCCAGGTCGCCAGCATGCGCGCGTCGACCGGCTCGGGGAGGCACGAGCCGATCCGCACGTTCACGCTCTCCACCCCGTGCTTGTCCCAGTAGAGCTGGCCCATCAGCTCGCCATAGGCTTTCGACAGGCCGTAATAGCTGTCCGGCCGGAACCGGCAATCGTCGTCGAGCTTCTCCGAGCGCTCGTGAAAGCCGATGCTGTGATTGGAGGAGGCGAACACCACGCGCGCGCGCTCCCGCCGCGCCGCTTCGTAGATGTAATAGAGGCCGCGCAGATTCGGCCCCAGCACCTCCTCGAAGGGCTGATCCACCGAAATCCCGCCGAAATGCAGGATGGTGCCGCAGCCCTCGGCGAGCCGCAGCACCGCCACCCCGTCATTGAGGTCCATCCGGGTGAAGCTCGCCTCCGCGGGGAGCGGGTCGGGGAAGGGCGCGATGTCGGTCAGCCGCAAGGTCCAGCCCTGCGCCGCCAGGCCCTTGGTGATGACGCGGCCGAGCGCGCCGGAAGCGCCCGTCAGCAGGATCGGCTTGGGTTGGCTCATGGCGTGCTCCTTCTGCCCCAGACAAGGCCCGGAGAGGATGCCCGTCAAGCCGGTTGCGCGGCCGCAACGCCGACGGCAGGCTGCGCCGATGCGCACCATCACCGAGCACGCCGAAGCCCTCGCCGCGGGCCGCGTCACCTCCCGCGCGCTGGTCGAGGACTGCCTCGCCCGCATCGCCGACCCCGCCGGCGAGGGCGCGCGAACCTTCATCAAGACCGACGAAGCCGGCGCTCGCGCCATGGCCGACGCACAGGACGCGCTGCGCCGTGCCGGGCGGGCCGCCACGCCCTGGTCCGGCATTCCGATCAGCCTGAAGGATCTGTTCGACGTCGCCGGCGAGCCCACCCCCGCCGGCTCGCGCGCGCTGGCGCAAGCGCCGCCCGCGACGGCACACGCGACGGTGGTGCAGCGCATGCTGGCGGCCGGGCTGGTGCCGGTCGGACGCACCAACATGACGGAATTCGCCTTCTCCGGCCTTGGCCTCAATCCGCACTACGGCACGCCGCTCAGCCCGTGGGACCGCGAAACCGGGCGCATCCCCGGCGGCAGCTCGTCCGGCGCCGCGGTCTCCGTCTCTGACGGCATGGCGCTCGCCGCGCTCGGCACCGACACCGGCGGCTCCTGCCGGATACCGGCGGCGTTCTGCGGCGTCGTCGGCTACAAGCCGACGGCGCGGCGGGTGCCGATCACCGGTGTGCTGCCGCTGGCGCCGAGCCTCGACTCGGTCGGCCCGCTGGCCAACTCGGTGGAATGCTGCGCCATTATCGACGCGCTGCTCGCCGGCACGGTGCCGCAGACGCTGCCGCCGGTCCCGCTCGCCGGCCTGCGCCTGGCCTGGCCGGCGAATTACGTCTCCGAGGGCATGGACGAGATCGTCGGCGCCACGGTCGAGCGCGTGCTGGCCCGGCTGTCCGACGCCGGCGCGACGATCGTGCGCGCACAATTCCCCGTCCTCGACGAGATCCCGGCGGTGAACAAGCTGGGCGGCTTCGCCACGGCCGAGGCGTATGCTTGGCACCGGCCGCTCCTGGCGACCAAGGCGGCGCTCTACGACCAGCGCATCCGCACCCGCATCGAGCGCGGCGCACGCCAGACCGCCGCGGACTATCTCGACCTGCTGGCGGCGCGGGCCCGGCTGATCGCGGCGATGGACCGGGCGACCGCGCCCTTCGACGCGCTGATCATGCCGACCGTCCCGGTGGTGCCGCCGAAGCTCGATGCCCTGATCGAGGACGCGGACTACAATCGGATCAACATGCTGGTGCTGCGCGACACGGCGATCGCCAACCTGCTCGACCGCTGCGCCATCAGCCTGCCGTGCCACCGGCCGGGCGACCCGCCGGTCGGGCTGATGCTGGTGGGCGAGACGATGGGCGATCGGCGGCTCTTCGCCATCGCCGCCGCCGTCGAAGCCGGGTTGCGAGCCGCGGCCTGAGACGCGCCCGGCCGGCGCCGATGACGCAGAACATCTACGACGATCCGGTGTTCTTCGCGGGCTACCGCCGGCTCGGCCGCTCGGTGGAGGGGCTGTCCGGCGCGGAGGAATGGCCGGCGCTGCGTGCCCTGCTTCCCGACCTGCAGGGCCTCAGAATCGTCGATCTCGGCTGCGGCTTCGGCTGGTTCTGCCGATGGGCGCGCGAGCAGGGCGCGGCGGAGATCCTCGGGATCGACGTGTCGCAGAACATGCTGGCGCAGGCGCAGGCCGCGACGTCCGATCCCGCCATCACCTACGCCAGGGCCGACCTGGAGACGCTCGAACTGCCCGAGGCATCGTTCGACCTCGCCTACAGCTCGCTCGCCCTGCACTACGTCGAGAGACTGCCCGAGCTGTTGGCACAGGTGCATCGCGCCCTGGTGCCGGGAGCCCGCCTGATCTTCTCGGTGGAGCACCCGCTCTACACGGCGCCGTCGCGTCCGGGATGGTCGGTCGATGCGGCGGGCCGCCGGACCTGGCCGGTCGACCTCTACCTGGTGGAAGGTCCGCGCACGACGGACTGGCTGGCCGCCGGCGTCATCAAGCAGCACCGCACCATCGCGACCACCCTCACCCTGCTGATCCGTACCGGCTTCACGGTGTGCCATGTCGAGGAGTGGGGACCGACGGATGCGCAGATCGCCAGGCGGCCCGAATTGGCCGATGATCGCCAGCGGCCGATCTTCCTGCTCGTCGCCGCACGACGATGACGCCGGGGCTCACGCCGCGTCGGCCAGCACCATGCGCCGCCGCGGCACGGCCTTCACCGGCACGGCGGCATAGACGTCCTTCACCGCCTCGCTGATCGTCACCCCGGCGAATTGCGGCGCCAGCCGGCGTCCCGCCGCCTCCCAGAACCGGGCGCCGCGCAGCAGCAGCCGGACGGTGACGGGGGGCAGATAGAGGGCGGTGTCGCGCCGCTCGACGCGGAACAGGCTGTCGGCCAGCAGCCGGCCGATCTGATGCGGGGAATAGGGCTCGCCCTGGCCGAACGGCGTGGTCTCGATATGCGCCCACATGCCGCGCCGGTTCGGCGCCACGACGAGCAGCCGCCCGTCATCCTTGAGCACCCGCCAGATCTCGCGCAGCAGCCGCCGCGCGTTCTCCGCCGCCTCCAGCCCGTGCACCAGCAGGATGCGGTCGAAGCAGAGGTCGGGGAAGGGCAGCGCGTCCTCCTCGGCGGTGCAGGAGAGGTTGGGCGCGCCGGCCGGCCAGCGCGCCACGCCGACCTGTGCCGGGGTCAGCGCGATGCAGCGCGACGCCCTCTCGCGCCACAGCCGCAGATACGGGGCGGCGTAGCCGACGCCGAGGATCGCCGGGCCGGGATCGGCCTGCTCGGCCGGCCACAGCACGGCGAGCCGCTCGCGAAGCAGGAGCGCTGCCACGGCTCCGCGCGCCGTGCGGTAGAAATCCGCCGCCGCCTGGGTGTCGGTCGCCATTCCGGCACTGTAACACGCCTGCGGCGTTTGCGGGGCCAGCGCCGGATGCTACATGCAGGCAATGAGCGTCACCGCACAAGCCATCCCGATCCTGTCCGACAACTACGCCTGGCTGCTGCGCGAAGCGGCCAACGGGGCCACCGCCGTGGTCGACCCGGCCGATCCCGGGCCGGTGCAGGCGGCCATCGAGCAGGCCGGCGGACGGCTCGACCTGATCCTGCTGACCCACCATCACGAGGACCACATTGCCGGCACCGACGTGATCCGCGCCCGCTACGGCTGTCCGGTGGTCGGGGCCAAGGCCGACGCGCACCGGCTGCCGCGCCTCGACCAGGCGCTGGAGGAAGGCGACACGGTGCAACTGGGATCGGCGGAGGCGCGGGTGATCGACACGCCCGGCCATACGCGCGGCCATATCGCCTTCTTCTTCCCGTACGGCGCCGTGCTGGCCTGCGGGGACACGCTGTTCAGCCTGGGCTGCGGCCGGCTCATCGAGGGGAATGCCGAGGAGATGTTCGCCAGCCTGCAGAAGCTCGCCCGGCTTCCCGGCGAGACGCTGGTCTGCTGCGGTCACGAATACACCGAGAGCAACGCCCGCTTCGCCCTGCATGTCGAGCCGGACAACGAGGCCTTGCAGCGCCGGGCCGCCGAGGTCCGCCGGCTGCGGGCGGAGGGCAAACCCACCGTGCCCTCGCGCCTGTCCGACGAACTGGCGGAGAACCCCTTCCTGCGCGCGCCGGATGCCGCAACCCTCGGGGCATTACGCGCGCGCAAGGACAAGTTCTGAAAGACCGTTGACAATGCTACTCGGGCGGCCATCTGACGCGGCTTTCGGCGCTTCCGGTGCTCACGGCCGCAAACGGCCGCTCTGCTCCGGTTCTCGAAAGCCGCGCCAGCTGACTCGCCCGACCGCGTTCTCGAACGGTCCTTGAGGTCAACCGTGAAGCTGCACTACTCCGCGACCAGTCCCTATGTCCGGAAAGTGATGGCCTGCGCGATAGCCCGCGAGATCGACGGGCAGATCGAGTTGGTCGCCACCAACCCGCACGAGTCGCCGCCCGGGCTGCTGGCCCACAACCCGCTCTCCAAAGTGCCGACCCTGGTCACCGAGGATGGGCTCGCCCTGTTCGACAGCCCGGTGATCTGCGAGTACCTTGACAGCATCGGCGAGGTCATCCCGCTGTTCCCCCGGCCCGGCAGCCCGGCGCGCTGGCACGCGCTGAAGCTGCAGGCGGTCGGCGACGGCATCCTGGACGCGGCGGTCGGCCGCCGTGGCGAGCAGGCGAAGCCGAAGGAAGCCGCCCGCGATGCCTGGATCGCCCGTCAGCGGGCTGCGATGGAGCGGGCTCTCGATCTCCTCGAGGTCGAGCCGCTCGGCCAGGCGCTCGACATCGGCTCGATCACCATCGCCTGCGCGCTCGGCTACCTGGATTTCCGCTTCGCCGCCGAGCCGTGGCGCCAAGCCCGCCCGCGCCTCGCCGCCTGGTTCGAGACCTTCGCCAAGCATCCGCCGCTCGCCCGCACGGTGCCGAAGGACCCGGCCTAGCTTGATACGAGGTCCTTCAGAGCGCACCCATTATCGTCACCCCCGCGAAAGCGGGGGTCCACGCGGCACATGGATTCCCGCTTCGCTGATATGACGGCTATCCGTCGGCACTTCCGAGAACTGGTATAAAGCCGCCCGATCCTTCGTTCCGCGCTCAGTACATGTGCTGGCCGCCGTTGATGGACAGCGTCGATCCGGTGATGAAGTCGGCGTCGTCGGCGGTGAGGAACACCACGCCGCGGGCGATGTCGGCGGTGCGGCCGAGGCGCCCCATGGGGATGCGGGCGATGATCTTCTGCAGCACGTCCGGCGGCACCGCGCGCACCATG
>JAFAYM010000083.1 GCA_019240395.1 Acidisphaera sp. | reverse complement strand
GATCGTGGTGCGGCCGCCGCCGTCATCGGAACTGCTGAGCAACGAGAACACGATCATCGGCAATACCGTGCTCTATGGCGCGACCGCGGGGGCGCTGTTCGCCGCCGGGCAGGCGGGCGAGCGGTTCGCGGTGCGCGGGCTCAAGCTCGAAGTGTTCGGCGACGCTAACGACTATGTCGGCAAGGGTCTCTCCGGGGCCACGATCGTGGTGCGTCCGGCGCCCTCCTCCTCGCTGATCAGCCAGGACAACACGATCATCGGCAACACCGTGCCGTACGGCGCCACCGCCGGGTATCTCTTCGCCGCCGGCCAAGCCGGGGAGCGCTTCGCCGTGCGCAACTCCGGGGCCATGACGGTTGTCGAGGGTTGCGGCTCCAACGGCTGCGAATACATGACCGGCGGCACGGCGGTGATCCTCGGCCAGATCGGCGACAATTTCGGCGCCGGCTTCACCGGCGGCATGGCGTTCGTCTACGACCCCGAGGACAGCTTCGAGCAGCGGGTCAACCCCGATACCTTGACCTGGCAGCGCGTCGCCTCCCGGCACTGGGAGGCGGAGCTGCGAAATCTGGTCAGCCTGCACGCCGCCGAAACCACCAGCCGCTACGCCGCCATGCTGCTGAACGACTGGGACCGCGTGCTGCCGCGCTTCTGGCAGGTCGTGCCGAAGGAATACGTGCAATATCTGCCGGAGAAGCTCGTCGAGGACGAGGCGGCGGCGCTCGCCCAGGCCTGAACGGTTGGCGGGGCGGCCATCCGGTGCGATAAACCCCGGCGATGCGCTATCTCTATCATCTGCCGCTGTCGCCGTTCTCCCGCAAGGTTCGGCTGGTCCTCTCGGAAAAGCGCCTGCCCTTCGAGCTGAAGCTCGAACGGGTGTGGGAGCGCCGGCAGGAGTATCTCGACCTCAATCCGGCGGGCACGGTGCCCACCCTCATCGAGGATAACGGGCTCACCATCCCCGACAGCAACGTGATCTGCGAGTATCTCGATGAGGCCTATCCCGACACCTCGCTGATGGGCCGCACGCTCGCCGAGCGTGTCGAGGTGCGCCGGCTGGTCGCCTGGTTCGACGGCAAGTTCGCCCTCGAGGTCACCCGAAACCTGCTCGGCGAGAAATTCATGAAGCGGCTGTCCGGGCGTGGCGAGCCGGATGCGGGGGCGCTGCGCGCCGGCTATGTCAACCTGCGCCACCACCTCGAATATCTGGGCTGGCTCGCCGAGACCCGCAAATGGTTGGCCGGCAGCGCCATCTCGCTGGCCGATTTCGCTGCGGCGGGGCATCTGTCGGCGCTGGACTTCGCCGGCGACGTGGACTGGACGGTGTCCGCGCCGGCGCGGGACTGGTATGCCAGGATGAAGAGCCGGCCGTGCTTTCGCTCCGTGCTGGCGGATCGGGTGCCGGGCGTGGCGCCGCCGGCGCACTATGCGGATTTGGATTTTTAAGAAGGTGAGGGGCTCGGCCCCTCAACCCCGCTGGGGTCCGTCGACCCCAGACCCCATGACTTACCTTCGCTCCGGCCCTGCCTCGAGCAGCGCCAGGTTCTGCTGCGCCAGGTCGCTGGTGGCGGTGTCCGGCGCCAGCGCAATCGCCCGTTCCCAATCGGCGCGTGCCCCCGGCCGGTCGTTGCGCCGCTGGCGCAGGATGCCGCGCTCCAGCAGCGCATCCGCGCTGTCCGGATCGATCGCCAGCGCGCGGTCGATGTCGTCCTCCGCCAGATCGAGATGCCCGAGATGCCGCCAGGCGGCGCCGCGGAACACCAGCGCGTCGGTGCGGTGCGGATCGAGGTCGAGCGCCCGGTCGAGATCGTCCACCGCTTCCTGGTATTTCTCCAGCGTCGCCGCGGCTATCGAGTGATCGACCAGCAGGTCGGGGTCATCGGGCGAGAGGGCCAGCGCCAGGCTGGCGGCGCCGAAGGCGCGGTTGGCGTCGCCCGCCATCAGCCAGGCCTGCCCCGCCTGGCCATAGACCGAGGCGCGAGCGACGTTCGGCGCGTGGCTGGTGTTGGCCAGCTTCTCCAGCATGTCGGCGCCGATCTGCACGTCGCCCAATGCGATGTCGGCCAGGGCGCGGCAGTGCACGGCGCCTTCGCCGCCGCCGGTCGCCTCCCAGGCATCGGCAAAGGCGCTGGCACCCGAGGGGTCGGTGGTGAGCATGGACAGGCAATGCTCGTAATCCTCGCCCTCGGCGATGCGCGGCGGCACCGGCGGGATCGGCAGCGGGGCGCTGCTCTGGTCCGGCTCGGCGGCAGGCGGGGCGATGGATTCGGCGATCGGCGGAGGCGGGGCGGGACGCATCTCCCACCACGCGCCCAGGGCGACGATCGCCGCCACCATCGCCGCACTTCCGACCACCGCGTTGCGTGGGTTCATCGGCCTCACGTCGCGCCCTGTCGAATCCACACCATGGCGCGAGCAGTCTAGCCGTCCGCCGCGGGAGCCGGCAAACCCTCGCGCATGGGGGATCCCATCCTGCTGGTGTTCGGGCTCGGCTACAGCGGCCTGGCGGTCGCCCGGGCCGCTGCCGTCGAGGGCTGGCGTGTCTGCGGCACCGTTCGTGGCGCGGCCCCCGCGACGGAAGGCGTGCGGGCTATGCGATTCGAGGCGGCGGAACCGGCATTGGCCGAGGCGACGCATCTGCTGGCGACCGCGCCCCCGGACGCCGCCGGAGACCCGGTGCTGGCCCGCTACGGGGCCGCGATCGCCGGCGCGCCGCATCTGCGCTGGATCGGCTATCTCTCGAGCACCGGCGTCTACGGCGATCGCGGCGGCGCCTGGGTGGACGAGGCGACCCCGCCGGCGCCGGATTCGCCGCGCGCGCTCCGGCGGCTGGCGGCCGAGCGG
>JAFAYM010000012.1 GCA_019240395.1 Acidisphaera sp. | reverse complement strand
GCGATCGCCGGCGCGCCGCATCTGCGCTGGATCGGCTATCTCTCGAGCACCGGCGTCTACGGCGATCGCGGCGGCGCCTGGGTGGACGAGGCGACCCCGCCGGCGCCGGATTCGCCGCGCGCGCTCCGGCGGCTGGCGGCCGAGCGGCAATGGGCCGAGCTTGCGGACAGGCGCGCCGTGGATCTGTTCCGGCTGGCCGGCATCTACGGGCCGGGCCGCTCGGCATTCGATGCTTTGCGCGCCGGCACGGCGCGGCGGATCGTGCGGCCCGGTCACGCCTTCGGACGCATCCATCGCGACGATATCGCCGCCGCGGTCCTGGCCGCGATCCGCGCGCCGGCGCCTTGTGTGCGCGTCTTGAACCTGGCTGACGACGAGCCCGCAGAGAGTGCCGTCGTTATCGAGGAGGCGGCCCGCCTGCTCGGCGTGGCGCCGCCGCCGCCCATCGCCTATGCCGACGCCGAGCCGGCGATGAGCCCCATGGCGCGCAGCTTCTGGGCGGCGAACCGCAAGGTCTCCGGCGCCGCCACCCAGGCGGCACTCGGCCTGCGCTGGCGCTATCCGAGCTATCGCGAGGGACTACGCGCCATCCTCGCCGCCGAGCGCGATCAGCGCGGCGAGAGCGTGACGTAGCAGCAGCAGGTCCTGCGGTCGCGACAGCCGATGGTCGCCGTCCTTGATCAGCGTGACCTGCACATCGGTGGCGGCCAGCCGCTCGGCGAGGCGCAGCGCCGTCTCCCAGGGCACGTCGGCATCGCGCTGGCCCTGCAAAAGCCGCACCGGGCAGTCGAGCCGGATCGGACCGCCCAACACGCATCGGCTGCGCCCGTCCGCGATCAGCGCCCGCGTGACCGGCACCGGTTCGCCGTATTCGCTCGGCACGTGCAGCACGCCCTCGCGGAGCAAGGCGGCGCGTTCCTCTGGTGTCATCGCCTCCCACATCAGCGTCTCGGTGAAATCCGGCGCGGCGGCGATGCCGAGCAGGCCGGCGATGCGCGGCGTCCGGGCGAGGGCGACCAGCAGGGCGATCCAGCCGCCCATCGAGGAGCCGACCAGCACCAGCCTGCCCTCGATCAGCCGGTCGATCAGCAGCAGCGCGTCCTCGGTCCAGCGGCCGATCGTGCCGTCCTCGAACCGTCCGCCGCTGGCGCCGTGACCGGAATAGTCGAAGCGCAGCATCGCCTGGCCGCCGGCGGCGCAGAAGGCGGCGAGCTCGTTCGCCTTGCCGCCGACCATGTCGCTGCGGAAGCCGGGCAGGAACACCACCGTCGGGGAGCGCCCGGCAAGCCGCCGCCAGGCCAGCTCGACACCATCCTCGCGCGCCAGCCGGCCGCTCTGCTCGTCCATTCGGGACGTCTCCTGCGCCTCGCAGCGGCGTGATATAGCGCGGACGGATGCAGGAACACACGGACGGCGGGCGGCCGGTGGTGCTCCAGGTGGTGCCGGCGCTCGACACCGGCGGTGTGGAGCGCGGCACGGTGGAGATCGCGCAGGCGATCGTGCAGGCCGGCGGCACCGCCCTGGTGGCGAGCGAGGGCGGACGCATGGTCGCCGCCCTCGATCGCGCCGGGGCGCAGCACGTCACCTTGCCGCTGGCCCGCAAGAACCCGGCCGTGATGTGGCGCAATGCCGGGCGGCTGGCGGCGCTGGTGCGCGGCCGCAAGGTGGACATCGTGCACGCCCGCTCGCGCGCCCCGGCCTGGTCGGCCTGGCTCGCCTGCCGGCGCACCGGCGTGCGGTTCCTCACCACCTATCACGGCGTCTACAACGAGGAGCTGCCGGGCAAACGCCTCTACAACGCGGTGATGGCCCGGGGCGAGCGGGTGATCGCCATCAGCGACTGGGTCGCCGGGCACCTGATCGCCCGCCACGGCATCGATCCGGCGCGGGTGCGGGTGATCTCCCGCGGCGTGGATGCCGCCCTGTTCGACCCGGACGCGGTGAGCCGGGAGCGCATCATGCGGCTGGCCACGGACTGGCGCCTGCCGGAGGGCCGCCCGACGGTGATGCTGCCGGGACGGCTGACGCGCTGGAAAGGGCAGGGCGTGCTGATCGCGGCGATGGCCGCCCTGCGTCGGCGGGATGCGCTCTGCGTGCTGGTGGGGTCGGACCAGGGCCGCCGCCGCTATTCGGAGTGGCTGATGCGCGAAGCGGAGCGGCTGGGGGTCGCCGAGCGCGTGCGCCTGGTCGGCGAGTGTGACGACATGCCGGCGGCGCTGATGCTTGCCGAAATCGTGGTCAACGCATCGACCGATCCGGAAGGCTTCGGCCGCACCATCATCGAGGCGCAGGCGATGCGCCGGCTGACCGTGGCGAGCGATCACGGCGGCGCTGTCGAGACGGTGGAGCACGGGGTGACGGGCTGGCGGGTGCCGCCCGGCGATGCTGCCGCCCTGGCGGCGATGCTGGATCACGCCTTGGACCTTCCCGCGCCGGAGCGCCGGGCCATGGGGCAGCGTGCCCGCGCCGCCGTGCTGGAGCATTTCACCGTGACGGCCATGCAGCAGGCCACGATCGAGGTCTATGGCGAGCTGCTGCGCACACCGTCATGAAACGGTAACGACCTCTGGAATATCGGGAACGACCGAGGAGGCGCGGGGGTCGCCGGCATCGGCGGCGCCGGCGCGCAGCTCGGCGAATCCCCAGCCGAGCATCAGGAAGACCCAGCCGACATTCGGCACCGAGAAGAACTCGCTCGTCGAGGCGAGCGGCCACGCTTCCAGCAGTGCCGTCAGGAACAGCCCGACGCGCACGGCATTCCCGTTCAGACTGCGCCCGAGCAGCACCAGCCATGTGACCGTCATGCCGGCGAAGAGCAGCAGCCCGGGAACGCCCGAGGAAGTCGCCGCTTCGAGGTAGAAATTATGCGGATGCGTATTGCA
>JAFAYM010000153.1 GCA_019240395.1 Acidisphaera sp. | reverse complement strand
CGTGTGGGGCAGCGACACGTCGCGGATGTCGGCGCCGGCGTCGCGCAGCCAGCCGAGCCCCTGCTGCCAGAGCGCCTCGATCTCGCCGGACATGCCGTCGGCGCGGTATTCGCGGGGCACGCCGATCCGCAGGCCGGCGATGCTGCGCCGGCAGGCCGCCTCGTAGTCGGGCACCGGCCGATCGACTGAGGTGCTGTCCTTCGGGTCGTGGCCGGCCATCGAGCCGAGCAGTGCGGCGCAATCCGCGACCGTGCGCGCCACCGGCCCCGCCTGGTCGAGCGAGGAGGCGAAGGCGACGATGCCCCAGCGGCTGCACCGCCCGTAGGTCGGCTTGATGCCGGCGATGCCGCAGAAGGAGGCGGGCTGGCGGATCGAGCCGCCGGTGTCGGTCGCCGTGGCGCCCAGCGCCAGTCGCGCCGCCACCGCTGCCGCCGAGCCGCCGGACGAGCCGCCGGGCACCAGCACGGCGCCGCGCGGATCGTCGGGATCGTCCTGCCGCCGCTTCCATGGATTCTCGACCGGGCCATAGGCCGAAGTCATGTTCGACGAGCCCATGGCGAACTCGTCCATGTTTGTCTTGCCGAGAAACACCGCGCCGTCGCGCAGCAGATTGGCGGTGACGGTGCTCTCGTAGGGCGGCACGAACGGGCCGAGGATGGTGCTGCCGGCGGTGGTGCGCACGCCGCGCGTGCAGAACAGGTCCTTGATCCCGAGTGGCAGGCCGAGCAGCGGCCGCGTCTCGCCGCGGGCCAGCGCCGCATCCGCGGCGTCGGCCTGCGCCCGCGCGCCCTCCGCCGTCACCGTGACGAAGGCGTTCAGCCGCGGGTTGAGCGCCTCGATCGCCGAGAGGAAGTGTTCGGTGAGCTCGCGCGAGGAGAACCGCCGTGCGCGCAATCCGTCCCGGGCGGCGATAAGCGTGAGATCCCCAAGGCTCATTCCACCACCTTGGGCACGGCGAAGAAGCTGCCCGCCCGCTCCGGCGCGTTTGCCAGTACGGCGTCGACCATGCCGCCATCCGTCACCACGTCGTCGCGCATCTTCAGCGAGACCTCGGCGACCCCGGTGAGCGGCTCGACGCCTTCGACATCGACTTCGTTCAGCTGCTCGATCCAGCCGAGGATGCCGTTCAGCTCGCCTTGCAGCCGCGCGATCTCGCCCTCCTCGACATGGATGCGGGCGAGCCGGGCAATGCGGCGGACGGTCGCGGGATCGAGCGACATCGGCGAAACACCTTCTCCGGGGGAAGCCGGCGGACCATAAGCGCGCCTATGCCCCTGTTCAACATGAGCGAATTGCGCGCCCGGCTGGGTCGGCGCCAGCGCCTGATCGGGCTGGACCCCGGCCGCAAGACCGTCGGCGTGGCGCTGTCGGACGTCGAGCTGCGCCTGGCCAGCCCCTACGGCACGCTCGCCCGCGGCAAGCTGGCCGACAACGCCGCGTCGATCCTCGCCATCGCGCGGCGGGAAGACGCCGGCGGCCTGGTCGTCGGCCTGCCGCTCACCATGGACGGCGCGGTCGGGCCGGCGGCCCAGGCGGCGCGCGACTGGGCCCTGGCGCTCTCCGCGGCGACCGGGCTGCCCGCCGCCCTCTGGGACGAGCGCCTCACCACCGAGGCCGCCGAGCGGTTCCTCATCGGGCAGGCTGATCTCAGCCGCCGCAGGCGGGCGCAGGTCATCGACCGCGTCGCCGCCGCCGCCATCCTGCAAGCGGCCCTCGATGCGAGCGGCTGACCGGCTGGACCGGCCACGCCCGACCTGCCACGCTGCGACGCACAGCAAGCCTCGGGGGGAACACCATGCTGGAGGTCGAGCGCCCGGCAGACATGGCCGCGCATGTCGGCAAGCCGATCGGCACGAGCGAGTGGTTCACCGTCGACCAGTCCCGCATCGACCAGTTCGCCGAAGCGACCGGCGACCACCAATGGATCCATGTCGACGTCGAACGCGCGCGGCGCGAAATGCCCGGCGGGAAGACCATCGCCCACGGGTATCTGACGCTCTCGCTCCTGCCGGTCCTGTCGCACGCGATTTATCGCATCCGCAACCGCTCCCGCGCGCTGAATTACGGCTCCAACCGCGTGCGCTTCACCGCGCCGGTGCCGGCGGGATCGCGCGTGCGGCTCAGCCAGGCGCTGAAGGCCGTCGAGCCGATCGAGGGCGGCGTGCGGCTCATCATGGAATGCACCGTCGAGGTGGAGGGGAAGGACAAGCCGGCGCTGGTCGCGGAGACGGTTTCCCTGGTTTACGATTGAAAAGACAGGCGAGGGGCTCTGCCCCCAAATCCTGAAGGAGGGGACCCCGCCGGGGCCCGTCGGCCCCAGACCCCTTTACTTCAGAAAAAATCGTCGGCAGGATTGGCGAATCCGCAGCAACAACTGAAAGGAGGTGATCCAGTGTCTCATTGTTTGACGCTCGACTCGGCCACGGTGCGTACCTGGATCTCTGCCTGCGAGAGCCTCGCGGCAGACTAGCTTCCCAGGTGGGCGCCAGCCGCGCTCAGACAATGCAGAGGCTCCGGCACCCCCGGAGCCTCTTTTGCTTGGTGAGGGGATGATGACAATCGAGCTGCATACCTGGAACACGCCGAACGGCCGCAAGATCAGCGTCGCCCTCGAGGAAATGGGCCTGCCCTACAGCGTGCATGTCGTCGACATCACGAAGAACCAGCAATTCGCGCCGGACTTCCTCAGGATCAGCCCGAACAACAAAATCCCGGCGATCATCGATCCGGAAGGGCCCGACGGACGCCCGATCAGCGTGTTTGAGTCGGGCGCCATCCTGATCTATCTCGGCGCGAAGTCCGGCAAGTTCTGGCCGACCCTGCCACGCGAGCGCGTGTCGGTGCTGGAGTGGCTGATGTTCCAGATGGGCGGCTTCGGCCCGATGCCCGGACAGGTCCACCACTTCCTGCAGGTCGAGAACGAGCAGGATCGGCGCTACGGCCTCGAACGCTACATGAAGGAGACGCGCCGGCTTTACGGCGTCATGGACCGCCGCCTCGCCGAGGTTGCGTATTTCGCCGGCGAGCTTTCGATCGCCGACTTCGCGATCCTCGGCTGGGCGTGGCGCCACGAACGCCATCAGGTCAGCCTGGAGGACTATCCGAACGTCAAGCGCTGGTACGAAGCGCTGATGGCCCGACCGGGCGTGCAGCGCGGCTTTGAGGTCAAGCTCTCCTGATCGCCCTCTCGCCGGGGCGTTTGACGCCCTGCCCCCGCCGCCCTAGAAGCGCCCTGCAAACGCCGTGAGCGAGACGTGCGCCCCGGCGGAGGGGTGGCCGAGAGGCTGAAGGCGGCGGTTTGCTAAACCGTTATACGCTGTCAAGGCGTATCGTGGGTTCGAATCCCATCCCCTCCGCCAGAGAACCATTCCGCCCGGTTCCAGGCCCCGGAGCGCCGATCTTCTGGGGGGCGGGTGGAGGACCTGCTGGACGAACCTGTAGCGTTTCGAGCCGCTGTAAGCGGGGCGGTTCTCGAACGTCGGAAAGGTGAAGGATCGCATGATCGCACGTTTCGTCGTAGCGCGGGGCGTCGTAGCGCTGGCTCTCCTGCTCTTCGGCGTGCAGCCGAGCCCGGCGCAGGCGCCGAGTAACGCTTCCGTCGTCACCATCGCCGAGATCTTCGATCCTCCGGGACTCGATCCGACCGTCAACTCCGTCGATCTCGTCAGCACCATTACCGAGAACGTCTTCGAGACGCTCTACGCCTTCGACAAGGACTGGCAGCCGGCGCCGCTGCTCGCCTCCGGTCCGGCGCGCATCTCCGATGACGGCAAGACGGTCACCATACCGCTGCGCCAGGGCGTGCCGTTCCATGACGGCACGACGATGACGGCGGCCGATGTGGTGGCCTCGCTGCAGCGCTGGGAGCACCTGTCCTCGCGCGGCCAGCTCGCCGCGGATGCCACGCAGTCGATCGCGGCGACGGCGCCCGATCAGGTCACCATCACGCTGAAGCGGCCGTTCCCGTCGCTGCTGCCGCTGCTCGCCTTCAACAGCGCGACCGCCATCATCCTGCCGAAGGCGAAGGCCGAGGCGGCGATGAATGGACCGCTCACGAATATCGCGGACATGATCGGCACCGGCCCCTACCGCATCGCCGAGCGCAAGCCCGACCAATACATCCGGCTGATCCGCTTCGACAGATACGTGCCCTCGCCCGATCCCGCCTCCGGCTACGCGGGCGCGCACAAGGCCGGCAGCGAGGAGCTGCGCTTCGTGCCGGTGCCCAACCCCAACACGCGCGTCGATGGGCTGATCGCCGGGCAGTACGACATCGCCGACGGGCTCTCCACCGACAGCTATGCCCGCATCACCCAGACGCCGAGCCTCGAGCCGGTGATCACCAAGCCGGGCGGCTGGATGCTGATGGTGATGAACACCAAGCAGGGGCTGACCGCCGATCCGAAGATCCGGCAGGCGGTGCAGGCGGCGCTCGATCACAACGCCATCATGGCCGCCGCACTCGGCTCGGACCGTTTCTTCTCGGTCAATGGCAGCCTCTATCCGGACTGGTCGCCCTATCACTCCGATGCCGGCCTCGCCGCCTTCAACCGCCATGACCCGGCGCTCGCCAAGCGCCTGCTGACGGAGGCCGGGTACAAGGGCGAGCCGTTCCGCATCCTCACCAGCCAGCAATACGACTTCATCTACAAGGCGGCACTGGTGGCGATGCAGAATCTGCAGGATGCCGGCTTCACCGTGGATCTGCAGCTGATGGACTGGGCGACGGTGATGCAGCGGCGCTTCGACCCCAAGATCTGGGAGTCCTTCGTCACCTTTCACGGCTTCACCCCCGATCCCACGCTCATCACCATCCTGAGCCCGGGCTATCCGGGCTGGTGGGACACGCCGGCCAAGCGCGAGGCGCTCGCCGCGTTCAACGGTGCGACGGACGACAAGGCGCGGGTGCAGGACTGGGCGCGGCTGCAGGAATTGCTGCTGCAGGAGGCGCCGACCGTGGCGCTCGGCCAGTTCTACGGCCTGCTCGCCCACAACAAGGCTGTGAGCGGCGTGCCCGACCTGCCGATCACGCCGTTCTGGGCCGCGCACAAGCAGTGAGCGCCAGCGCGATGGCGCGGGCGGAGAACAGCGTCGCGGTGATCGGCGGCGGCATCATCGGCGTCTGCTGCGCGCTCTATCTGCAGCAGGCCGGCTTTGCCGTCACCGTGCTCGATCCCGCTGAGCCGGGCAGCAACACGTCGTTCGGCGCGGCCGGCAATTTCGGCGGCAATGCGCATTTCTCCATCCCCGGCATTCTCTGGAAGATCCCGAAGATGCTGGCCGACCCGCTGCATCCCTTCTCCCTGCGGTTCCGCGACCTGCCCACCCTGCTGCCGTGGTTTCGCGAATACATGGCGTGCGCCGAGCCCGGTCGCGCCGCCGCCATCGCCGATGCCGCGCGCCGGCTCGGGGAGGGCGTGTACGAACGCTATGTGGCGCTGCTGACCGAAGCCGGCGAGCCCGGCCTGATCACCAAGCGCGGCCGGCTGTTCGTGTGGACCACCGATCCCGGCTTCCAGCGCGACCAGTACGGCCTCGAGTATCGGCGCAAGCAGGGCATTCAGCTCGACATCCTGACCGGCGAGCAGGTGCGCGAGATGGAGCCGACGATCGGCCCGATCGTGCGCCACGGCGCCTATGCCGCGGATGCCGGGCATATCCTCAACCCGTTCCGGCTGGTGACCGTGCTCGCGGGATTGTTCACCCGCAAGGGCGGCACGATCCTGCGCGAGGAGGTGCGCGCCATCCGCTTCGCGGCGGACGGCGCACCGGAGATCGACACCGATCGCGCGACGCACCGCCCCGCGCAGGCGGTGCTCGCCGCCGGCATCTGGTCGCGCCGCATCGCCGAGCGCCTTGGCATCCATATTCCGCTGGTGGCGGAGCGCGGCTATCACGCCATGCTCGCCAACCCCGGGATCGATATGCGCATCTCCACATTGTGGGAGGAGCGCAAGGTGATCTTCACGCCGATGGAGCACGGGCTGCGCGCCAGCGGCATCGCCGAATTCGCCGACCCGGACGCCAAGCCGCGCTGGCGCTTCGCCGACCTCGTCGCGCGGACGGCACGGGAGCTGTTTCCCGGCC
>JAFAYM010000118.1 GCA_019240395.1 Acidisphaera sp. | reverse complement strand
CCGCCGGTGAAGGCCGGCCCGGCGCTCTGCGACTTCTTCGGCGGCGTGCATCTCTACGCCGCCCTCATCACCGCGCTCTACGAACGCGAGAAGACCGGCATCGGCCGCCTCGTCGAGGTCTCCATGCAGGAGGCGGTCTATGCCTCGCTCGCCTCCAATCTCGGCCTCTTCTACGGCTTCGGCAGCGACGTGCCGCCGCGCACCGGCAACCGCCACGGCGGCCTCGCCGAGGCCCCCTATAACGTCTATCCCACGCAGGACGGCTACATCGCCATCATCTGCGTCGGCGAGGTGCACTGGCGCTCGCTCATCACGGTGATGGGACGCGAGGAGCTCGCCGACGACCCGCGCTTCGCCGACCTCAAGGGCCGCGTCGCCCATATCGACGAGATCGACGCCGTGGTCAGCGACTTCACCCGCCGCTATCCCAAGCAGGAGCTGTTCGAGCTGCTGATGCGCAGCCGCGTGCCGTGCGCCCCGGTGCGCGACCTGGTGGACGTGGTGAACGACCCGCACATGCACGCCCGCGGCGCCCTGCAATGGACGGAGCATCCGCTCTACGGCCGCGTCGTCCTGCCGAACTCGCCGCTGCGTTTCGCCGGCGCGCCCCCCATGCCGCTCGAGCCGAGCGGCGAGCTCGGCCGCGACAACGCCGCGATCTTCGGCGCATGGCTCGGCCTGCCTGCCGCCGAACTCGACAGCCTGGCCCGGGAGGAGGTGATCTGATGCGCGGCCGCGTGGTCATCGCCGGCATCGGCCAGACGCAATTCGGCGCCCTGCCCGACCGCACCACGATCTCGCTCAACGCCGAGGCGGTGCGAAAGGCGCTGGCCGATGCAGGGGTGGAGAAATCCGCCGTCGATGCGCTGTTCGTGAAATTCCCGACCTCGCGCTTCGAGGCGATGTACGGCCAGACGCTGGCCGGCGCGCTCGGCATACAACCGCGCATCGGCGGCGTGTGGGACCAGGGGGGCGCCACCAACATCAGCATGATCTCCTTCGCCGCCATGGCGATCGAGAACGGCCAGTGCGAGATCGCCGTCGTCACGCTCGCCGACAATCCGAAGACCGGCACACGCCAAGCCTACGAGAAGGCCTGGGGCGAGGACGAGGTGTTCGGCTGGTTCGGCGTGCCGCCGGGCTACGCCATGATCGCGCGCCGCCACATGGGCGAGTTCGGCACCACCTCCGACCAGCTCGGCGCCATCGCCGTCGCCTGCCGCCGGCACGGTGCTGCCAATCCCGGCGCGCAGCTGCGCAAGAAGCTGACCCTCGATGAGTACCGCCAATCCCGCATCATCGCCTCGCCGCTGCGCCGCGACGATTGCTGCCTGGTCTCGGACGGCGCCGCCGCGGTGGTGGTGATGAGCGCCGAGCGCGCCCGCCGCCTCGGCGTCAAGGCGCCGGTGCCGATCCTCGGCTTCGGCCAGGGCCAGACGTCGTGGGAAGTGGCGCAGCGCCCCAGCCTGACCTCGACGATGGCGGCGGCCTCGGCGAAAACCGCCTTCGCCATGGCCGGCATCACGCCGCGCCAGGTCGGCGTCGCGCAGCTCTACGACTGCTTCACCATCGCCGTGCTGATGACGCTCGAGGATTACGGCTTCTGCACCAAGGGCGAAGGCGGCCGCTTCGTCGAGGGCGGCCGCATCGAGTTCGGCGGCGAATTGCCGGTGAACACCGCCGGCGGCCTGCTCTCCGAGACCGGCATGCCCGGCATGCAGCTCATCACCGAGGGCGTGCGCCAGATGCGCGGCACCGCCAGCCTGCAAGTGCCGCGCGCCGAATTCTGCGTCGTCAGCAACCAGGGCGGCATCATGCACACGCACTCCACCCTGATCCTCGGGCAGCCCGCATGAGCGCCGAAACCGCGGAGTTTCCGCTGCCCCGCCGCGACGCGCTGAACACGCCCTACTGGCAGTCGCTGGAAGAAGGCCACCTTTCGTTCCAGCGCTGCGGCGAATGCGGGAAAGCGTGGCTGCCGCCGCGCCGCGAGTGCCCGCACTGCCTCTCGCCGGAGTGGCGCTGGGAGCGCGCCGGCGGCCAAGCCAGGCTGGTCAGCTGGGTCGTCTACCACATCGCCTACCACGCCGCGTTCAAGGACCGGCTGCCCTACACCGTCGCCGTGGTGGAACTTGCCGAAGGGCCGCGCCTGATCAGCAATATCGTCGGCGCCGGCGATCCCGAGGTGCTGCGCATCGACCAGGATCTGCGCCTGGCCATCGAGCACGAACACGGCGTCGCCGTGCCGCGCTTCCGGCCGGCATAATCGAGGCCGGAACAATCGAGGAAGGAACGACCATGCCCGTCTCCAGGCGCCGCACGATCGCCTTGGCTTCGGCGGCGATCGCCGCCGCATCGCTCGGCCGCCGCCGCGCGCACGCCGCGGAGCCGATCCGCATCGGCGCCATCAACCCCTACACCGGCGCCATGGCGCTCTATGGCGGAGAGCTGACCAACGGCTACGAGCTGGCGGCCGACCGCGCCAACGCCGCCGGCGGCGTGCTCGGCCGGCAGATCGAGTTGCTGCGCGGCGACGCCGCCAATCCGCAGCAGGGCATCTCCACGGTCGAGCAGCTCGCCGGCAAGGTCGACGTGTTCGTCGGCACCTATCTCAGCGCCGTCGCCAACTCGGCGAGCGACGCCGCGCTCCGCTACAACCGCATCTACTGGGACACCAATGCGCTGGCGCAGAACCTGACCGATCGCGGCCTGCCCAATTTCATCCGCTCCGGCCCCGACGCCGCGGCCTTCGCCCGCGGCTCGGCCGACACGGTGACCGGCCTGGTGGGACCCTCCCTGCACAAGGAGCCCGCGAACCTGACGGTCTGGATCGAGCACGAGGATTCGATCTACGGCACGTCGATCGCCGCCACCCAGAAAACCCTGCTGGAATCCGCCGGGATCAAGGTGCTCGGCATCGGCGCGCATTCCGCCGCCTCGATCGACCTCACGGATTCAGTGCTGCGCGCCAAGCGCTCCAATCCTGACGTCTGGCTCAACACCGGTTACGTGCCGGACGGCAATCTGCTGCTGCGCACCGCCCGCGAGCAGGGTTTTTCGCCCGCCGCCACGGTGTTCGTCGGCACCGGCGACACGCCGGAGACGCTGAACGCCGTCGGCGCGCAATCGCTGGAGGGCATGCTGGTGGTCTCCTATCCGCGGCCCGACGTCGCAGCAGCCTTCGGGCCCGGTGCGCACGAATACCTCGAAGCCTATCGCGCGAAATATCACCACGAGCCGGTGGCGCCGCAGGGCATGGCCGCCTATGTCGGCCTGCAGATGCTGCTCGAAGCCATCACCGCGGCCGGCGGCACCGACATGCAGAAGGTGCGCGACGCCGCGGCGAAGATGGACCGTCCGCTGCACAGCTACGCCACCGGCTTCGGCGTCAAGTTCGACGAGCACTTCCAGAACACCCGCGCGGCACCGACCACCATCCAGTGGCAGGGCGGCGTACCGGTCACCGTGTTCCCGAAGCTGGCCGCACAGCCCGACACCACGCTGAAGCCTCTGGCCCGGGGCTAGTGCCAGCTTTCATGGAAAGCTGGCACGTCGCTCTTCGTTTGAGTGACCGATTCACGCACTCCAGCCTGATTCGCAGTGAATCAGGCTGCCGTGCGATCGGGCACTAGCCCCCCTTGCAGGACCTGCCGAGCGTCCTGATCGCCGGGGTTCTGCTCGGCGGCATCTATGGCCTGGTGGCGCTCGGCCTCAATCTGATCTTCGGTGTCGTGCGCACCGTCAACTTCGCGCAGGGCGAGCTGGTGATGCTGAGCATGTACGGCACCTACTGGCTCTACACCAGGCTCGGCCTCAACCCCTATCTCGCCGTCCCGCCGATCGCGGTCGCACTGTTCCTGCTCGGCCTGCTGCTGCAGCGCTTCGTGCTGCAGCCGCTGCAGGACGAGCCGATGATGCAGATCTTCGCCACCTTCGGCCTGCTCATGCTGCTGCAGAACCTGGTGCTCGGCGTCACCGGCGGCGTCTCGATGGGCATCGACTGGCCGGCGGCGCGCCAGGTACTGCTGATCGCGGGCGTGCGGGTCAGCCTGGTGCGCGTCGTGGCGCTGGCGGCGCTGACCGCCATCACAATCGGCCTGCACCTTTTCCTGCGCGACACCATGCCGGGCAAGGCGGTGCGCGCGGTGATCCAGGACAAGCTGGCGGCGCGCGCCATGGGCATCAACGTCGAGCGCGCATATCTGCTGACCTTCGGCGTCGGCGCGGCGCTGGCCGGTGTCGCCGGAGCGCTGCTGACGCCGATCTTCACCCTCTCCCCGGCGATCGGCGGCAATTTCATTCTCGCCGCGTTCGCCGTCGTGGTGCTCGGCGGGCTGGGGAGCGTGTGGGGCGCCTATCTCGGCGGCCTGATCGTCGGCATCGTCGAAACCTTCGCCGGCTACTACATCGACCCGGCGCTGCGCCAGGCGATCTGGTTCCTCATCTTCATCGCCGTGCTGATCGTCCGCCCGTCCGGCCTGCTCGGCCAGGTCGGCGCCGAAGAGGTCGGGTTCCGTGAGCAGCACTGATACCCTTCCTCCGGTCCGTGCATCCCAGCGGCGGCGCCGTCATCGCGAGCCGCCCCTCGGCGGCGTGGCGATCCAGGGGGCTTGGCACCCTGCGACGGCCCTGGATCGCCACGTCGCTGCGCTCCTCGCGATGACGGCAATGCTTCGGGGTATCGGCCAGGTCGGCGCCGAAGAGGCCGGGTTACGTGAGCAGCACTGATACCCACGCTTCCGGTCCGTGCGTCGCAGCAGCGGCGCCGTCATCGCGAGCCGCCCCTCGGCGGCGTGGCGATCCAGGGGGCTTGGCACGGTGCGGCGGCCCTGGATCGCCACGTCGCTGCGCTCCTCGCGATGACGATGCTTCGGGGTATCGGCCAAGTCGGTGCCAAAGAGGTCGGGTTCCGTGAGCAGCACTGATATCCACTGCCTCCGGTCCGTGCATCCCAGCAGCGGCGCCGTCATCGCGAGCCGCCCTCGGCGGCGTGGCGATCCAGGGGGCTTGGAACGTGCGACGGCCCTGTATCGCCACGTCGCTGCGCTCCTCGCGATGACGACAATGCTTCGGAGCATCGGCCAGGTCGGCGCCGAGGAGGTCGGGTTCCGTGAGCAGCACTGATACCCCTTCCTCCGGTCCGTGCATCCCAGCGGCGGCGCCGTCATCGCGAGCCGCCCCTCGGCGGCGTGGCGATCCATGGGACAGGCACGGTGCGGCGGCCCTGGATCGCCACGTCGCTGCGCTCCTCGCGATGACGATGCTTCGGGGTACTAGGAGCATCACTGATGGCCACTGCCTCCGGTCCGTGCATCCCAGCGGCGGTGCCGTCATCGCGAGCCGCCCCTTGGCGGCGTGGCGATCCAGGGGACAGGCACGGTGCGGCGGCGCTGGATCGCCACGTCGCTGCGCTCCTCGCGATGACGATGCTTCGGGGTATCGGCCAGGTCGGCGCCGAAGAGGCCGGGTTCCGTGAGCAGCACTGATACCCACGCTTCCGGTCCGTGCGTCGCAGCGGCGGCGCCGTCATCGCGAGCCGCCCCTCGGCGGCGTGGCGATCCAGGGGGCTTGGCACGGTGCGGCGGCCCTGGATCGCCACGTGCTGCGCTCCTCGCGATGACGACAATGCTTCCGGGTATCACGCCAGGTCGGCGCCGAGGAGGTCAGGTTCCGTGAGCAGCACTGATACCCCTTCCTCCGGTCCGTGCGTCGCAGCAGCGGCGCCGTCATCGCGAGCCGCCCCTCGGCGGCGTGGCGATCCAGGGGGCTTGGCACGTGCGGCGGCCCTGGATCGCCACGTCGCTGCGCTCCTCGCGATGACGGCAATGCTTCCGGGTATCGGCCAAGTCGGTGCCAAAGAGGTCGGGTTCCGTGAGCAGCACTGATATCCACTGCCTCCGGTCCGTGCATCCCAGCAGCGGCGCCGTCATCGCGAGCCGCCCCTCGGCGGCGTGGCGATCCAGGGGGCTTGGAACGTGCGACGGCCCTGTATCGCCACGTCGCTGCGCTCCTCGCGATGACGACAATGCTTCGGAGCATCGGCCAAGTCGGTGCCAAAGAGGTCGGGTTCCGTGAGCAGCACTGATACCCACGCTTCCGGTCCGTGCGTCGCAGCGGCGGCGCCGTCATCGCGAGCCGCCCCTCGGCGGCGTGGCGATCCAGGGGGCTTGGCACCCTGCGACGGCCCTGGATCACCACGTCGCCGCGCTCCTCGCGATGATGACAATGCCTCGGAGTACTAGCCTGCCGGCTCCCGCCCTCCTCCTCGGCAGCCGCGTCATGCCGAGCGGGGCGCGCGTCGCCGGCGGCTTCCTCGGCGGCATGCTGCTGGTCCTGCTGCCGATGCTGCTGGCGCTCGGCGATCCCTATTGGCTCGACATCGTCACCTTCGCCTATCTCATGGCCGGGCTGGCCGGCGCCTGGAACATCATCGGCGGCTTCGGCGGGCAATTCTCGCTCGGCCACGGCGTGTTCTTCGGCATCGGCGCCTATCTCACGGCGATCCTCTACACCGAGGCAGGCTGGTCGCCCTGGATCACGCTGGCGCCGGCCATGCTCCTCGCCGTGCTGGTGGCGCTGCTGATCTCCTGGCCCACCTTCCGGCTGCGCGGCCCGTTCTTCGCCATCGCCACCATGGCGTTCAACCAGGTCGCCTTCGTGCTGGTGAACTACCTGGACTGGCCGACCAACGGGCCGCGCGGCATCCTCATCCCGTTCCGCGCCGGGCTCGCCAACATGATCTTCGTGCAGCGCTGGCGCTACGCCGTGCTGATGTTCGGCTTTCTCGCCCTGGTCACCGGCATCGCCGTCCTTCTGCGCCGCAGCCGGCTCGGCTACGCCCTGCTGGCGCTGCGCGAGGACGAGGATGCGGCACGCGCCGCCGGCATCAACGTGCTGGCGGCCAAGCTCGAGGGCATGGCGATCAGCGCCGCGCTGACCGCGGTCGGCGGCGCGCTGTTCGCGATGTACCTGCGCTACGTCGATCCGCCCACCGTGTTCTCCCTCTCCGACATCGGCGTGCGCTTCGCCCTGCTGTCGCTGATCGGCGGCATCGGCACGGTCGCCGGGCCGATCCTCGGCGCCGCCCTGGTGGTTCCCGTGGAGAACTGGCTGCGCAGCACGCTCACCGGCCTGTGGCCCGGCGCCGACCTCGTCGTGCTCGGCGCGGCGATGGTGCTCGCCGCGTTGTTCCTCAAGCACGGCATCGTCGGCGCCGCCGCCGACCTCATGGGCCGCCGGACGCGGCGATGACAGCCCCACTGCTCTCGGTGCAGTCCGCCTCGAAACGCTTCGTCGGCCTGCTGGCGGTCGACAGCGTGTCCTTCGACGTGAGCGCCGGCGAGATGGTCAGCATCATCGGGCCGAACGGCGCCGGCAAGACCACGCTGTTCAACCTGCTCACCGGCCAGCTGCAGCCGAGCGGCGGCACCGTCCGGCTGCGCGGGCAGGTGGTCAACCGGCTCGGCCCGCATCGCCGCGCCCGCCTCGGAATGGGCCGCACCTTCCAGATCGCCAAGCCGCTGACCCGGCTGACGGTGCTGGAGAACGTGCTGGTAGGCGCCTTCATGAAGCATCGCGGCCTGCGCGCGGCCGAAGGAAAAGCGGTGGAGGTGCTGGCGGAGGTCGGCCTGCTCGATCGGGCGCGCCACTCCGCCGGCGAACTCACGCTGAGCGAGCGCCGTCGGCTCGAAGTCGCGCGGGCGCTGGCCCTCGACCCCGAGATCATCCTGCTCGACGAGGTGATGGCCGGGCTCAATCCCAGCGAGGTCGACGCGGCGATCGAACTCTATCGCCGCCTGAACGCGCAGGGCCTCACCTTCCTGGTCATCGAGCACAACCTGAAGGTCGTGCGGGCCTTCGCCGAGCGGGTGATCGTTCTCGACCACGGCGTGCTGATCGCCGAGGGCAGCGCGGAAACCATCCTCGCCACCCCGGCGGTGATCGAGGCCTATATCGGCCGCCAGCGCGCATGAGCGCCCTGCTGGAAGTCACGGCACTCTCCGCCGGCTACGGCCAGGTGCCGGTGCTGCACGACATCGGCCTGACCGTCAAGCGCGGCGAGATCGTCGCGGTGATCGGCGCCAACGGCGCCGGCAAGACCACCCTGCTGCTGGCGATCTGCGGCCACCTCAGGCTGACCGCCGGGCGCGTGGTGTTCGACGGCGCGGAGATCAGTCGCGAGCCGGCGCACCGCACGGTGTCGCGCGGCCTGGTCATGGTCCCCGAAGGCGGCCGGCTGTTTCCGTTCATGACGGTGCAGGAGAACCTCGAACTCGGCGCCTTCCACGGCCGGGCGCGCGAGCAGCGGCGCGCGCGCCTGGAGGAAATGCTGGACCTGTTTCCGGTGATGGCGGAACGTCGGCGCCAGCTCGCGGGACGGCTGTCGGGCGGCGAGCGGCAGATGGTGGCGATCGCCCGCGCCATGATGAGCCTGCCCAGCCTGCTGCTGCTCGACGAGCCCTCGCTCGGCCTGTCGCCGCTGATGGTGGAGCGGGTGTTCGACCTGGTGCGCAGCCTCGCCGAGCGCCGCGGCATCAGCGTGCTGCTGGTCGAGCAGAATGTCGGGGAGGCGCTGGAGATGAGCAGTCGGGGGTACGTCATGGAGCGCGGCCGCATCACCAAGTCAGGCGAAGGAAGCGTGCTGCGCGGCGATGCCGACGTGCAGCGCGCCTATATGGGCTTGTGATGACGCCGGTCTGCCGCATCGGCGCCGGCGCCGGCTTCGCCGGCGACCGGGTGGACCCCGCGGTGGCGCTCGCCGCCTCGGGTCAGATCGACGCGATCGCGCTGGAATGCCTGGCCGAGCGCACCCTGATCGCCGCCTTGCGCGCCCGCGACACGCAGCCCGACGGCGGCGCCGATCCGCGGCTGCGCCGCCGGCTGTCGCCGCTGATCCCGGTGGCGGCGGACCGCGGCTGCCGGATCATCTCCAATCTCGGCGCCGCCAACCCCGCCGCCGCCGCGCGGCAGGCGGCAAGCCTCGCCGGCGAGCTCGGCCGTTCGGGCCTGCGCGTCGCCGCCCTGCTCGGCGATGACGTGGCGCATCTGACCGACCGCACGGAGTGGGAGCAGCCGATCGACGGCCGCCTGCTCGGCGCCCACGCCTATCTCGGCGCCGACGGCATGGCCGCCGCACTCGCCGAGGGTGCGGACATCGTGCTCGCCGGGCGTGTCGCCGATTCCGCGCTGTTCGCCGCCCCGGCGCTGGCCGCGGGCGAGCCCGACCGCGCGCGGCGCGCCGGCGCGCTGACCGTCGGCCACCTGCTGGAGTGCACGGGGCAGCTCACCGGCGGCAATTTCGAGCCGCCCGGCGGCGGTGGCCTCGACGCCGCCGCGCTGGCGGGGCTCGGCTTTCCCTTCGCCCACGTGATGGCGGACGGCAGCGCCGAGCTGGCGGTGCTGGAGGACGCGCCGGGCCGGGTCGATCCGATGACCTGCACCCTGCAGCTGCTCTACGAAGTGCACGACCCCGGCCGCTACATCACCCCCGATGGGGTGCTCGATTTCACCGACATCAGCTTCGAGCCGATCGGCCGCAACCGCGTGCGCATGACCGGCGCACACCTCGTCGGCCGCCCCGATCGGCTGAAGGTGATCGCCTTCGTCGAGCAGCGCGGCATCATCGCCGATGTCGAGATCGGCTACGCCGGCACCTTCGCCCTGCACCGTGCGCAGCTCGCCGCCGACACGCTGCGCCTGCGGCTGCGCGACTGGGCGGAGGCCGACCTGACGATCGACATGGTCGGCGTGAACTCCATCCTCGGCGCCGCCTCGGCCGCGATGAACGCCGCACCCCCGGAACTGCGCGTGCACGTCTCCGCGCGCTGCGAAGACGCCGCCGCCGCGCAGATCGTCGAGGACGAAGTCTACGCCCTGACCCTGTCCGGTCCGGCCGGCGGCGCCGGCATCCGCTCCGAGCGCCGGCCGCGCATCGCCACGATCAGCGGCCTGATCCCCCGCGATCTGGTGCCCTGGTCGCTGGTCTGGGAGACGGCACGATGAGAGTGGGCGATCTCTGCGCCGGCCGCTCCGGCGACAAGGGCGACATGCTCGACCTGACGCTGGTGGCGCGCGACGCCGCGGCGTACCGCACCATCGAGCGCGCGCTAACCGAGGATGTCGTGCAGCGCGCGCTCAACCGCACGGTGCCCGGAGAAGTGCGGCGCTACGCCGTGCCCGGCCTGCTGGCGCTGAAATTCGTCGCCCCCACGGCGCTGCCGGGCGGCGTGCATGCCTCGCTGCACGCCGGCCTGCACTGGCAGAAGGCGGCGATCTGGCTGCTGCTCGATCTCGACGTGGAGGCCTCTCCGTGATCGCATTCGTCACCGGCGCCAGCAGCGGCATCGGCGCCGACATCGCGCAGGCGCTGGCGCAGCGCGGCTTCCACCTCGTGCTGTGCGGCCGCGACTTGGGCGCGCTCAATCGCCTGGCGCAGAGCCTGCCGACCCCCTCCGCCGCGCACCAGCTTGACGTGAGCGACGCGGCCAGCATCGACACGGTTCTCGACCGCCTGCCCGAGGCCTTCCGCGACATCTCGCTGCTGGTCAACGGCGCCGGCCACGATGTCGGCGGCCGCCGCTTCTTCGACGAGGGGGACGCCGCCGACTGGGCCGCCATCATCGAGGCCAACCTGGTCGGGCTGGTGCGCCTCACCCGCATCGTCTGCGCGCCAATGATCGCCCGCGGCAGCGGCGACATCATCAACATCGGCTCGCTCTCGGCGCTGCGGCCGGCGGCGCGCATGACCGCCTACGCCGCCAGCAAGGCCGGCGTGCACATGTTCTCCGACATCCTGCGCACCGATCTCGGCCGCCACGGCATCCGCGTCATCGAGATCCTGCCGGGGCTGACGCGCACCGGCTTCGCGCAGCGCCGCCTGCGCGGCGACGCCGCCGCGGCGGGACAATACTACGACCGCGCCGCCGCCACGCTGGAGCCTGCCGACATCACCCGCGCCGCCCTCTACGCCCTCGATCAGCCGCGCCACGTCACCGTCGCGCAGATGGTCGTGGTGCCGTCCGGACAATGGTAGGAGGAAGCCTTCATGCCCCGCAAAGTCATCATCACCTGCGCCGTCACCGGCGCCATCCACACGCCCTCGATGTCGCCGCATCTCCCGGTGACACCGGACGAGATCGCCGGCGCGGCGATCGGCGCCGCCGAGGCCGGCGCGGCGATCATCCACCTGCACGCGCGCGATCCGCAGACCGGCCGGCCGGACCAGAGCCCGGAAGCCTTCGCCGCCTTCCTGCCGCGCATCAAGCAATCCACCGAAGCCGTGGTGAACCTCACCAGCGGCGGCGCCCCGCACATGCAGATCCGCGAGCGCATCCAGCCCTCGCTGACCTTCAAGCCCGAAGTCGCATCGCTGAACATGGGCTCGATGAATTTCGGCCTCTTCCCGATGCTGGAGCGGTTCAAGGAGTTCAAGCATCCCTGGGAGCGCCAGCATCTCGAGGGCAGCCGCGACCTGATCTTCCGCAACACCTTCGCTGACATCGAATACGCGCTCAACGAGATGGCCGGCAACGGCACGCGCTTCGAGTTCGAGTGCTACGACACGGGCCATCTCTACAACCT
>JAFAYM010000090.1 GCA_019240395.1 Acidisphaera sp. | reverse complement strand
GCGCGCTCGCCGCCGGCGCCGAGATCATCTCGCTCGACGTGCTCGATCGCGAAACCCTGATCGAGGCCGGACGGCTGATCTGGGAGCGCGGCGGGCGACCGGTGTTCGGCCTCGGCTCGCAGGGGTTCGAGGCGGCGCTGGTCGCCTATTGGCAGGCGAGCGGCCTCATTCCGGTCGAGGGCAAGTCGGAGCCTTCGCGCCCGGTGGCGCAGATCGCCGGGGTCTCCGGCTCGGTTTCGCCGGCAACCGCGGCCCAGATCGCCTTCGCCGAAGCGCACGGCTTCGTGGCGATCCGGCTCGACGCGACGCGCATCGTCGACGCCGCTTCCTGGGAGCAGGAACTCGGGCGGGCCGGCGCCGCAGCGCTCGCGGCACTCGGCCGCGGGCGCGACCCGCTCGTCTTCAGCGCCAGCGGACCCGATGATCCGGCGGTTGCCGCTTTTCGCGAGGCATCGGCGGCGGCGGGACTACCGGACGAGACGGTCAACGAGCGCCTCGGGGCCGGCCTCGGCCGCGTGCTGCGCGATGTGATCGGGCAGGCGCGGCTGTCGCGGGCGGTGATCTCCGGCGGCGACACGTCCGGGCGCGCCGCCGCCATGCTCGGGATCGACGCGCTCACCGCCATCGCCCCGGTCGATCCCGGCTCGCCGCTCTGCCGCGCCCATGCGCGGGATGGCGGGCTCGATGGCTTCGAGATCGCGCTCAAGGGCGGCCAGGTCGGAGAGCCCGACTACTTCCTCGCGGTCAAGCAGGGCGGACGGCGGACATGATGCGGCGGCTGGCCGGCAAGGTGCCTCTGGTGACCGGGGGTGCGCGCGGGATCGGGCGCGCCATATGCCGGGCGTTTGTGCGCGAGGGCGCGATCGTCGCCGTCGCCGATCTCAATCGCGAGGGTGCCGAGGCGGTCGCGAAGGAACTGCAAGACGCCGGCGGGAAAGCGATGGCGATCGGGGTCGACGTCGCCGATCCGGCCTCGGTCGCCGCCATGGTGCACGCCGTGATCGCGGCGCAGGGCCGGCTGGACATCCTGGTCAACAATGCGGGCGTGGGCGGCAATACGCCGTTCCTGGAGACCCGCCTCGAGGACTGGAACCGCATCATCGGCATCAACCTCACCGGCGCCTTCATGGTGGCGCAGGCTTGCGCGCGCGAAATGGTGCGGGGCGGCGGCGGCAAGATCGTCAACATCGCCTCGCTCTCCGGCCAGCGCGGCGGCAACGGCCGGGCGGCCTACGGCGCGTCCAAGGCGGGCCTCGAGCTGCTGACCAAGGTGATGGCGGTGGAGCTCGCCGAGCACAACATCAACGTCAACAACATCGCTCCCGGCGCCATCGAGACGGAGATGGCGAAGTTCGCGCACGACCGCGCCACTCGCGCCGCCTACAGCTACCTGATCCCGATGACGCGCTACGGCACGCCCGAAGAAATCGCCGACGCCGCGGTGTTCCTTTGCTCCGATGAGAGCCGCTACGTGCACGGCCACACGCTGAATGTCGATGGCGGCTTCCGCGAGGCGGGACTGATGTTCAAGCGAGATGCCGCTCCGGCCTGAACACAGCGTGGTCTGACCGATGAAGAAGATGATCCTGGAAGCCAGGGTGAACGAATACGCAATGCGGAACGAGAACCCGCATGTCCCCTGGACCGCCGACGAGATCGCCGAAAGCGCCGCAAGATGCCGCGAGGCAGGCGCCAGCATCGTGCACTTCCATGCGCGCACTCCCGACGGCTCACCGTTGCACAGCGTCGAGGCCTATGCCGACATCATCCGCAAGATCAGGAGCAAGTGCGACATCCTGATCCACCCGACGCTGGGCTGGTTCTCCAACGACGCCGACCCGGCCGGGCGCATAGACTGCGTGACGACCCTGGCCAAAGACCGGAGCACCAGGCCGGATTTCGCCCCGATCGACACCGGCAGCGTCAATCTGGAAACCTATGACCCGGCGACGCGGACGATCGCCCACGCCGACCGCGTCTACAGGAACGCCACTGACACCCTGGAGCACTATGCAAGCGCGTTTGCCGCAGCCTGCATCAAGCCCGTGCTGGTCACCTGGTCGATCGGCTTTACCCGTCGCGCAGCGGCGCTGATCGAGATGGGCCTGGTGCAGGAGCCTGCCTACTTCCTGCTCAACATGACGGACGGCCCATACATCACCGGCCACCCCGGCACGCCCGATGGACTCGACGCGCATCTGCGCTTCCTTCCCGCGGGGCGGCGGCTCGAATGGGCCAGCAATATCGTCGGCGGCGACCTGCTCGCACTTGCCCAGATCTCTGCCGAGCGGGGCGGCCACATCGCACCGGGGATCGGCGACTATGCCTACCAGGCGCTAGGCTACCCGACCAACGAGCGGGTGGTCGCTCTGGCGGCCGACGCCGCCCGCAGCGCAGGGCGCGAGATCGCCACGCCGGATGACGCACGCGAGATGCTTGGACTGCCCGCGCGATAGCACGGCGCGGGTCAAGGTCGGGCGGAAGAAATGGCGTTCAGGAGGAATGGAGGAGAACGATGGAAATCCTTTATACGGCGACCGCCACTGCGACCGGCGGGCGGCAGGGTCATGTGCGATCGGCCGACGGTGTGCTCGACACGCCGCTTGCCTTGCCCAAGGAACTCGGTGGAGCCGGCGGCGCCGCGACGAATCCCGAGCAACTGTTCGCCGCCGGTTATGCCGCCTGTTTCGAGAACGCCGTCTTGCGTGTCGCGCGGGAACGCAAGGCACCGATCCGCGAGTCCACTGTGACCGCTCATGTCGGCATCGGTCGCGACGAGCAAGGCTATTTCAATCTCACCGTCGCGTTGGTCGTCTCGGTACCCGGCCGCGAGCCGGCGGAGATCGAAGAGATCGCCCGAGTGGCCCACGAAACGGTATGCCCGTATTCCCGCGCGACCCGCGGCAACATCGAGGTCACGGTCAGCGTCACGTAGAGCACTTGGGCCGATGCGGCCTGGACCTCGCCCCCGAGGTCGCTCGCGTCGTGATCAAGGACCGTGCCGTCTCGCAAGCCCTATGGCTTATCCCGGATGAGAGTGGGCAAGGTGCGCACGAGTTCGCGGGCATCGAAAGGCTTCATCCAGTGTCCGACATGGCTGTAGCCGGACGGAATGATCGCCTGGTCATAGCCGGAGGCGAACACGAACGGTATCTTTCGGGCCAACAACGCATCCGCAACCGAGAAGCCCATCTGGCCACGGAGGTTGATGTCCAGAACGACCGCGTCGATCGGCTGGTCCCGTTCCAACGCAGCCATTGCAGCTTCAGCTGTGGGGACGGGACCGATTACCTCGGCGCCAAGCTGACGCAGGGCGCGTTCCATGTCGTCAGCCAGGAAATACTCGTCCTCGACGACGAGGACTCGCCGTCCTTCAAGCAAGCCGCGCTCTGATGCACTCATGACGACGCTCGCGCTCTCATGGCCATACCTGCTCCTTGTCTGTCACCCGAGCGCCTCAGTGTCTTGCCGGTGAGGAAAGCGCACGATCACATCGTCGAGCAATGGGTAGACTTTAACGTGGACGATATACGTCAGTCCGCATTGTCGCGAAACAATTCCCTCGTTGTGGGAGACCCAGGGTGAGCGTTCAACGACCGCCAGTCTCCGAGCCGGCCGCAAGCGAGATCGGCGAGGCGGAGAATCTCCGAATTGAGAATGCCCGTCTTCAGGCCGCCCTCGCAGAAGCGGAGCGCCGGAGCAGCCTGCTGCAAGCGGAGTTGCAGCGTCGGGTGCGGAACGCGCTTGCGATCGTCGAGTCGGTCGTGCGCCGAACGGCTCGGACCAGTGAGACGCTGGAATACTATTCGACCCACTTGGAAGGCCGAATCGCCGCCATCAGCCGCGGCCAGAAGTTGGCAGTACTGATGGGCGCGGAGAGAGGCATCGATCTCGAATTCCTCCTGGCCGAGGAGCTGCTGGCGCATGGCGCGCACGAGGGCCACCTCGTCGATCTCTCCGGCCCGCAAGTCGAACTCCGCGGCGCGGCGGTGGTGTCCTTGGGACTGGCGTTCCACGAACTCGCCATCAATTCGGTCAAATTCGGCGCTCTATCCAGCGCGCTGGGCCGGATTGCGATCACTTGGGGCATTGAACCAGCTGACAGCGGAGGTGAATCGGAAGGCTTCCTCCGGCTGGACTGGATCGAGACAGGTTCTCGCGTTCTGCCAGACGTTCCCCGTCGGGAGGGCTTTGGAACGGAGCTGATCAAGCGCATGCTGGCCTATGAATTGGCGGCCGAGACGTCGCTCAACTTCGCGCCCGAAGGCCTTCACTGCACGATCCGCTTACCGCTGGCAGGCAATCTCGAGCTGACGCCCCTTGATCGCGTTCGAGACGAACACTACTGAATGTGGAGGTACGCCGGATCGAATTCGCCCGCCTCCTGGAGGGCTCGCCAGTCCAGGATGGTTACGGAAGATCCGCGCCAGACCACGATGTTTGTCCGCCTCAGCTCCTGGACGACCCGGTTCGCGTGCACCGTCGATATCCCAAGCGCATCGGCCAGCTCCGACTGGGTAACCGGGAATTCGTATTCCGACCTTGTGCCGTGTCCGGCCATCTCCAGCTTCAGGCCGATCTCGCAAAGTAGGTGGGCGACGCGCTGGTAAGCGGATCGGCGGCCAAGACTGACCATCCACTCCCGGAAGATCGACGCTTCCACCACGATCTCGCGCCACAGCGCAGCCGCGATGGAAGGCCTGCTCTGCACCAGCGCCCTGAGGGCCTGGTGGGGGACGTACCCCATCCTCGTAGGGACGAGGGTGCCGATGCTGTAGTCCAACCTCGGCAGATACAGGCTCTGCAGGTCGGGTATTTCGCCTGCCGGATTGAACGACACGATCTGCCGCCGACCATCGGCCACCAGCTTGTGCCGGAACACGAATCCCTTCAGGACCAAGCCGCATTCCGTAGGCCGGTCGCCCTCACGCACGATGTCTTGGTCGGCATAGTGCGCCTTTGCCCGGATCGGCAATTCCAGGAGTGCCCGGCGATCGTCATCGTGAAGTGGCGCGAGGCGTTCCAGCCTGCGGATCAGCAGCGTCCCCTCGCTGTGCAATCCACGCTCTTCGCCACTTGGCGCCCCCGCCCCGATCACCCCGTTATCCTTCTCCACCATGCCCGATGCCGTCCGCCGCGCCAGGCGGGCCGCGGGACGCGTGCTTGGCCGCAGCGTGCCGCTCGCTCGCTGGAACAGCGATCATCTCACCCTCGAGCGCGTTCAAGCCGGGCGATCTCTTGCAAGATCGATCCTCGGTGGCCACGCCACACGTCCAGAGTTTGTCGCAGGGTCAGCATCAGGACCTCCGCCTCTCTCGTCTCATGCCCGCCCCGGCGAAGCTGCTCAATCAGCAGCTCCTGCGCAGAGACACGCCTTTCGCCATCGACGATGTCGGCCTCCGCCTGGGCGAGGTGCCTCCGTTCGTCCTCCAGGTTCGACATGGCGTTCCCTCCGGCTTCTCGTGCCGCGATCTGAACCGTTTTGAAGCCCGAAGCGCCTCAGCCCGGGTTGCAGCGGGTTGCGTCGCCCGCCCCGGCTATAACGAGGCGAGCCGAGGAACGAACGGCCCAGACCACCGTTCACCCTTATAAACTCTCGCGAGAACTCCCGAATGGGCCACATCGTGAACCGTGACATCGTCTGCATCGGCGGCTCGTCCGGGGCGACGGCGCCGCTCAAGGCGATCCTCGGCGCCTTGCCTGCCGACCTGCCCGCCGCGGTCTTCGTCGTCCTGCACATCCCGGCGCGCAGTATCGGCATTCTCGCGACCGTCGCCTCCGCCGCCGGCCATCTGCCTGTGTTCCAGGCCACTGACGGCATGGAGATCGAGCCCGGCAAGGTCTACCTCGCCGTGCCCGACCATCATCTCATCCTGACCCGCGGCCACCTGAAGCTCGGCCGGGGGCCGCGGGAGAACATGGCCCGGCCGGCAATCGACCCGCTGTTCCGCTCCGCTGCGGCGGCGTACGGCTCGCGCGTCATCGGGGTCGTACTGTCCGGTCTCCTCAACGATGGGGCGGCCGGACTGGAAGCGATCAAGCGCTGCGGCGGCTTCTCGGTAATTCAGGACCCGGCGGATGCCATCGCCGGCGAGATGCCGCGCAGCGCCATGCAGGCCACGGAAGTGGACTTGCTCGTGCCCTCCGCTCGCATCGGCGACGTGCTGTCCGATCTGGTGCGCGAGCCCGCCGGGCCGGGCCTGCCGGTGCCGCCGGATATCCGGCTGGAAGTGGACATCGCTGCCGGCGAACGCGTGGACAGCCAGGTGATCGGGCAGCTCGCGATCCCGGCCCCGATCACCTGTCCCAACTGCCACGGCGTCATGTCCGTCGTGCGGGCGGGCAAGCCGATGCGCTTCCGCTGCCAAGTCGGGCACGCCATGACCGCCGAGGTTCTCGCCAAGGGGCAGGAGGGCGCCGTCGACGAGGCGCTCCGCGTGGCCCTCCGCGTCATCGAGGAACGTGCCGAGCTGGTCACGCGGATGGCGGGGGACGCTCGCAACTCCGCCCGTCCCTCGGTGGCCGAGATGTACGAGGAACGGGCAGTGGAATACCGGAGCTACGCGGATACCATCCGCCGGGCCGTGCTGAGGTCCATGGCGCCGGCCGCGCCCCGGTACGACGAGGGCGGACAGGAAGGGGACCAGGGCGGGTCCTAACGGGCCGGGCGCCGGGGCGTTCCCGCCGGGCGTGCAGGCCTATATGTGTGCGCGATACCCATTCTGGACGGGATTGCCTCCGGTGGCGGCCGAAAGCAGCACAGACGATAATCTCACGAACCCGACCGGCAAGCGGGCGACGGGCGCGGCTAGGCCACACTCCCCCGTGATATTGGGCATCGGCGCGCCTGGTTGGGAGACAGGCGGACTGGTGCGCGTGCTGACGGGGTTGCCGGAAGACGCGGGGCTGGCCGTCGTGCTGGCATTGCAGCACCGCGAGGCGATGGACGAAGAGAGCCTCCGGCGCGCCCTCGGCGAGCGGGCCGGCGCGCTCGTGCCTGTCGCGGACGGCGTGCCGCTCGAAGCCGGGCGCATCTTCCTGCCCGCCTCCGACGTGATCGTGACCCTGAACGAGGGGCGGTTCCGGACCCGATCGGCCGAGCGAGAGCAGGGTGGACGAGCCATCATCGACAGCCTGTTCCTGTCGATGGCCACGGATGGGGACGGACACGCGATCGGCCTCGTGCTCGCGGGCACCGGCGCGGACGGCACGCTGGGGGTGGCCGCGATCAAAGAAGCCGGCGGCTTCACGCTGGCCGAGGCAGAAGAGGGTACCGGCGCAGCGGAACTGGCCTCTTCCAACAGCCCGGCCGCCCTGGTCGACCTCGTGCTCCCCGCTGACCAGCTCTCGAGGCGGATCGCGCTGCATGCCCAGCACCTCGCCGAGCATTCGGCCGCTGACGCCGAGCCGCAAGCACGCCCCGCCGAGGCGGCCGGCGCGCTCGACCGGATCGCGACCTTGCTACGCGAGCGCACCGGGCACGACTTCCACGGCTACAGGCGCCCGACCTTCCTGCGCCGGGTCCAGCGCAGGATGGGAGTGCTCGGGGCAGAGACGTTGAACACCTATCTCAATGCGCTGCAGACCCGGCCGGACGAACCACAGCTTCTCTTCAACGATCTGCTGATCGGCGTTACCCGGTTCTTCCGCGACGCGCGTGAGTTCGAGTTCCTGGAGCGCGAGGTCGTGCCTCGGCTGTTCGAGGGCAAGGGAAGGGAGGACCAAGTACGGATCTGGGTGCTCGGGTGCTCGACCGGCGAAGAGGCCTACTCCATCGCCATCCTGCTGCGGGAGTTCGCGGCCAAGCTGGAGGCGCCGCCCGGCATACAGATCTTCGCGACCGATCTCGACGGACGCGCGCTCGCCTCCGCCCGGGCGGGCCGCTACAAGCGCGACATCGCCCAGGATGTCGGGCTGGAGCGCCTCGCGCGCTGGTTCATCGAGCAGGGCGACACTTACGCGGTTTCGCGCGAGCTGCGCGACGTCTGCGTGTTCTCGCAGCACAGCCTGGTCAAGGACACGCCGTTTTCGCGGTTGGACCTGGTCTCGTGCCGCAATCTGTTGATCTATCTCGGCCCGGAGCTGCAGGATCGGGTGATCCCGCTGTTTCACTTTGCGCTCAAGCCGACCGGCTATCTCTTCCTGGGCTCCTCCGAAGGCGTCGCCCGGCATAACGACCTGTTCGCCCCCGTCGACCGCGGGGTGCGGATCTTCCGCAGAGTCGAGACGGGGCGGCGCATCCTGCGTGACTTCCCCGCTCGCGGAATGCTCCGGGCCCCCACGGGCATTCCTGCAATGCCGGTTGCTCGGACAGCCGACCCGGGGCTGGTCCGTCGTGCCGAGCGTCTGGCTGAGCGGCACGCCCCGGCTTACGCGATCATCGACCGAGGCTTTGACCTGCTGCACCTCTCGGCCCGGGTCGGCCGCTTCATTCACCCTACCGCTGGCTCGTTCAGCCCGAATCTGCTCGACCTCGTGCACCCCGACCTGCGCCTGGACTTGCGGGGCGCGCTGACCAAGGCCGCACAAGACGGCGACCCCATCCGCGTCGATGGAGTGCGGATGGACATGGAAGGCCAGGGCGCGGCGGTAGACCTGGTCGTGGAACCCATCCCGGACGGATTGGCGGACAACCACGGCGCCCCTGGAACGCCGCGCGGCTTCGTGGTCCTCTTCAAGGATGGCCCTCCCCCGCCTGAAGCGGGGGAAACCGGCCCGGGCGGGCTCGCATCGGCTGAGAACGTGCGCCGGCTGGAGGCGGAGCTGCGCCTCACCCGCCAACGACTGCAGGCGACCATCGAGGAGCTCGAGAACACCAACGAGGAGCTGCGATCCTCGAATGAGGAGTATCAGAGCCTCAACGAAGAGCTGCAGAGCGCCAACGAGGAGATGGCCACCTCGAAGGAGGAGCTGCAGTCGCTCAACGAGGAGCTGACGACCGTCAACCACGAGCTGGACCACCGCGTCCAGGAACTTGCCCGTGCCAACAGCGACCTGACGAACCTGCTGCAGGCCACCCAGATCGCGACCGTGTTCCTCGACACCCAGTTGCGGGTGACCAACTTCACCCCGACCGCCGGAGAGGTGTTCCGACTGGTCGACACCGACCTGGGCCGCCCGATCGAGCACATCAAGTCGCGCGTGGCCTACGAGGGGCTGCAAGAGGATGTGCGCCGGGTGCTGCGCACGCTGAGCGCGATCGAGCGCGAGGTGCAAGAGCCCGGCACGGGGGTGCGCTATATCGCCCGGGTGCTGCCCTATCGGAGCGTGGACAACGTCATCGCGGGTGCGGTGGTCACCTTTACCGACATCACACCGCTCGCCCGGGCTCAGGAACGGCTTCGCGAGAGTGAGGCACGGCTTGCGGCCGACCTCGCAGGCATGCGGCGGCTGTATGAGCTGCACGCCCGGCTCGCAAGCGAAATCAATCTCAAGGCCGCGCTCGGCGAGATCCTCGGCGCCGCATGCGAGTTCACCCGCACCCACCGCGGCTGCGTGCAGCTGGTCAGCGAGGACGGCTTGCGCCTGGAGATGTTCGCCTGGCGCGGCTACGCCGACGACGGCCCGTTCGTCAGCCACTTCCGCCACAAGGACCTCGAGCAGGGCCCCGATGCGGCGCGCGTGGAGCGGCGCCGGTTCCTCATCGAGGATACCAGGACATTTCCCGGTCTTATCGGCACCGAGGACGGCGCGGCCGCGCTCGCGGACGGTATTCTCGCCGTGCAGTCCACGCCCATGATCAGCCGCAAGGGGGAGACTGTCGGGATCCTGAGCACGCAGTTCCGAGAGCCGCACCGCCCGAGCGACGACGAACTTCGATTGATCGATCTGCTTGCTTGGGCCGCGGCCGACTGGGTTGAGCGACATCGCGCCGAAGCAGCACTTCGCGAGAGCGAGGCGCGGTTCCGCCAGTTCGGTGAGGCGTCGCCGGACGTGCTGTGGGTCAGGGACGCGGAAGGACTCCGCTACGAGTATCTCAGCCCGGCCTTCGAGGCGATTTACGGCGGCGACCGCGGGCGCGTGCTGGAGGACGGGGTCGCGCGCTGGGCCGAGCTGATCCACCCCGAAGACCGTGAGGCGGCGCTGGGCAAGCTCGAGCGCGTGCGGCAGGGCGAGCGCGTGACGCACGAATACCGGATCCGGCGGCCCTCGGACGGGGAGGATCGCTGGTTGCGCGATACCGATTTCCCGCTGTTCGACGAAGCAGGGCGGGTGGAGCGTCTCGGCGGCATCGGCCAGGACGTAACCGAGGAGAAGGACGCGGCCGGGCGCCAAGCCGTGCTGGTGGCGGAAATTCAGCACAGGACGAGGAATCTGATGGCCGTGGTTCGCTCGTTGGCCGAGAAGACCATGGCGGGGGCAGCCGACTTGCAGGAGTTCAGGCAGACCTTCCGCGACCGCCTCCTGGCGCTCTCGCGGGTGCAGGGCTTGCTCTCGCGCTTGACCGGGGGACAGCGGCTGACGTTCGATGAGCTGATCCGCGCGGAGTTGACGGCGATCGGAGCGATCGATGGCGAGGGACGTGGCCCTCAAGTCGTGCTCGAGGGCCCGGCCGGCGTGCGGCTGCGCACGGGAAGCGTGCAAACCTTCTCGCTGGCCCTGCACGAACTGGCGACCAACGCCGTGAAGTATGGTGCCCTCTCCCGGCCTGAAGGCCGGCTGAGCGTGCGCTGGCGCCTGGAATTCCGGGAGGATGGACATCCCGTTCTGCACGTGGACTGGCAAGAGCACGGCGTATCGGTGCCCGAACCCGAAGACCGGCTGCCCCGGCGTCGCGGCTACGGGCGGGAGTTGATCGAGCGTGCCTTGCCGTACCAGCTGAAGGCCCACACACATTACGAACTCGGCCCCGATGGCGTGAACTGCTCGATCGCGGTGCCGGTCTCGGCCGGAGTGACCGCGGAAGGATCCGAGGATGCCTGAGGCGCCGACCCGCCCTGACTTGGCCGGCCGCCGCGTGCTCGTGGTCGAGAACGAGTACCTGATCGCCGAAGCGCTCCGCGAAGCTCTGGAGGACGCCGGAGCGGGGGTGCTCGGTCCCGTGCCGGACGTTGCTGCGGCCCTGAACCTGCTCGCAGCCGGCGCTGCGCCTGATGGGGCGGTGCTGGATGTCAACCTCGGAGACGAGATGGCTTGGCCGGTCGCGGACGCTCTGCTCGCGCGCGGCGTGCCGTTCGTGCTCGCCACCGGTTACGACGCCTCTGTCATCCCGGCGCGCTACGCCGGGGTCAGGCGCTGCGAGAAGCCGGCGGACCTGGACGAGATCGCGCGGGCACTCTTCGGCTAGAGCAATATCGGGTAGAGCAGGTTCGCCTTGCGCGAACATGCTCTGAGCGCCGGATCGCGGCGCCCTTCACTCCGGGCCAGAAAGGTCCGGACGGTCACCCGTACGATTCTGCGGGTGCGCTCGTCATGGAGCGCGGGTCAGTAGCCGCGCTCCCGGTCATAGAGATTGTCGGGTTGTTCGCCTGCCTCGATCTGGGCCACGGCGCGGGCCACGCTTTCTGCCCGAGCGCGACGCGAGGCAAAGCCGGCGACGTGCGCGGTCACCAGCACGCGCGGGTGCTTCCAGGCCGGGCTGTCCGGGGGCAGCGGCTCCGTCTCGAATACATCGAGCACGGCAAAAGACAGGTGCCCGGCATCCAGCGCCGCCAGGAGGTCCGGCAACACGACCAGCGTGCCGCGCCCGGCGCTGACCAGGCCCGCGCCCTTCGGCAACTTCGCCAGGCGTTCGCGATTCAGCAGCGCCCGCGTCTGCGGCGTGTCGGGCAGAATACCGACCAGTATGTCGCTGGAGGCAAGGAAGGCGTCCAGCTCGTCGATGCCGGCGAAGCTCTCGACCCCTTGGATGGTCCGGCGCGTCCGTGTCCAGCCCTGTACCGGGAAGCCGATGCCACGAAGCATTCCCGCCGCCATTTGGCCGATCCGACCCAATCCCAGGATGCCCACCCGTGTCTCGCGGGCAGTACGCGGCGGGAAGAAGGCGTCCCATCGCCCCGCCTCGTGCGCGGCCAGCATGCGCGGCGCGTCGCGCAGGATCATCAGCGCCGCCATGGTCACGTATTCGCCCACCGACCGTGCCATCTCCTCCGCCCCCATGCGCACGATCGGAAGGTGAGGCGGCAGGAACGGGTCACGCGTGATGTGGTCCACGCCGGCTGCCGTGCTGAACACGGCGCGCAGGTTCGGGTAGCCCGCGATCCGCCCCGGCTCCGGCTCCCACACCAGTACCCAGCGGACACGGGCCGGATCGAGATCCGGGTCGGTCCAGCCGAGAACCTCGATACCTGGAAGCACGGCGGCAAAAGCGGCCCGCCATTCCGGCAGCGCCGCGGGCCCCCCGGAGCGGACCAGCAGAACCGGCGAAGCACCGCTCATGCCCCGGCAGCCCGCCTGCCCGCTGAACGTGCCGCGCAGGGTCGGCGGCCCGTACTCACTGCGGGTCGGCCCAAACCCCAGCATATCCGTTCATGACTCAGCCGTATCAGAACGCCGGCCGATGCAGCGGCATCTGGCGCTCGGGCGCCGCGGCGCAGGCCGGCGGATCGTCCGGCACCGTGCAGGCCATCGGGTGAGCCTGCGGCGAGGCGACGCGCGCGGGGTGCCTGGGTGCTCCCGCCTCGGCGGCCACCAGCACCGCAGCGACGGCGAGGATCAGCAGGACGTAAAGGCGGGTGAGCAGGTTCATCGCGGCCTCCCGGGAATGGCCGCAGGGTGCGGCCGAGGCCGGGAGCATCGCGCGGCTCGTTGCCGGTGGCGGTGAACCGCCTCACATCGACCTTCAGGAAGACCGACCGTTGATCTGAGTCTCCTCGGGCGCCACCACGGGAAGACTGCTGACGGCCGGGCTTTCCCAGCGTATCCGCCCCGGTGTCGAGCAGACCGGGCAGACCGGATGCCAGGCGGCGTGGGTGGCGCCGCAGGCGCCGCAGCGCCAGGCGGGGTCGGCATCGGCGGTGGCGGCCCGGCGCAGCGCCTCGCGAACCCGCTCGCCCTCAGGGTGCTCGCGCTCCTCCACCTCGGCGAGCAGCATCCAGACCCGCCGCTGGTTCAGCTGCGTTCGCGCCGCCTCGGCGTGCCGACGCGCTTCGCCGGTCAGCCCGGCCGCCAGTGCGCAGCGTGCCAGCAGCAGGCGGCTCTCGGGATGCTCGGGATTGCCGTCCACCAGCCTGGTCGCGGCTTTCAGCCGGGCGAGGGGATCGGCGACCGGCGCCAGCGCCGCCTCGGCGATGTCGGGCTGCGGCGCCGCGGTCCAGGCGCTGCGCAGCACGGATTGCGCCCGGGATTCCCGCCCGGCCTGGCGCAGCCGGGCGGCGTAGGCGAGTGCGGCCGGGGCCAGGGTCGGGTCGTCCTTCCAGGCCTGCCGGGCCAGGCGAAGCGCCTCCGCCGGGTCGCTCTCCTCGGCCGCGGCGGCGGCGCCGTAGGCGGCCACCGGCGCATCCGGGCCGGAGAGCAGCAAGGCGTCCTTCCAATGGCCCGAGCGGATCGCCAGCTGCGCCCGCTCCTCGCGCAGCCAGGAGGCGCCGGGATGCGCCGCCTCGGCCCGGGCCGCCAAGGCCGCCGCCTCCGCCCAGTCCTGCCGCGCCACGGCCTGGCGCAGCAAGCCGCGCAAGCCCAGGAACGCGGCGTCGGGCCGGTCGGCGAGTGCCCGGAACGCCGCCTCCGCCTCGGTGTCGCGCCCGGCCAAGCGGCCGGCTTGGGCGCTCAGCAGCAGGGTCTGCGGCGTATCGCCGAGCAGCCGGCGGGCACGCGCCGCCTCGCGCCTGGCGTCGCCCTGGTCGCCGGCCGCCAGCGCCACCAGCGCCCGCGACACCGCGGCGTCGCCCTGGCTGCGCCGCCGCTCGCCGCTCCAGCGGCGCAGCCGCCGCGGCAGCACCAGCACCCCGACGATCAGGCGGACCAGCGCATAGAGCGCGATGAGCAGAACCAGCCCGGCCAGCGCCATCACCGGCGCCGACGCCTCGACGGTGATGTCGCCGACGCGAAAGCCGACATGGCCGGGCAGATGGGCGACGAACCAGGCGATCGCAACGACGACCGCGGAGACGATCAGGACGGCGATGACGCGCAGCATCAGGCGTGCAGCGCCATGCCGGCCAGGGCGGCGCGCGCGTCGAGCAAGGCTTTCGCGCGGGCGAGCCAGTCCGCGAAAACCTGCGCCGGGGCGCCGCTCAGGGTGGAGATGGCGGCGACGGCACCGGCGAGATCGCCGGCATCCAGCGCCTCGCGGGCACGGGCGATGGTTCCGGCCGCGGGGTCGCCGACCAGCACTTCGTCTCCGCGCCGGACGGTAACGAGCGACTCCGCACGCGCCCTCACCGCCTGCCAGAACGGCAGCCGGCCGGTGTCCGGCCGCGACGCCGCCTCGGCGCCGGCCGCGAGATCAGGAAAGGCCAGGCGCAGCGACGCCTCGGTGGGCGGCGCCTCGGACCGATAGCGGGCCAGCGCCGGCGGCGCATCGGGCAGGTCGCCCAGGGGCTGGCCCGCTGCCAGGGCGGCGGCCGCCGCCTGCAGGCGCGCGAGCCGCTCGGCCCGGGCGCTGATCTGGGCAGCTCCCTGCTGCGCCTGCTGCAGGCGGGCCTCGTCGGCGGCGAGGCGGGAGGCCAGGGCGGTGTCGGCGGCTGCCTGCTTCGCCTCGCTCTGGTTCTGCTGCGCCGTGAGCGCGTCGACCCGACCGCGCAGCTCGTCCATCGCCTTCGCGTCGGCGGGCGGCTGCGCCACTCGCTTCTCGAGCGCCTCGATCCGCTGGGTCAGCGGCGACAGGTCCGGCGGCGGTGGTGCGGGCGCCGCCTGGGCGGCCTGATGTTCGAGCGTGTCCAGGCGCTGCTGCAGGTCCTGCACCTGCCGGGTCAGGGCGACAACCGAAGCCTCGGTTGCGGGCTGCGGCGTTTCGGGAGCCGGATTGGCCGGAGGCGGAGCTGGTTGCGCCTCGGCGTGCGCCGGCGGCGTCTCCGGAGGCGGAACCGGCGCGGGCGTGGCACCCGCGGGCTGCGGTTGCGGCGTCGGCACGCCCGTCGGCGGGGGTGCTGCGGGCGCCGGGTTGCTCGCCGCGGTCTGCTCCTGGTGGCGGGTCAGGTGGTTGAGCCAGAGCGGATGACGCCAGAGGAACACCACGCCACCGGCCAGCACGATCAGGCCGATACCGAGCAGCAGCGGCAGCGGATCCCGCCGCTTGCGCGCGGTCGGAACCGGCTCGGCGCTCTCCGGCGTCGGCTCCGCGGCATCGCCGGAAGGCTCGGGGGTCGGGTCGGAATCCGTCATTGCAAAAGCGCCAACAGCTCGTCCTGGTTGGGCCGTAGTGCGACACGAACCTCTCGCCACGGCAAGTCCGCGAGGGCGGCGGCGGCGGGCGGCCCGATCGCCAGCGCATCGACGGATGCGAGGGTTTCGCGCAGCCCGGCCTGCTGCACGAGACGGCCGAAGGCGCCGGCGCTTGCCGCGGAAAAGAACAGCGCGGCGCGCAGCCCACGCCGACGCAGCGCGTCGCGCGCCGGGTCAGGCAGATCGGCCAGGGCTCGCGCCGCATAGACCGCGCGATGCACGACCGTGAAGCCGCGCGCCGCGAGCTCGGCGGCCAGCGCCGCCCCCTGCCCCTCGCCCGAAGCCAGCAGCAGCGGCGCACCCCCGGGATCGCATAGCCTGCCGGCCAGCGCCGCCAGAGCCCGCGCGTCGGCGCCGGCGCTGTGCACCCGTGCATGGCCCGCCGCGGCGGCGCGGGCCGCCGTCGCATCGCCGACGGCGAGCAGCATCAGCCCGCGATGGCTCGCCGGCAGCGCCGGGATCGCATTGCCGCTGGTTACCAGCACGGCCTGCAGCGCGTCGGCGTCGGGCAGCTCCGCCGCGCGCGGCTCGAGGGCGATCATCGGCGCGATCACCGGGGCGAGGCCGCGTGCCGCGACGCGACGCGCCGTCGCCGCGGCCTGCGCAGCGGAGCGGGTGATCAGCACTCCGGAAGGCCGGACTGCCCGGAAGCTCAGGTGAAGATGTCGGCCGGGCTGTCGGCGCGCAGGCCGGCGCCGAGCGTCGTGCCGATCCGCGCGGCGTCGGAGGCGGCGCCATGCAGGCTCCGCTTGAGCAAGAACGAGCCGTCCGGCCGCGCCACCAGCCCGATGAGGTGGAGGGCGCCGTCCGGCAGCAGGCGCGCGTGGCCGCCGATCGGCGTACGGCAGGAGCCGTCGAGGGCGGCGAGCAGCGCCCGTTCGGCGGTGGCGACGGCCTTCGCCTCGGGGTCCTCGATGGCACCGAGCAGCTCGCGCAATTCGACGTCGTCGGCGCGCACCGTCACGCCGATGATCCCCTGGCCGGCCGACGGCACCATGGCATCGGCATCGAGCACCACCGAGGGGATGTCTTCGAGACCGAGCCGGCGCAACCCGGCCAGCGCCAGCAGGCTGGCGTCGCAGTCGCCGCGGCGGAGCTTTTCCAGCCGCGTCTGCACGTTGCCGCGCATCGTGACGATGCGCAGATCCGGCCGCGCGTGCAGCAGCTGCGCCTGGCGCCGCACCGAGGACGTGCCGATCACCGCGCCGGCCGGCAGCACGGCATAGGGGTCGGAGGGGTCCGCCGGCCCGGTATCGGGCGCCAGCACCAGCACGTCGCGCGCGTCCTCGCGGCGCAAGGTGCAGGCCAGCACGATCCCCGGGGGAAGCTCGGTCTCCAAATCCTTCAGGCTGTGCACCGCGAAGTCGACTCGCCCGTCGGCGAGCGCCTCGTGGATCTCCTTGGCGAACAGGCCCTTGCCGCCGATCTCGGCGAGCCGGCGATCCTGCACGGCATCGCCGGTCGTGCGGATGGCGTGCTCCTCGAACACGTCGAGGCTGCGCAGCACCGGGCAAAAGTATCGCAAAACCCCGAGGAACGAGCGGGCCTGGATCAGCGCCAGCGGAGAGCCGCGCGTGCCGACCCGAAGCGGCAGTGCCCGGTCGTGCGGTCGGACCGGTTTGGCAGCCGGGCTGCTACGCGAAGGCTGTGCGGCATCCATGCCGGTGTCCTAGAACCGTCCCGACGCATTGGAAAGACACGCCGATGCAACCCGGTCGTGCGAGCGGCCCCGTGCTGGGCATCGAAAGCTCCTGCGACGAGACCGCGGCGGCGGTGCTCGACGCGGACGGCGCCGTGCTGGCCGAGGCGGTTCTGGGACAGGGCGCGCACGCGGCCTTCGGCGGCGTGGTACCGGAGATCGCGGCGCGCGCCCATCTCGCGCACCTGCCTGATCTCGCGGCGCAGGTGATGCGGGAAGCGGGGGTCGGCTGGGACGCGCTCGCCGGTGTCGCGGCGAGCAGCGGGCCCGGGCTGATCGGCGGGCTGATCGTCGGCAGCGGCCTCGGCAAGGGGATCGCCCTGGCGCGACGGATCCCCTTCGTCGCGGTGAACCACCTCGAGGCGCACGCGCTGAGCCCCCGGCTGCCCGGCCTGGTACCCGGCGGTGCGGCGTTTCCCTATCTGCTCCTGCTGGTGTCCGGCGGACACTGCCAGTGCGTCGCCGTGGAGGGAGTGGGGCGGCACGTCCGGCTCGGCGGCACGATCGACGATGCCGTCGGGGAGGCCTTCGACAAGGTGGGAAAGCTGCTCGGCCTGCCCTGGCCGGGCGGACCCGCGGTGGAGCGGCTGGCGGCGGAGGGCGATCCGGCGCGCCATCGCCTGCCGCGGCCGCTGCTGGGTCGCCCGGGCTGCGATTTCAGCTTCTCCGGACTGAAGACGGCGGTGGCGCAACTGGTCGCTCGCTTTCCTCCCGGCGGCCTGCCGCGACAGGACGCCGCGGACATCGCCGCCGGATTCCAGGCGGCAGTCGCCGAGGTGCTGGCCGACCGCGCGGCCAACGCGCTCGCGGCCTTCGCTGCCGCGCATCCGGACGGGAGGTTGCTGGTGGTGGCGGGCGGGGTCGCCGCCAATGCGGCGGTGCGGTCGGCGCTCGCCGGCGTGGCGCAGACCTGCGGCTACCGCTTGGTGGCACCGCCCCTGCGGCTCTGCACGGACAATGCGGTGATGGTGGCCTGGGCCGGGCTGGAGCGGCTGCGCCTCGGGCTCGCGGATGGGCTCGATCACGCGCCGCGGCCGCGCTGGCCGCTCGATGCGCCCGACATGGGTCCCGCGCGACCGTGAACTACCGCCACGCCTACCACGCCGGCAATTTTGCCGACTGCATGAAGCACGCGCTCCTGGTCTGGATGCTCTCCGCGCTGCTGCGCAAGCCTGCGCCGATCTTCGTGCTCGATACGCACGCCGGCAGCGGGCGGTACGACCTCGCGGAGGGTCCGGCGGCGCGGAGCGGCGAGTGGCGCAGCGGCATCGCCCGCCTGATCGAGGACCCGCCGGCGCCGCTCGCCGCGTATGTCGGCCTGGTGCGGGCGGACGATCCTGGGGGTACGAGCTATCCGGGATCGCCGGCGCTGATCCGCGCTCTGCTGCGGCCGGGCGACCGGCTGGCCTGCTGCGAACTGCATCCCGAGGAATACGCGGCGCTGCGCCGCCGCTACGCCGGGGATCGTCAGGTGGCGGTGCATCGTCGGGATGCGTGGGAGGCGCTTTCCGGCCTGCTGCCGCCGATCGAGCGGCGCGGCCTAGTGCTGATCGATCCGCCCTACGAGGCGGCGGGCGAGCACGCGCGGGTGGCTGCCGCGCTGGCCGCCGGCCGGGCCCGCTTCGCGACGGGCGTGTTCGCGGCGTGGTATCCGATCAAGCACCGGGCGCCGGTGCGGGCGCTGCACCAGGCGGTGCGGCAGAGCGGCATGCGCGACGTGCTCGCGGCCGAGCTTTGTCTTCGGGAGCCGGTCGATCCGGCGCGGCTGAACGGAAGCGGCCTGCTGGTCGCCAACCCGCCCTATCGCTTCGAGGAGGAGGTGCCGTCCATTCTCGACGCACTGCTGCAGCGGCTCGGAGATCGCGAGCCCGGCGAGCGTGCGTCGGTGCAGCGGTTGACCGATGAGTAGCGGGGAGGTCGCGGTGATCGGCGCCGGCGCCTGGGGCACGGCGCTGGCGATCCAGGCGGCGCGGGCCGGCCGGGCGACGGTGCTGTGGGCGCGCGATCCCGGTCGTGCGTCGGCGATCACGGCGACGCGGGAGAATCCGCGTCTGCCCGGTGCCCGCCTGCCCGCCGAGGTCAAGGTCACGGCGTCGTTGGAAGGCGTGGATGCCGGTCTGCTGCTGCTCGCGGTCCCGGTGCAGCACTTGCGGGAGGTGGCGGCGCTGCTGCCGGACACGGCGGCGATGGTGGTGTGCGCCAAGGGCGTGGAGCATGGCAGCCTGCGCCTGCCGCTGGAGATTCTTGGCGCGCTGCATCCGCGCGTGTCGGCGGCGGTGCTGACCGGGCCGAATTTCGCCGGCGAGATCGCCGCCGGTCTGCCTGCGGCCGCGGTGGTGGCCTCCGCCGATGCCGGGCTGCGCGCGCTGGTGGCGGAGCGCGTGGGCACCACCGGCTTTCGGCTCTACGGGAACGACGACCCGACGGGGGCGCAGATCGGCGGTGCGGCAAAGAACGTAGTGGCGATCGCCGCCGGGGCGGTGATCGGCGCCGGCCTGGGCGAGAATGCGCGGGCCGCTCTGGTCACCCGCGGCCTGGCCGAATTGCGGCGCCTGGCGGTGGGGCTGGGCGGCCGGGCGGAGACGGTGTCCGGCCTGTCCGGGGTGGGCGATCTGCTGCTGACCTGCACCGGCGGTGCCAGCCGGAACTACAGCCTCGGCCTGGCGCTCGGCCGTGGCGAGGCGCTGGCCGACATTCTCGGCGCCCGGAGCGGTGTCACCGAGGGCGTGGCGACGGCGCCCGCGCTGGTGGCGCGCGCC